>DASPJX010000405.1:0-17692 GCA_035628395.1 Burkholderiaceae bacterium | reverse complement strand
CCTCGCAGTGCCGGGCGCGGTCGCGCCCGCCCAGCAGCCCGCGGTCGCGCCGCCGCAGGCCGGATCGCCCCCGCCCGGCGGTGTCGTCGCCTCCGGCATGACGGGCGGCGTGCCCGGCGTCGCCCCGCCCCCGCCAGCGGCGCAGTGAGTACAATCGGCTCGGCGTGACGAGCGCGTCGCGCGTCGCCTCCCGGTGCCCTCCGTGAACCTGCCCGCGCCCCGAAAATCGTTCCGCGAGACCCAGTTCGAGCTGCGCGCGGAGGCGATCCTCGACGCGACGAACCGGCTGCTCGCCGACAAGGGCTACGAGGCGATGTCGATGGACGACATCGCGGCCGAGGTCGGGATCGCCAAGGGCAGCCTGTACAAGCACTTCGAGTCGAAGGAAGCGCTCGCCGCGGCCGTCATGATCCGGCTGCTCGACCAGACGAGCGCCGCGCTCGCGACGATCTCGCCCGACGGGCCGGCGATCGAGCGGCTCGAGGGGCTGCTGCGCTGGACGCTGGTGCAGCGCCTGTCGGGCAGCGTGCCGCACCTGCCGTCGACGAGCCCGGCGCTCCAGCAGAGCCTGCTCGCCAACCGGCGCTACATGGACGCGCTGACGGAACTGTCCGACCGGATCGGCGAGCTGATCGTGCGCGCGCGCGACGAGGGCGCGCTGCGCCCCGGGATGCGCGACGAGTTCGTGCTCTACACCCTCTACGCGCGCACCTGCGACCCCACGCTCGACTACCTGAAGGCCGGCGGCTCGATGTCCGACGCCGAGATCGTCGACCAGATGGTCAGCACCTGCTTCCGCGGCCTCGCCGCCTGAACCCATGCACGCCTACCTCGACCTGATGCGCCACGTCCTCGAGAAGGGCACGCGCAAGTCCGACCGCACCGGCACCGGCACGCTGTCGGTGTTCGGCTGGCAGATGCGCTTCGACCTGTCCGAGGGCTTCCCGCTCGTCACGACGAAGAAGCTGCACCTGAAGTCGATCGTCCACGAGCTGCTCTGGTTCCTGTCGGGCTCGACCAACGTCGGACCGCTGCGCGAGGCGGGCGTGACGATCTGGGACGAGTGGGCCGACGAGCGCGGCGAGCTCGGGCCGGTCTACGGACACCAGTGGCGGTCGTGGCCGACCCCCGACGGCGGGCGGATCGACCAGATCGAGGACCTGATGCGGCGGCTGAAGTCGGATCCCGACTCGCGCCGGCTGATCGTCTCCGCGTGGAACGTCGCCGACATCCCGCGGATGGCGCTCGCGCCCTGCCACGCGCTGTTCCAGTTCCATGTCGCGGACGGCCGGCTGTCGTGCCAGCTGTACCAGCGCAGCGCCGACATCTTCCTCGGCGTGCCGTTCAACATCGCGTCGTACGCGCTGCTCACCGAGATGGTCGCGCAGCAGTGCGACCTCGTGCCCGGCGACTTCGTCTGGACCGGCGGCGACTGCCATCTGTACCTGAACCACCTGGACCAGGCGCGCGAGCAGCTGTCGCGCGAGCCCTTCCCGCTGCCGCGCCTCGAGCTGCGGCGCGCGCCGTCGATCTTCGACTACCGCTTCGAGGACGTGTCGATCGTCGGCTACCGCTCGCACCCGCACATCAAGGCGCCGGTCGCCGTCTGAGCGCGAGCCGCGTGCCGAGCGCGGCGAGCGCGCCGACGGCGAGCCCCGCGGCGAGCACGCCGGTCGCGTACGCGGACGCGCGTGCCGAATGCCTTCCGGGATCGCGCGCGACCACGATCGTCCAGCCCAGCCGGCTGACGACGACGTCGCCGTCGACCGCGGCGGCGGCGACCGCGCGCTCCCGGCCGTCGACCATCGCGGTCCTGCCCATCTCGCCGCCTCGTCCGGGCAGCTCGACGGCCGGCCCGCTCGACGGACGGCCCGAGACCGGACGCCCGTCGGGCTGCACCAGCAGCACCTCGACGTCGTCGAGGCGGGCGAGCGTGCCCTGCAGCGCCTCGCGCAGGCGGGCCGCCCATTCGGCATCGAGATGCACGCCCAGCACGCCCTTGGGTACGCCGGCCGCATCGCGCAGCGGCACCGCGACGTCGAGAAGGCGCGGCGGGTCGGTTCCGATCGCGATCGCGCGCAGCGCGTCGGCGAGCAGCACCGCCTCCCGGGCCCCGCCCAGGTACGGGCCGCCCCTCGCGGCCCGCCACCAGGGGCGCGCGGACACGTCCACCCCCTCGAGCAGGCCGCGGTGCGCGGCGAGCACCCGCCCCGAGTCGTCGGTGAAACCGGCCCACGCGAGTTCCGGATAGAGCCTGGCGAGGATCGCGAGCGCCGCACGGCGATGCCCGGCGACGTCGGCCGCGGACGGAGCCTGCGCCTCGAGCGCGGCGACCGACTCGAGCGCCCGCAGCCGGCCGCGCAACTCGGTCTCGACGCGCGCCGCGGCCGAGCGCGCGGCGAGCGCGAGCTCGTCGTCGGCGGCCTCGATCAGCCGGGCGTGACCGATCCACGCGCACAGCGCGGACACGAGCACGCAGGCGAGGAAGGCGAGGAGCGGCGGCATCGAGCGGACGGACATCGGGGACCGGGGCCTCGCCGCGGGCGGCGACGCGGGGACGGCGACGCGCGGATTCTAGTGGGGACGGCCGCGCTCGGCCACGACCGTCGCGCGGCCGTTGCACGGCTGTCGCGCTATCCTCGACGCCGTCCCCGCCCCGACCCACGAGCCGCGTCGATGAGCCCACCCCGCCTGACCCTGGTCGTCGCCCGCGCCCGCGACGGCGCGATCGGCCGCGGCAACGCGCTGCCCTGGCACCTGCCCGAGGACCTGCGGCACTTCAAGGCGACGACGATGGGCCATCCGATGCTGATGGGCCGGCGCACGTTCGAGTCGATCGGCCGGCCGCTGCCGGGCCGGCGCTCGCTGGTGCTGACGCGCGACGCCGGGTGGTCGCATCCGGGCTGCGAGCGCGTCGGGTCGCTCGACGAGGCGATCGCCCTGTGCGACGGGCTGCCCGAGCTGTTCGTGGTCGGCGGCGGCCAGGTCTACCGCGAGGCGATGCCGCGCGCCGACCGGCTGGTCGTCACCGAGGTCGACGTCGAGGTCGAGGACGCCGACGCGTTCTTCCCGCCTTTCGATCCCGCCGACTGGACCTGCACCCGCGACGAGGCGGCGACGAGCCGCACCGGACTGCGCTACGCGATCCGCGCCTGGGAGCGCCCCGCGGCCGCCCCGACGGGTGCGCGAGCGCGGCGCGACGCGTGATAGAGTCGCCGCCACGCGCGGCGGCGCCTGCCGGCCCCGTGCATTCCAACGAGGAGAACACGTCGATGACCAAGATCAAGACGCTGCTCGGCGCGACCGCGATCGCGGCGAGCCTGGCGCTCGGCGCCGTGCACGCCAATCCGCTGCGCTGGGCCGCCCAGAACGACATCCTGACGCTCGATCCGCATTCGCAGAACCATGCGACGACGAACGCGATCATGATGCACGCGTACGAGGGCCTGACCCGCTACGGCAAGGACTACTCGATCGAGCCCGCGCTCGCGACGAGCTGGCAGCAGGTCTCGCCGACGCAGTGGCGCTTCAACCTGCGCAAGGGCGTCGCGTTCCACGATGGCACGCCGTTCACCGCCGACGACGTCGTCTTCTCGTTCGAGCGGATCCGCCAGCCGCAGGGCACGATGCAGATCTACGTGAGCGGCATCAAGGAGGTGAAGAAGATCGACGACCACACCGTCGACCTGATCCTCGACGCGCCGCAGCCGATCCTGCTGCGCAACATCATCGACTTCCGGATCATGAGCCGGGCCTGGTCGGTCAAGAACAAGTCCGAGAAGGTCCAGGACTACAAGGCGCGCGAGGACACGTTCGCCTCGCGCAACACCAACGGCACGGGTCCGTACGTGATCAACGGGTGGTCGCCCGACCAGCGGATCCTGATGTCCGACAACGACAAGTGGTGGGGCAAGAAGGACGGCAACACCACGCGCGTGTTCTACACGCCGGTGAAGGCCGACGCCACGCGCATCGCCGCGCTGCTGTCGGGCGAGGTCGACCTGGTCACCGACCTGCCGACCCAGGACGTCGCGCGCCTGCGCCAGAACGCCGACCTGAAGGTGCTCGAGGGCCACGAGGTCCGGACGATCTTCATCGGCCTCGACCAGCACAGCAACGAGCTGCAGTACTCGGACGTGAAGGGCAAGAACCCGTTCAAGGACGTCCGGGTGCGCCAGGCGCTCAACATGGCGGTCGACCGGGCGGCGATCCAGCGCACGATCATGCGCGGGCTGTCGCTGCCGGCGAACATCATGGTCGCCCCGGGCGTCAACGGCCACACGAAGGAGGCCGACGCGATCAAGCCGGCCAACGTCGACGGCGCGAAGAAGCTGCTCGCCGAGGCCGGCTACCCGAACGGCTTCGAGTTCACGCTCGACTGCCCGAACAACCGCTACGTGAACGACGAGGAGATCTGCCAGGCGCTCGTCGGCATGTGGGCGCGCGCGGGCCTGCGGGTCAAGCTCAACGCGATGCCGTTCGCGACCTACATCCCGAAGATCCAGAAGCACGAGACCAGCGCGTACATGCTCGGCTGGGGCGTCGCGACCTACGACG
Source organism: Burkholderiaceae bacterium (assembly GCA_035628395.1). Taxonomy (GTDB): domain Bacteria; phylum Pseudomonadota; class Gammaproteobacteria; order Burkholderiales; family Burkholderiaceae_E; genus UBA4615. Next base: position 13,135 of record DASPJX010000405.1, on the reverse strand, counting down.
CGCTGTACTCGCTGCAGTCGCTGATGCGCACGAAGACGACCGGCGCCGACGGCAACTTCAACCTCGGTCGGATGAGCGATCCGAAGCTCGACGCGATGATCGACGCGGCGAAGACCGAGACCGACGTCAAGAAGCGCGACCAGATCCTGCGCGACGCGCTGAAGCTGACGGCCGACAACGCCTACTACGTGCCCATCCACCACCAGATGCGGCCGTGGGCGATGAAGAAGAACGTCAGCACCGTGCACCGCTCGGACGACCGTCCGGAGGCGCGCTTCACGAGCGTCGGCGGCTCCTGACGCCCCGCGGGGCCGGCCCGTCCGCGGGCCGGCGAGGCGGACTCCTCGAAGGCCCGGGCATCGTCCCGGGCCTTCGTCCGTTGGGGGTCGCGCGCGCTAGGCGGCGAGGCGGTTCCGCACGAACCGCCCGCCCTTCATCACGACCGGCATCCGCGCGCCCTGCCCCTGCATCAGCGCGAGGTCGACGGTGGGATCGCCGTCGACGACCAGCAGGTCGGCGAGCGCGCCGCGGGCCACGACGCCGAGCTCGCCCTCGCGCCCGAGCAGCCGCGCGTTGACCGAGGTGGCGCTCTGCAGCACCTCGACCGGGCTCATCGCCGCCGCGCGGATCGTGAACTCGTTGCTCTGGTCGTCGTGCATCGGCCCGAGCAGGTCGGTGCCGAAGCCGATCGGCACGCCCGCCGCCTTCGCGATCCGCAGCGACTCGATGCCGGCGCGGCGCACGCGCTCGAGCTTGTCGAGCATCGCCTGCGGCCAGCCGAGCCTCGCGCCCTCGCGCGCGAGCGAGTCGTAGGTGACCAGCGTCGGCACGAGCCACGCGCCGGCGCGCCGCATCGCGAGCGCCGAGGCCTCGTCGACGAGGTTGCCGTGCTCGATCGAGCGGATGCCCGCCTGCATCGCGCGCTCGATCGCGCGCGGCGAGTACGCGTGCGCCATCACGTAGGTGTTCGCGGCCTCGGCCTCCTCGACGATCGCGCGCAGCTCGTCGACCGAGTACTGCGTGCCGTCGATCGGATCGGTCGGGCTCGACACGCCGCCGCCCGCCATCACCTTGATCTGGTGGGCACCGGTGCGCAGCTGCTCGCGCGCCGCGCGCCGCACCTCGGGCACGCCGTCGGCGATCGACGCCAGCATCCCCAGTCCCGCGCAGCTGCAGAACATCGGGCCGCGCACGCCCGACGGCCGCACGTCGCCGTGCCCGCCGGTCTGCGAGATCGCCTGGCCGGCGATGAAGAGCCGGGGGCCGCGGAAGTGGCCGCGCTCCACGGCCTCGACGAGGCCGTGATCGGCGCCCGAGGCGTCGCGCACCGTCGTGAAGCCGCGCGCGAGCATGCCCTCCATGATGTCCTTCGACTGCGCCGCGATCAGCGAGGCCGGCATCATCGCGAGCTTCAGGAAGTCGGGCACCGTCGAGGTCACGTGCACGTGCGCGTCGATCAGCCCCGGCATCAGCGTGCGGCCGGCGACGTCGACGATCTGCGCGTCGTCGACGGGCGTTTCCGCGTAGAGGACGTCGGCGATGCGCTCGCCCTCGACCACCACGGTCGCGTCGGGGCGCAGGGTGCCGGAGACGCTGTCGAAGACGGTCGCGCGGCGAAAGGCGATGCGGGTCATGGCTCGGCTCCGGTCGGTGCCCGAGCATACCGCCGCCGCCGCGCTCGCCGGGCGTGCGGGTCGCCCTTCGGTACAATCCGGACCGAGCCGCCCCCGTAGCTCAGTGGATAGAGCATCCCCCTCCTAAGGGGAGGGTCGCACGTTCGATTCGTGCCGGGGGCGCCAGCCGCGCGGCTTCACGCCGGAGTGCGCGCAGACGTGCCGAGGCGGGCCTCGCCCTCCGGTCGCCCGTCCTGCGTCGGTCCCGAGCGTCGGGTCAGTCGTCGTCCCGGGGGTTGATGCGCAGCAGCACGAGGGTGCCGGCGGAGCCGACCACCCAGGCGAAGCCGATCACGGTGAACAGGGTATCGAACACGATCTCGTTCCCGAAAATGTGAGTTCGCAGTGAGATGGGCGAGATCCGGGCCCGGAGCGGGAGCGGTCCGGACCGCCCGGTCGGAGAGCCCTCCCCGGCGGTCCAGCCTCCATGCGGCCCCGCGGTGTCCTCCGACGCGGGCATGAACGTCTCGACGACACGAAGCTCAGCCGTGGTCCGGCACCCGGATCGCCGGCGTCCGGGGCGCCCCGCCCAGCCGGGCATCGCGGTTGCTGAGCCGTGGCCACACGCGTCGAGGGCTCGCCATGCTTCCATCCCGCTCCACCGGTGCCGTCGGATCGACGTGCGGCGCTGCGGCAACCCGGCGTCCGGCGCGCCGCTCGGTCCGCGGCGACGTGGCGCTGCGCCTCGCGGCGTCGCTCTGCACGGCGCTGGTCGCGCCCGGCGTATCCGCCGATCCGTCCAATCTCGAGTCCGGCCTGCCGGCCGAGATCGCCGACGCCCGCACGCTCGACCGCGGCGAGCGACAGGTGCAGCTCCAGACGCGCCTGGACCGCGAACGCGGCGGCGACCGCGCCCTGCTCGTCGAGCCCCAGTTCCAGGTCGGGTTCACCGAGCGCTGGCAGGGCACGATCGGGCTGCGCGGCGCGTTCGGCTCGGCCGACCGGGTCGGCAGCGGCGACGTGCGCGCGCAGCTGATGCATCGCCTGACGGACGAGCGCGGCGCGCGGCCCGCGCTCGCGGCGTCGGTGCAGGCCGACCTGCCCACCGGCACGCGCTCGAGCGGCGTCGACACCGAGCTCCGCCTGATCGCGACCAGGTCGATCGGCACGCGCTCCGGCGGCCCGCAGGCGCACGCCAACCTCGGTTGGCTGCACAACGCGTCGCCGGCGCCCGACGAGCGCGCCGATCGGCTCCGCGCGATCCTCGGCTGGAGCACCTCGCTCGATCCGCGCACGGCGATCGTCGCCGACCTCGTGCGCGAGCAGCAGCGCACCCGCGGCGCGACGGCCTCGATCGCCGAGCTCGGGATGCGGCGCGAGATGTGGCGCGCGGCGATGCTGTCGGTCGGTGCGGGCGTCGGGCGCGGCGGCGAGAGCGCGCCGCGATGGCGGCTGGTCGCGGGCTTCGAGCAGGGATTCTGACGATGCACCGAGGAGAGCGTCGATGAGACTGTCCGTCGCGAAACGCTACGGCTTCGCCTGGGTCACCGCGGCCTTCTTCCTGTTCAGCTTCGCCGGCCACTGGCTGTTCGGATGGTTCGAGTACGTGAGCGAGCAGCAGGCGCGCGGCCAGCCCGTCGAGGTCTCCGGGTACCTGTCGCTGATGGCGCGCGACACCTTCGAGAACTGGCAGTCCGAGTTCCTGCAGCTGCTGTGGCAGGTGATCGGCCTCACCTACCTGCTCTACGTGGGCTCCCCCCAGTCGAAGGAGGAGGACGACCGGCTCGAGGACAAGCTCGACGCCATCCTGATGCGCATCGACCCGCAGGGCGCCGAGCGGCTGATCCGCGAGCTCGACGAACGCTACCCGGGGCGGCACATCGGTCCGCGGCTCTGACGGACCGCCGACCCGCGGACCCGCGCGAGAGCCCGCGCACGCGGCGGGCGGCGCGTCGCCCGCCGACGCGCGCCTCTCCTGAATCGGGCCCGCCGATCGAGACTACCCGATTGCGCCGCCTCGTCCGAGCGGCGTCGCCGACCGATCGACACGGCGTGGCCGATGGGACCGACACGGCGTCGCCGACAGGACCGACGCGGCGTCGCCGCCGGGCTCGGTACACTGCCGACGTCGAAGCGCGAGTCGGCCGCGACGATCGATACCGGCCTCGTGCGGCCGCCGACCTCGTCCGAAGGGCCCGACGATGACGAAATACCTGATCTCCTTTCCCGCGGAGGCGATGGACGTTCCCGTCGAGGACCTCGCCGCCGTGGGCGAAGCGGCGCGCGACGTCGTCCGCGAGGCGAAGGCCGCGGGCGTGTACGTGTTCGGCGGGGGGATCGACGACGGGGTCGCCCCCGTCATGGTCGCCTCGGACGGCACGGTCTCGGATCGGACCTACCCTCGGACGAAGGGGTTCGACGGCGGCTTCTGCGTGCTGGAGCTCCCGTCGCGCGAAGCCGCCGTCCGATGGGCCGCGAGGCTCGCGGGCGCCTGCCGCTGCTCCCAGGAGCTCCGCGAGTTCGCGTACGACCCGGAAAGCTGACGGCCGCTCGATCCGGAGCCGCCGCCGACGCTCGACCGGGCGCCCCCGGACGCGAGGGTCTCGAACTGACCTGCCCGACGGCATCGGAACGGAACCGGCGCGCGCTCGCGTAAGATCCGCGCGTCCCGCCGCTCCGCTCCATCCCCGTGACCGAACTCCTCCTCGTCCGACACGCCCAGGCCTCGTTCGGCACCGACGACTACGACCGGCTCTCCGCGCTCGGCCACCGCCAGTCGCGATGGCTCGGCGAGTGGCTCGCCGAGCGCGGCCCGGCGTTCGACCGGGTGGTGACCGGCACGCTGCGCCGCCACCGCGAGACGCTCGCCGGGCTCGTCGAGGGCGGGCTCGCGCTGCCGGCGCCGATCGAGCACGCCGGCCTCGACGAGTACGACGCCGACGTGCTGCTGCACGCGTGGCGGGCCCGCACCGGCACGCCGGCGCCCGCGGCCGGCTCCGGACGGCGCGAGCACTTCCGCCAGCTGCGCGACGCGCTCGAGGACTGGGTCGAGGCGCGCGTCGACGTCTCGCCGCACCGGCCGTTCGGCCGGTTCCTGGAGGGCGTGCGCGCCGGGCTCGCCGAGGCGCGGGCCGATCGCGCGGCGCGGCGCGTGCTGGTGATCAGCTCCGGCGGCCCGATCTCCACGCTGATCGCCGAGGCGCTCGGCGCGCCGCACGCGTCGATGGTGCGGATCAACCTGCAGCTGCGCAACACCGGGGTCACCGAGTTCCGCTGCGGCGAGCACGCGACGCACTGCGTCGCGTTCAACGCGGTGCCGCACCTCGACCCCGCCGACCGCCGCGACGGCGTCACGTACTCGTGAGGCCGGCCCGATGACCGCGCACGTTCCCGGTCCCCGCCGCGGCGCGGACGAGCAGCGGCGATTCGAGGACGAGCTGCGCCGGATGTTCGAGCACCGGATCGCCTTCAACGAGGTGCTCGGCTTCCGCGTGGTCTCGTTCGAGCCCGCCCGCCCCCGCGTGCGCTTCGACATGCGGCCGAGCCTGGTCGGCCACTTCGCGTACGGTCGGCTGCACGGCGGCGTGATCGCCTCGGTGCTCGACGCCACCGCGGGCCTCGCGCTGATGGTCGCGATCGCGGAGAAGCACGCCGACGAGGGCGCCGTGCAGGTCATGCACCGGCTCGGCCGGATGGGCACGATCGACCTGCGCATCGACTACCTGCGCCAGGGGGTCGGCGCCTGGTTCGAGGCGGCCGCGCGCGTGACCCGGCTCGGCGGGCGGATCGGGTCGGTGCAGATGGAGCTGCACGGCGACGAGGGCCAGCTCGTGGCCACCGGCGCCGCGTCGTACGTGATCAGCTAGGCGCGCGCAGTTCCCGTCCGCGGCCGCGGCCGCGCTTCGGATCGCCGCATCCGGCCGAGCTCATGCCCCGAGCCACCCCTGTGTCATCCTCGTCGGATGACGCTTCGCCGCTACGCCTTCGTCGACCTCGAGACGTCCGGCGTGTCGCCGTCCGAGGACCGCATCACCGAGATCGGGATCGTGCTGGTCGACGGCGACGCGCTCGTCGAGGAGTGGTCGTCCCTCGTCAACCCCGAGGTGCCGATCCCGCCCGAGATCCAGTCGCTCACCGGCATCACCAACGAGATGGTGCGGGTCGCGCCGCGATTCGCGGAGCTGCTGCCCGAGGTCGCGCGCCGGCTCGAGGGGCGGGTCTTCGTCGCGCACAACGCGCGCTTCGACTACGGCTTCCTCAAGGCCGAGTTCCGCCGGGCCGGCGAGCGCTTCACCGCCGAGGTGCTCTGCACGGTGCGGCTGTCGCGCCGGCTGTTCCCCGAGCAGGCCTCGCACCGGCTCGACGCGCTGATCGAGCGCCACGGCCTGTCGTCGGCCGACCGGCACCGCGCGCTCGGCGACGCCCGCGCCATCCGCGGATTCCTGCAGGTGCTCGGGCGCGACGGCGACCCCGCGGCGCTCGAGGCGGCGGTGCGCGAGCTGCTGCGCCAGCCGGCCACGCCGCCGCACCTGCCCATCGGCGCGCTCGACGCGCTGCCCGAGTCGCCCGGCATCTACGTCTTCGAGGGCGCGCAGGGCGCGCCGCTGTACGTCGGCAAGGCGCGCAACCTGCGCGAGCGCGTGCGCTCGCACTTCTACGCCGACAGCCGAAACGCCAACGACGCGCGGCTGGTCGCCGAGGTGCACGCGCTGCGCACCGAGCCCACCGCCGGGGAGTTCGGCGCGCTGCTGCTCGAGATGCAGCGGATCAAGGCCTGCACGCCGCTGCACAACCTCGCGCTGCGCCGGCGCGAGACCACCTGCTTCGTGCAGCCCGCCGAGCCCGGCCGGCCGCCGCGCATCGTGCCGCTCGCCGAGCTGCCCGACGCCGACCCCTCGTCCGTCGCCGGGCTGCACGGTCCGTTCGGCAGCCGCGCGAGCGCGCGCGCCGCGCTGTCGGCGCTCGGGCGCGAGCACCGGCTGTGCGACCGCGCGCTCGGGCTCTGGGCGCGCGAGGGTCCGTGCTTCTCGCGCCAGGTCCGTCGCTGCCTGGGGCTGTGCTGCGCCGAGGAGGCGCCCGAGGCGCACCACGCCCGGCTCCTCGAGGCGCTCGCGCCGCTGCGGTTCCCGGCGTGGCCCTTCGACGGCCCGGTCGCCACGACCGAGCACGATCCGGAGACCGGCCTCGTCGACCGGCTGGTCTTCGACCGCTGGCGCGCGCTCGGGCCCGCGGGCCTCGAGCCCTTCGACCCCGACGTCTACAAGCTGCTGCGCCGACGGCTGCAGCGCGACCCCGCCCGCTTCGAGACCGCGCTCTTCGCCGCCTGAGCGACGGCGTCCCGCTCCGCCCCCGGGGCGCCGCGGGCGACGGCGTGCGTCCGGACGCGGCGGTCTTTTCCCCCGGCGTTCCGAATACTCGAAACGTCGTGATATGTTTCGGCCCGGAGACCGACCTACACCGACAAGAGACGAACTTGCAGTTCCTCCAACTGGTCATCAGCGGCATCGCGCAGGGCTGCATCTACGGCCTCATCGCGCTGGGTTTCGTCCTCATCTACAAGGCCACCGAGACGGTCAGCTTCGTCCAGGGCGACCTGATGATGCTCGGCGCGTTCGGCGGGCTCGCCGCGATGACGATGCTCGGCTTCCCGTTCTGGCTCGCGGTGATCGCCGCGATCGCCGCGATGGGCGCCTTCGGGCTCTTCGTCGAGCGGCTCGTCATCCGTCCGATCCTGGGCCAGCCCCAGTTCACGATCGTGATGCTGACGATCGGCATCGGCTACATCGTGCGCGGGCTGATCACGATGGTGCCGACGATCGGCACCGAGACCCACACGCTGCCGGTCCCCTACAAGGACGTCGTCGTCAACGCCGGCGGGCTCGTGACCTCGGTCGAGCAGCTGGTCGTGATCGGCGCCACCGCGGTGCTGTGCGCGGTGCTCTACGCGGTGTTCCGGTACTCGACGGTCGGCATCGCGATGCAGGCCTCGTCGCAGAACCAGCTCGCCGCCTACTACATGGGCATCCCGGTGCAGCGCCTGAACGGGCTGGTCTGGGCGCTCGCCGCGGCGGTCGCCGCGGTCGCCGGCCTGCTGCTCGCGCCGATCACCTTCGTGCACGTGAACATGGGCTTCATCGGCCTGAAGGCGTTCCCGGCCGCGGTCGTCGGCGGCTTCGGCAGCCTGCCCGGCGCGATCGTCGGCGGCCTGATCATCGGGATCGTCGAGTCCCTCGCGGGCTTCTACCTGCCCACCGGTTTCAAGGACATCGCGCCCTACGTCGTGGTCCTGGCGATGCTCTGGTTCAAGCCGAACGGCCTGTTCGGCGAGAAGCTGCGCAAGAAGGTCTGAGACCATGCGATTCATCTTCAAGACGTCCTACGGCCAGGACATCGCGCTCGCCAAGCACGGCGGCCACCGGTTCTGGTACGGCGCGCTCGGCGTCGCGCTGCTCCTCGCCCCGCTGCTGCTGCCCGAGTACTGGCTCGCGCAGCTGAGCTTCGTGCTGATCTACTCGATCGTCGGCCTCGGCCTGATGCTGCTCGCCGGCTTCACCGGGCAGGTGTCGATCGGCCACGCGGCCTTCCTCGGCGTCGGCGCGTACACGCAGGCGGTGCTGACCGGCCTCGGCTGGGACTTCATCCCCGCGATCGCCTGCGCCGGCCTGCTGTCGGCGGCCGTGGGCATCGTGGTCGGCGTGCCGGCGCTGCGCGTGAAGGGCATCTACCTCGGCATCGCGACGCTCGCCTTCGGCTTCATCGTCGAGGAGGTCTTCGCGCGGTGGGAGAGCCTCACCGGCGGCAACGCCGGCCTCCACGTCAAGTCGCCGAGCGTGCTCGGCGCGAAGATCGACTCCGACGTCGAGTTCTACTACCTGTGCCTCGCGCTGTGCGTCGCGGTGACGCTCGGCGTGCTGAACCTGCTGCGCTCGCCCACCGGCCGCGCGTTCGTCGCGATCCGCGACAGCGAGATCTCGGCGCAGAGCATGGGCATCAACCTCGCGTACTACAAGGGGCTGTCGTTCGCGATCTCGGCAGCGCTCGCCGGCATCGCCGGCGCGCTCTACGCGCACAAGATCCAGTTCCTGTCGCCCGAGCAGTTCAGCCTGATCCAGTCGGTCGACCTGCTGCTGCTCGTCGTGGTGGGCGGCCTGGGCTTCGTGCACGGGGCCTTCCTCGGCGCGATCTTCCTGATCACGATGCCGCAGCTGATCGCGATCGCCAAGGACTGGCTGCCGCCGGCGATCGGCCAGGCGGCCGGCCTGCAGGCCGTCGTCTACGGCGCGGTGCTCGTCGCGTTCGTGCTCTTCGAGCCGATGGGGCTGTACGGCCGCTGGCTGAAGGTGCGCACCTGGTTCCAGCTGTTCCCGTTCTACCGCCAGGGCATGTTCCGGCGGCAGAAGAGCTTCACCAAGTCGGATCGCCTGAAATGAGCGCGCGCCCCGCCACCCACGCCGCCGGCACGCCGCTGCTGTCGGCCCGCGACCTGCAGGTCCGCTTCGGCGGCGTGCTCGCCGTCAACAAGGTGAGCTTCGACGTCATGCGCGGCGAGGTCTTCACGCTGATCGGCCCGAACGGCGCGGGCAAGACCACGGTCTTCAACCTGATCAGCCGCATCTACACGCCGACCGCGGGCACGATCGACTTCGACGGCGCGCGGCTCACCGAATCGCCGCCGCACCGCGTCGCCGAGCTCGGCATCGCGCGGACCTTCCAGAACATCGAGCTGTTCGAGTACGCGACGGTGCTCCAGAACCTGCTGATCGGGCACCACGTGCACCGCCGCACCGGGTTCCTGAGCGAGCTGTTCTTCACGCCCTCCGCGCGCCGCGCCGAGGAGGCCGCCCGCGAGGAGGCCGAGCGCGTGATCGACTTCCTCGACCTGCAGCACCACCGCGACTCGCTCGTCGCCGGCCTGCCCTACGGCGTGCGCAAGGTCGTCGAGCTCGCGCGCGCGCTGTGCACGCGGCCGAAGCTGCTGCTGCTCGACGAGCCCTCCTCCGGCCTGAACGTCGAGGAGACCGGCGACATGGCGTTCTGGATCCAGGACATCAAGCACGAGCTCGGCATCACCGTGCTGATGGTCGAGCACGACATGACGCTGGTCTCGCGCGTGTCCGACCGCGTGCTCGCGATGAACCAGGGCGAGATGCTCTCGCTCGGCACGCCGCGCGAGGTCCAGTCCGACCCGCGGGTGATCGAGGCCTACCTGGGCGCCTCCGAGGACATGTCGTTCCTCCGCCGCGCCGAGCCCTTCGAGAGGAAGCGGGCATGAGCGCCGTCGTCGAAGCCCCCGCCGGCACCGTCGCCGTCGCCGGCGCGAAGCGCCCGATCCTGCGCCTCGCCAACGTCGAGAGCGCCTACGGCCCGATCAAGGCGATCCGCGGCGTGAGCCTCGAGGTCGCGCCCGGCGAGATCGCCACCGTGCTCGGCTCCAACGGCGCCGACAAGACGACGATCCTGAAGACCATCTCCGGGATCATCGACCCGCGCCGCGGCTCGATCGAGTTCAAGGGCGAGCCGATCACCGCCCAGGACCCGGCGCTGATCGTCCAGAAGGGCCTGTCGCACGTGCCCGAGGGCCGCGAGGTGTTCCCGCTGCTGTCGGTGCGGGACAACCTGATCATGGGCGCGTACACCCGCAAGGACCGCGACCAGGTCGCGCGCGACCTCGAGACGGTGTTCGGCTACTTCCCGATCCTGCGCGAGCGCGCGTCGCAGCACGCCGGCCTGCTGTCGGGCGGCCAGCAGCAGATGCTCGCGATCTCCCGCTCGATCATGGCCGCGCCCGACCTGATCCTGCTCGACGAGCCGAGCCTCGGCCTGTCGCCGCGGCTCACCAAGGAGATCTTCGAGATCGTCGTGCGGATCAACCGCGAGCGCGGCACCTCGATGCTGCTCGTCGAGCAGAACGCCAACATGGCGCTGAACGCGGCCGACTACGGCTACGTGCTCGAGAACGGGCGGATCGTGATGGAGGACACCTGCGCCGCGCTGCGCGAGAAGGACGACATCAAGGAGTTCTACCTCGGCATGAAGGCCGAGGGCGCCCGCGGCGAGCGCCGCTGGAAGAAGAAGAAGACCTGGCGATGAACGCAGCGCAGCAAGCCGTCATGAATCCCGCCCCGACCTCGGCCGGCAAGGATCCGCACCGCATCGTCCACGGCGCCGAGTTCGGCTGGACGCCCGAGACGCTGCCGTTCTCCACGATCCCCGAGCTCTTCGCGCAGCGCGTCGCCGAGCTCGGCGACCGCCCGATGATGCGCCAGAAGGAACTGGGCCTGTGGCGCGCCTACGGCTGGCGCGAGGTCGCCACGATCGCCGCCGAGATCGGCGCCGGACTCTCGAGCCTGGGCTTCGCGCCCGGCGAGGTCGCCTCGGTGCTCGCGAACACCTCGCGCGAGTGGGTCTGGACCGACCTCGGCATCCTGGGCGCCGGGGGCGTCTGCAACGGCGTGTACCCGACCGACTCGGCGAGCCAGCTGCAGTTCCTGTGCGAGGACTCGTCGACGACGTTCCTCTTCGTCGAGGACGACGAGCAGCTCGACAAGTTCCTCGAGGTCCGCGACCGCCTGCCCGGGGTGCGCAAGGCGATCGTGTTCGACATGGAGGGCCTCGCCGGCCTCGACGACCCGCAGGTCATCGGCCTCGAGCGGCTGCGCGAGCTCGGGCGCGAGCACCTGAAGGCGAACCCCGGCTTCGTCGAGGAGCGCCGGCGCAGCCGCGGTCCGTCCGACGTGGCGATCCTCGTCTACACCTCGGGCACGACCGGCAAGCCCAAGGGCGCGATGATCACGCACGCGAACCTGTGCGCGGTGCTCTCGGGCCTGTCGACCAGCCTGTTCGAGGGCATCCCCGAGGGCGCCGAGCGGATCGCGTTCCTGCCGCTGTGCCACATCGCCGAGCGCATGATCGGCGAGTACGTGCCGATGATGCGGCGCGACACCGTGAACTTCGTCGAGAACCCCGAGACGGTGTTCGAGAACCTGCGCGAGATCCAGCCGCACGTGTTCTTCGCGGTGCCGCGGGTCTGGGAGAAGATCTACTCCCAGGTGATGATCACGCTGTCCGAGGCCGGCCGCACGCAGCAGCTCGCCTACAAGTGGGCGCTCGACGTCGGCCGCGAGGTGGCCAGGCGCACCGCCGAGGGCCGCGCCCCCGGGGCGCTGCTGTCGCTGCAGAACTCGATCGCCCGCGGGCTGGTGCTGAACAACGTGCTGCGGATGATGGGGCTGTCGCGCACCCGGCTCGCGCTGACCGGTGCCGCGCCGATCTCGCCCGAGCTGATCCGCTGGTACCAGTCGCTCGGCATCCCGCTGCGCGAGGGCTGGGGCATGACCGAGACCACCGCCGGCGGCACCGTGAACCCGCGGCGCGCCGTGCGTCCCGGCAGCATCGGCGTGCCCGGCCCGGGCCTCGAGATGCGGATCGCCGAAGGCACCGGCGAGATCCTGCTGCGCGGACCGAACGTGCTGAAGGGCTACCTGAACCAGCCCGAGAAGACCGCCGAGGCGATCGACGCCGAGGGCTGGCTGCACACCGGCGACGTCGGCCGCGTCGACGACGACGGCTACTTCTACATCACCGACCGGATGAAGGACATCATCATCACGGCCGGCGGCAAGAACGTGACCCCGAGCGAGTGGGAGAACGAGCTCAAGTTCTCGCCCTACGTCACCGACGCGGTCGTCATCGGCGACAAGCGGCCGTTCCTGACCGCGCTCGTGATGATCGACCAGGAGAACGTCGAGAAGTTCGCGCAGGACCACGACGTGCCCTTCTCGAACTACACGAGCCTGACGCGCGCCAAGGAGGTCCAGGACCTGATCTGGCGCGAGATCGAGCGGGTCAACCAGAAGTTCGCGCGCGTCGAGCAGGTCAAGAAGTTCCGGCTGATCGAGACGCAGCTCACCGCCGAGGACGAGGAGCTCACCCCGACGATGAAGCTCAAGCGCAAGTTCGTCCAGCAGAAGTACGCCCCGATCATCGAGGAGATGTATCGCGGCTGATCCGATCGTGGCGACGTTCGCCTCGTGCGACCCGGCACCGATGTCCGGGCGCATTCCTCACAGGAGACAACGATGAACCTGATCCGCAGGACCACGCTGGGCCTCGGCATCCTCGCGATGACCGCCGGCCTGGCCCACGCCCAGCAGGGCGTGAGCAAGACCGAGATCACGATGGGCACGATCCAGGACCTGTCGGGCCCGCTCGCCGCGTTCGGCAAGCAGGTCCGCCTGGGCATGCAGCTGCGCGTCGAGGAGATCAACGAGCAGGGCGGCATCAACGGCCGCAAGCTCAAGCTGCTGGTCGAGGACTCGGCCTACGACCCGAAGAAGGCCGTGTTGGCCGCGCAGAAGCTGGTCAACCAGGACAAGATCTTCGCGATGGTCGCGCACATCGGCACGCCGACCAACAACGCCGCGATGCCGGTGCAGTTCGAGAAGAACGTGCCGAACCTGTTCCCGATCACCGCCGCGCGCGAGATGTCCGAGCCGCTGCACAAGCTGAAGTTTGCGCTCGGC
>DASPJX010000404.1:0-3756 GCA_035628395.1 Burkholderiaceae bacterium | reverse complement strand
GCGCCGAACATCGCGATCACGTGCTGCACGCCCATCGCCGCGGTCTGGGGCCAGGGCAGGCGCTCGTCCGGGGCGACGACGGCGTCGGGGGCGGGGCGCACTTCGCGCCAGCTGAACATCGAGCTCACGTGGGGATCCTCGCAGGTGTCGGTAGGGGACGACGCGGCGCGAGCGTACATGACGGCCGAGCCGGCGGGGCGGCGACGCCGGTCGCGCCGGAACGCGGCGGGCGCCCGCCCGGCGTCGGAGCCGCCGCCCGGGCGGCGGCAGGACCGCAGGCCGACGGCCGCGCCGGACGTGCGCGCGGCGCCGATCCGCGCGACCATCCGTGCGGATCATCGACCGCGAGACCCGACGATGTGCGCGAACTACGTCCCCGTGACCGACCCGGACCGGCTGCGGCTCTTCTTCGCGGTGGTGCGCGGCGATCCGCTGCCGCCCGAGACCTGGCCGGGCTACGCCGCGCCCTTCGTGCGGCGCGCGCGCGACGCCGCCGGCTACGATCGCGAAGGCGCGGTCGGGCTGTTCGGGCTGGTGCCGCACTGGTCGAAGGACCTGGCGATCGGCCGGCGCACGTACAACGCGCGCTCCGAGACGGCCGCCGAGAAACCGAGCTTCCGCGACGCGTGGCGGTACGGGCGCCGCGCGATCGTGCCCGCGGAGTCGATCTTCGAGCCGAACTGGGAGACGGGCCGGGCGGTGCGCTGGCGGATCGCGCGTCGCGACGGCCGCCCGATGGGCATCGCCGGGCTGTGGGGCGCGTGGCGCGGGCCCGACGGCGGCGAGCTGCTGTCGTTCACGATGCTGACGGTCAACGCCGACGGCCACGAGCTGATGCAGCGCTTCCACAAGCCGCAGGACGAGAAGCGGATGGTCGTCGTCCTCGACGAGGCCGACTACGACCGCTGGCTCGACGCGCCGCAGGACGCGGCGCCGGAGTTCCTGGCCCGCTACCCGGCCGACGCGCTGCACGCGGAGCCGGCCCCGAAGCCGCCGGCCGCGCGCTGAGCGCGGGCGCGGATCGGGCCGGGGGCGCGTCGGCGGCCTAGCCGGAGCCGGAGGACGGGGCCGCGGGGTCCGGGGCCGCCGCCGCCTGCCCGCGGTTCAGCGTCTCGCGGAAGAACCGGTGCAGGCGCAGCACCTCCGGCGCGCCGGGCGCGAGCGCGTCGAGCCGGTCGAGGTAGCCTCGTATCCGGTCGACGCGGTCGCGCTCGAGCCCCTTCTGCCGCAGCCACAGCAGGTGCAGCCGCGTCGCCGCCACCAGCAGCGCGGTGTTGTCGGGCACGTCCCGCAGCGCCTCGTTCAGCGTCGCGATCGACTCGTCGTAGCGCGCCGCGCGCATCAGCGCGTCGGCGGCCTCGATCGCCTCGCCCATGCGGCGGACCGACTCGCCGATCACGCGCTCGGCCGCCGCCTCGTGGCCGGTGCCGGCCATCATCCGCCGCGCGAGGCCGGCGAGCGCCGCGTTCTCGTGGTCGGCGCGGATCGCGTCGCCGAGCGCCGCGAGGCCCTCGCGCTCGGCCGAGCACGCGAGGTGCGCGCGCGCCAGGTGCAGCCGCGCGGTGGCCGACGCGGCCCGCGCGCCCGGCGCGCCGGACGGCGCGTCGACCCGCACGAGCGCCTCGCGGGCGGTGACCATCGCGCGGTGCGCGAGCGCGGGGCTGCCGTTGCGGACGTGCGCCTGCGCGAGCACCGACATCCTCGCGAGCACCGCGTCGGGCGCGTGGGCGCCGGACGAGCGGGGCGCCCGATCGGCCTCGGCGAGCAGCGCGATCGCGCGGGCCGCCTCGCCGCCGTCGACGAGGATCTGCGCGAGCTGCGTCGCGTCGTCCGGCCGTTCGGCGAGCGTGCCGCGCGTCGCGCGCAGCACGCGGTCGAGCTCGTGCTTCGCGGTGGCGACGTCGCCCGCCCGCCAGGCGGCGTGCGCGAGCGCGCGGCGGCGCCGCGCCGACGGGATCGCCCGGGTCGCGCGCTGCAGCAGCGCCTGGACCGCCGCCGGATCGCCGCGCGCCTCGCCGACGGCGGCCAGCACGTCGAAGGCGCCGGGACGGGCCTCGGCCGAGCGCAGCGCCTCGCCGGCGAAGGCCTCGGCCTCGTCGAGCCGGCCCGCGAGCAGGGCCGCGCGGCCGCGCCCGACGCGCGCCCAGGCGGCGTCGTCGCGCTCGGCCAGCACCTGCGCGAAGACCGCGTCGGCCTCGGCGACGCGCCCGAGGTCGAGCAGCGCGTGGGCCTTGATCCGCCACGCGTCGATCCGCCAGCGGGGATGCTCGTCGGCGATCCGGTCGCACTCGACCACCGCCTGCGCGAAGTTCTTCACCGCGACGCGCCGCTGCGCGGGCTCGAACACGAGCCGCCGCTCGAAGACGCGGCGCAGCCGCGCGGCGAGACGCTCGGTCGTCAGGGGCTTGATCAGGTAGTCGTCGGGCGGGCACTCGAGCGTCACCGCGACGCGCTCGCGCGCCGACTCCGCGGCGCACAGCACGAAGAGGGCCCAGCCGGGCAGCCTGCCCGCGGTGCGCGCGTGCTCGAGCAGCTGCGCGCCGGTGGTCGCGTCGCCGCCGGGGGAGAGATCGTCCTCGCAGACCACGAGGCCGAACGGGCCGTCCGCCATCCGGCGCAGCGCCTCCTGGGCGGTGCCGGCCTCGACGACCTCCGGGAAGCCCAGCTCGAGCAGCTGCCCGCGCATCGCCTGGCGGGCCGGCCGCACGCCGTCGACGGCCAGCACGCGCGTGCGGCCGATCGCGGCGTCGACGTCGGGCCCCTCGGGCGCGCCGCCGAGCGCGGTCGGCAGGGCCGCCGCGCCCGCGGCGCGGCCGGCGGCGTCGCGCGGCGGGCGGGGCGGGGCGCCGGGGAGCGGTGGGGCGTCCAGGGGCATCGATGCGGGAGGGGTCGGTGGTCGGATCGAGGCGCGTCGCTCCGGGGGCGGGCGGAGCGGGCCGACCCGCCGTCGCGCTCCCGGCGCACCCGGGTCGGCCCAGCGTGCCCCGCGCGCGTGCCGACCGATCGTCGGATAACCGCCGCCGAAGCGCCCCACGACGGGGCATCGCGCGTCCGGCGAGCGCATACGCTCCTTCTCCAGACCGCCCGGGACGGGATCCCGCGGCCGACCGGCGCACCGGTCGGCCCGGCCGGGGCGGTGACCCTCTTCATCGACGGCACGAAGCCATGAAATTCCTGATCGTGGACGACTTCTCGACGATGCGCCGCATCGTTCGCGGGCTGCTCAAGGAAATGGGGCACGTCGACTGCGACGAGGCCGAGGACGGCGCGGTCGCGCTCGACAAGCTGCGCGCCGGACGGTTCGATTTCGTCATCACCGACATCAACATGCCGAACATGAACGGCTTCCAGCTGCTCGAGTCGATCCGCCAGGACGCCGCGCTGCAGTCGCTGCCGGTGCTGATGGTGACCGCCGAGGCCCGCAAGGAGGACATCGTGCGGGCCGCCCAGCTGCGCGCCTCGGGCTACATCGTGAAGCCGTTCACGAAGGGCACGCTCGAGGAGAAGCTGCAGAAGATCATGGGTCAGACCGCCAACTGAGCGCGCCGCAGGCCGAGACGACATGGAACACGACGATCTGGAAGCACTGTTCGAAGCGACCCGCGCCGAGGCCGAGCAGGCCGTCCGCGCGGAGCGCGCCCCCGCGCCGGCCGCAGCCGCCGTTCCCGCGGCGCCGCCCGCGCCGCGCGTCGCGCCGGTGACCGTCGCGGTGCCGGCCGTCGCGCGCGCGCCGGCCCCGGCTCCGGCGCCCGCCGC
>DASPJX010000403.1:0-7461 GCA_035628395.1 Burkholderiaceae bacterium | reverse complement strand
GACCTCGGCGCTCGACGTGTCGGTGCAGGCGCAGGTGCTGAACCTGATGCGCGAGATCCAGCGCGCCGACGGCCTCACCTACCTGTTCATCTCGCACAACCTCGCCGTGGTGCACCACGTGGCCGACCGCGTCGGGGTGATGTACCTCGGCCGCATCGTCGAGCTGGCGCCCAAGCGCACGCTGTTCGCGACGCCGCGACATCCGTACACGCGGATGCTGCTCGACGCGATCCCCGACATCCGCATGACCGGCAAGGGCCGCACGCCGGTGGCGGGCGAGGTGCCGAATCCGCTGAACCCGCCGACCGGCTGCACCTTCCATCCGCGCTGCCCGCTCGCGAACGCCCGCTGCCGCGCCGAGCGCCCGGCGCTCGCGACGCTCGCCGACGGCGCGCAGGTCGCCTGCCACGCCGTCGAGGAGGGCCGCGCGTGAGCGCGGCGCGCGGCGGTCCGGGCGCGCGGTCGGGTCGGACCGGGGTCGCGACGGCGGCGCTGCGCCGGGTCGCGCTCGCCGCCGGTCTCGCCGCCCTCGCCGCGCTGGCGGGCTGCCAGACCGACCTGCCGCTCGCCGAGCTGAAGACGCGCTGGGGCGGGCCGCCGTCGCGCTACCTGCCGATGGACGGCATCGAGGTCCACTGGCGCGACGAGGGCCCGGCGACCGCGTCGCTGCCCGGGCCGCCCGACGCGCTCGCCGCGCGCGCGGGCACCGGCACCGACGTGCCGGCGATCCTGCTGCTGCACGGCACCGGCTCGTCGCTGCACACCTGGGACGGCTGGGCGGAGCGGCTGTCGCCGCACATGCGGGTCGTGCGGCTCGACCTGCCGGGCTTCGGGCTGACCGGCCCGCATCCGTCGGGCGACTACTCGGCCGCCGCGACCGTCGACTTCCTCGAGCGCTTCGTCGCCGCCGCCGGCCTCGGACGCTTCGCGATCGCCGGCAACAGCCTCGGCGGCTACTACGCGTGGCGCTTCGCGCTGCGCCATCCCGAGCGGGTGAGCGCGCTGGTGCTGGTCGACGCCGTCGGCTATCCGGTCGAGCAGGGCGCCTCGCGCTCGACCGCGATGCGGCTCGCGCGGCTGCCGGTGATCTCGGAGCTGATGCGCTTCCTGCCGGTCGAGGGCCTGATCGAGCGCAGCCTGCGCGACACCTACGCCGATCCCCGCAAGGTCACGCCCGAGCTCGTCGAGCGCTACGCCGACCTGATGCGCCGCCCGGGCAACCGGATCGCCTTCGGCGACCGGACCCGCGCCGACCCGCGCCCGACCGGCTGGGAGCGGCTGACCGAGCTGCGCGTGCCGACGCTGATCCTCTGGGGCGCGCAGGACGAATGGGTGCCGCCGTCGAACGCCGAGCGCTTCGACCGCGACATCCCCGACAGCGAGCTCAGGATCTACCCCGACCTCGGCCACCTGCCGATGGAGGAGGATCCGGACACCACCGCGCGCGACGTGCTGCGGTTCCTGCGCGAGCGCGCGCGATCGGGCGGCATGCCGCGCTGAGACGCGGTGGCGGCCCGGGGCGGCCCGCGCGCCGCGCTCGCGGGCCCGGGTTCTCACCGCGCGCCGGCAGCCGGTCCGGTCGCGTTCCGCCGCCCCGTCCGATCGGTCGCGGTCCCGGTTGACAGCCCCGCACCGAGCCCCGAAGATCCGGCCGATACCGATCGGTATGACTCGTTGACCGAAGCGTCGGCCTACCGGCGACGCCGGCGGCGGATCCCGGAGGAGACCACCGATGCGCAGCTGCGGCGACGGTCGCGGCGCGGGCTCACAGCCCGCCGCCGACCGTCACGACGGTCGCGGTGACGTACGACGCGGCGTCGGACGCCGCCCAGGCGATCGCGTCCGCGATCTCCTCGGGGCGTGCCGCGCGCCGCATCGGCACCGCGGCGGCCATGCGCGTCGCGCGGTCGGGCATGCCGTTGGCCGCGTGCAGGCCGGTGTCGGTGAGCCCCGGCGCGACGCAGACCACGCGCACGCCGTCGGCGGCGAGCTCGCGGCCGAGGCCGACGGTCAGCGTGTCCACCGCGCCCTTCGACGCGGCGTAGTGGCCCCATTCGCCCGCGCTGCCGTGGCGCCCCGCGGTCGACCCGACGTTGACGATCGCGCCGCCCTCCCCGCCGCGCGAGCGCGCCATCCGCAGCGCCGCGGCCCGGCAGGCCATCGCGAGCCCGAACACGTTGACCGCGAAGGTCGCCTCGAAGCGCTCCCGGCTCCAGTCGAACACGCCCGCGACGCCGCCGGTGACGCCGGCGGCGTTGACGAGCACGCGCATCGGCCCGGGCACCGCGTCGAGGCGTGCGAACGCGGCGTCGAGGTCGGCCTGGACGGCGACGTCGGCCCGGATCGCCTCCCCGCGCGCGCCGGCCGCCTCGATCGCGGCGACCGTGCGGCGCGCGGCCGCCTCGTCGTCGCGGAACGCCACGCCGATCCAGCGGCCGGGCCGCGCGAGGCGGATCGCCGCGGCGGCCCCGATGCCGCGCCCACCCCCGGTGACGAGCACCTTCTCGAACCTGTCCATCCCGATGCCTCCCCCGCGCCGCGCCGCCGTGCATCGGGGCATCCGGTCCGGATGCGCCGCGCGCGGCGGATCCGACCCTAGCACGGCGACCGAGGCCGGCGACTTTCCCGCACGACGACACGGAGGAGACCCCCATGACCCAGCGACGACGCGTCCTGACCGGCCTCGCGGCCACCGGCCTCTCGGCCGCCCTGCCCCCGCTCGCCCGCGCGCAGGCGCAGGAGGGGCTGAAGATCGGCCTGAACCTCGAGCGCACCGGCGTGGCCGCGAGCTACGGCGCGCACATGCTGATCGCCGCGCAGATCGCGGTCGACGAGCTCAACCGCTCGGGCGGCACCCGGCTCGACTTCGTGACCGAGGACAACCGCTCGAGCCCCGAGCAGGCGGTGATCGCGACGCGCAACCTCGACCGCGCGGGCGTGTTCGCGATGCTCGGTCCGATCCAGAGCTCGCAGTGCCGCACCGCCTTCCCGGCGGCGAACCGCGCGAACCTCGTCGCGATCTCGCCCGGCTCGGGCGCGCCCGGCCTCACCGCGCAGAACCGGCCCTGGACCTTCCGCAACGCGGCGATCGACCAGTTCATCATCGACGAGCTCGTCGCCACGCTGCGCAAGCGCCATCCGAACGCGAAGAGCGTCGTCACGGTGCTCGACCCGAAGGACGCGTACGAGAGCTTCCTGGTCAAGTCGGTGGCGCCGTCGGCGCTCGAGAAGAACGGCTTCACGATCGTCAACAAGGACGCGCCGATCGAGATCCCGTCCGACGCGAGCGACCACAGCGTCTTCGTCACCCGCCTGAAGGCGATGAATCCCGACATCCTGCTGCTCGGGATCCAGTTCGAGCCGGCGCGCACCTTCCTGCGCGAGGCGAACCGCCAGAAGTTCGCCGTGCCGATGTTCGCCGGCCTCGGCTACGTGACCGAATCGGTCGCCGAGGCGGCGCGCGACATCGAGCTGTGGGCCGGCCAGCCGTTCGACGCGGCCTCCACCGACCCCGCGACCCAGCGCTTCGTCGCCGAGTTCCGCGCGCGCTGCGAGAAGGAGCTGCCCGGGCAGTACACGACGCCGACCTACATCGACGCCGGCGCGTACGAGACCGTGCGCATCCTCGCCGACGCGTTCCGCGCGGCCGGCGCGACGCCGAAGTCGCCGCCGGCCGAGATCCGCACGAAGGTGCGCGACTACCTCGCGGGCCTCAAGAACTACCAGGGCCTCGGCAACACGATGTCGATCAACGCGGACGGCGACGCGGTCAAGCCGACGCTGCTCTACCGCGTGCAGGGCGGCAAGTGGACGCGGGCCTGAGCCGCGACCGGGGCCTCGCGGTCCCGACCGGCGCGCGCCGGTCGGGCCGCGCGACGGGAGCCCCCCGGTGATCGCGCAGCAGCTCGTCAACGGGCTGATGCTCGGCAGCGTCTACGCGCTGATCGGGATCGGCTACACGCTCGTCTTCGGCGTGCTGCGGATGCTGAACCTCGCGCACGCCTACCTGTTCATGGCGGCGCCGTTCGCCGCGCTCGCGCTGGTCGGCTCCGGCTGGCCGCCGGCGCTCGCGCTGGCCGGCGGCATCGCCGCGGCGGCCGTGCTGGGCGTGCTGCTCTACCTGCTCGCGTTCCGGCCGATCTCGAGCCGGCACGCGCTGGGCGGCTTCGTCACCAGCCTGTCGTTCGGCATCGTGCTGCAGGTGATCGTCGCCAACCGCTTCGGCACGATGAACAAGCCCTTCCCGGCGGCGCTGGCGCTGCCCGACCTCGAGATCGGCCCGGTCCTGCTGTCGGGCCTGCAGGCCGCGAGCCTCGCGCTGTCGGCGCTGCTGATGGTCGGGCTGCTCGTGCTGCTGCGGCGCACCCGGTTCGGCCGCAACATCCGGGCGATCGCGGAGAACGACACCGCGGCCGCGCTGCTCGGCGTCGCGGTGCCGCGGAGCATCCTCGCGGTGTTCGCGCTGTCGTCGGCGCTCGCCGGGCTGGCCGGCCTGATGGTCGCGCTGCGCTTCGAGCAGATCGGCGCGTACATGGGCGACACCTACGCGATCAAGGCGCTCGCGGTGATCGTGATCGGCGGGCTCGGCGACGTCCGGGGCGCGATGGCCGCCGGGCTGCTGATGGGGATCTGCGAGGTGCTGTTCCAGGCCTACGCGCCGGCCGGCTGGTCGGAGGCCTTCGTCTGGCTGCTGCTGATCGGCGTGTTCCTGCTGAAGCCCGAAGGGATCTTCGGCACCGGCGTGCAGCGCCGGGAGGTGTGATGGAGACGCTGCTGTCCGAGCCGGTGCAGGCGATCGTCGCGATCAACGTGCTGCTGGTGCTGAGCCTGCTGTTCCCGTTCGTCACCGGTGTCTGGTCGATGGGGCTGCCCGGCTTCATGGCGGTGGGCGCCTACGCCGGCGGCTGGCTCACCCAGGCCGCAGGCTGGCCGGTGTGGGCCGCGCTCGTCGCCTCGGCGGTCGCGGGCGCGGCGATCACGCTGCCCTTCGGGCTGCTGTCGCTGCGCATCCGCGGCATCTACCTCGCGATCGCGACGCTCGCCGCCGCCGAGCTGATCCAGCTGTTCTTCTCGCACTTCGCCCCCACCGGCGGCGTGATGGGCCTGACGGGCATGCCGTTCCTCGATCCGCGCTGGATCGTCGCGCTCGCGGCGCTCGCGTTCGCGGCCAGCGCGTGGCTGTACTGCACGCGGCTCGGCAAGGCGATGCAGGCCGCGGGCTCGGACCCGGTCGTCGCCGCCTGCCACGGCCTGAACGTGCCGGCGCTGCAGATGTCGGCGCTCGCGATCGGCGGCGCGCTCGCCGGGCTCGCGGGCGCCTGCTTCGCGCACTACTACTCGTTCGTGGCCCCGAACAACTTCGGCTTCTCGCGCACCGTCGACATCCTGATGTTCCTCGTCATCGGCGGCTTCACGCCGGTCGGCGCGGTGCTCGGCTCGACGGTGCTCACGCTGCTGCCGCAGTTCGTCTCGGAGCTCGAGAGATGGGCGCCCGCGCTCTACGGCACGATCGCGCTGGTGATGGCCGCGTTCATGCCGGCCGGGCTCGTGCCCAAGAACCGGTTCGGCGGGCTCGCGCGCCGCCTGCGCCGGCGCGACGCGCCGACGGCGGTGCCGGCCGCCGCCGGCGCGCGCACCGTGCCGACGCCGCGGCCGCGGGGAGGCGCCGATGCTTGAGCTCGATCGCGTCGGCCGCTCGTTCGCCGGCATCCACGCGCTGCAGGACGTCCACTTCGACGTCGAGCCCGGCTCGATCACCGCGCTGATCGGCCCCAACGGCGCCGGCAAGACGACGCTGATCAACCTCGTCACCGGCGTGATGCCGCCGTCGAGCGGGCGGATCCGCTTCGAGGGCCGACCGATCGACGGGCTCGGCCCGCATCGCGTCGAGGCGCTCGGCATCCGCCGCACGTTCCAGACGGTGCACCTCTTCCCGGGCCTGTCGGTGCGCGAGAACCTCGTGATCGGCGGCTTCCGGCAGGCGATGCGCACGCGCTGGATCTCGATCCTCGGCCTGCCGTCGCGCGACCGCGGCCCGCAGGCGCGCCGCGCCGCCGGGCTGCTCGAGATGCTCGGGCTCGCCGGGGTCGCCGACGAGATCGCGACCGACCTGCCCTACGGCACGCAGCGGCGCGTCGAGATCGCGCGCGCGCTGATGGGGGAGCCGCGCTTCGTGCTGCTCGACGAGCCGGCCGCCGGCATGAACGAGTCGGAGACCCGCGAGCTCACCGACGACATCCGGCTGATCCGCGAGCAGGGCGTGACGGTGTTCCTGGTCGAGCACGACATGTCGCTCGTGATGGGGGTCTCCGACAAGGTGGTCGTGCTGAACTTCGGCCGGCTGATCGCGCAGGGCACGCCCGCGCAGGTGCAGTGCCATCCCGAGGTGATCGCCTCGTACCTGGGAGCCTGACGATGCCGCGCGAACCCTCCGGGGACGGACTGCGCGTCGAGGGCCTGACCGTCGGCTACGGCAAGGCCCCGGTGCTCGAGGATTTCGCGATCTCGGTGCCGGCCGGACGCGTCGTCGCCGTGGTCGGCCCGAACGGCGCGGGCAAGAGCACGCTGGTGCGCACGATCGCGGGCCTGCTGCGTCCGGCGGCCGGCTCGGTGCGCTTCGACGGCGAGTCGCTCGTCGGCCGCCGCCCCGAGCAGGTGGCGCGCCGCGGCGTGCTGATGGTGCCCGAGACGCGCGACATCTTCGGCGGCATGACGGTCTGGGAGAACCTGAAGGTCGCGTTCGACAACCTCGACCCGGGCGGCGACGAGCGGGCCGCGTTCGAGCGCGTCGAGACGCTGTTCCCCATCCTCGCGGAACGGCGCCGCCAGCTCGCCGGCAACCTCTCCGGCGGCCAGCAGCAGATGCTCGCGATCGCGCGCGCGCTGCTCGGCCGGCCGAAGCTGCTGATGCTCGACGAGCCCTCGCTCGGACTCGCGCGGATCGTGATCCGCGACATCTACGCGGCGCTGCGGACCCTGCGCGAGCAGGGCCTGACGGTGCTGCTCGTCGAGCAGAACGCGACCATGGCGGTCGAGTTCGCCGACCGCTCGCTGGTGCTGGTCAACGGTCGCGTGGTGCTCGAGGGCCCGCGCGAGACGATGTCCGGCAACGACGCCCTCGTGAGGCACTATCTCGGCGGCGCCCCGACGCCCGTCTGAAGCAGGAACGGCATGGACATCGACTGGAGCACCCTGACCATCGGCGAGGCGCTGCGCAGGACGGCGGCCCGCTTCCCCGACCGCATCGCGCTGATCGGCCTCGGCACGCGGACGACGTTCGCGGAGCTCGACCGCGCGGCCGACGAGGTCGCGCACGGCCTGCGCGCGCTCGGCGTCTCGCGCGGCGACCAGGTCGCGCTGTGGGTCACCAACTGCCCCGAGTGGGTCGTCGTCTGGATGGCCTGCACGCGGCTCGGCGCGGTGCTGGTGCCGGTCAACACGCGCTTCAAGCCGGACGAGGTC
>DASPJX010000402.1:0-2881 GCA_035628395.1 Burkholderiaceae bacterium | reverse complement strand
GAAGAAGGGCGCCGACGTGTCCGTCGGCGCCCTCGGCGAACCGCCCCGGGAAACGGGCCCCCGGTGTCAGCCCTCGCGACGCTCGGACTGAGTCTCGATCTGGACCAGCGGCTCGCTGACCGGCGCGGCGCGCGGCTTGCGGACGCGCGGCGCGCGCGGAGCGACCGGCTGGGGTTCCGGCTCCGCCGACGCGGCCGACGGCGCGGTCTGCACCCACTGCAGACCGGCCTGCTCGACCACCGCCTGCAGCGAGCTCGCGTCGATCGGGCGTGCCGACGGCGCGGCGCGCGGTGCGATCGGCTCGGCGGCCGCGACGGGCTCGACGGCCTTCGCCGGTGCAGGCTCGGCGACCGGTGCCGGAGCGGGTTCGGCGACCCGCGTCGGGGCGGGTTCGGCGACCTGCACCGGCGCCGGCTCGGCGGCCACGGGGGCCGACGCCGGCGCCTCGACGACCGGGGCGGGCGCCTCGGACGTCCGGACGGGAGCCTCGGCCACCGCAGCCGGGCGCGCCGGCGCCTCGACCGGGCGCTGCGCCTCGGCGGACGACGGCCGGGCCTCGGGCGACGGCGCCGGAGACGCCTCGGCCGCGGGCACCAGGGGCTCGGGCGTCGGCGACGAGACGACCGGCACCAGCTCGCCGCTCGCGACGGCCGCGTCGACGGCGGAGTCGCCGTCGGCCGGATCGCCGAAGTCGGCCTCGCCACCCTCGATCGTGCCGTCGGCACCGGTACGGCTGCGGCCGCGACCGCCGCGACGCCGGCGACGGCGACGCGGCTCGTCGTCGGAGCCGGCGACCGGCAGGCCGTCCGCGCCGAGCACGACCTCGTCGGTCCGGCCGGCGTCGTCGGCCGTCGGCACCGGGCCCTCGCCCTGCGCGCCGACGTTCATCTCGCCGGCCCCGACCGTCGCCGCCTCGGGCGACGGCGCGGCGCGGCGCGGCTCGATCGGCGCGGCCGCGGCGTCGGCAGGCTGCTGCGCGGCCTCGAGCGCGTCGCGCTCCTCGCGGGGCGCGCGCTCCTCGCGCGGCGGACGCTCGGCGCGCGGCGCGCGCGGCTCGCGACCTTCCCTCGGCTCGCGGGCCTCGCGCGGCTCGCGCGGCTCGCGTCGACGACGCGGCTCCTCCGTCCTCGTCTCGGCGACGGCCTCGGTGCCGGGCAGCCCGGCGGTCGCGCCGTTCGCGACGAGGCTCGCGCCGGCCTCGACCGGCGCGGTCTCGCGCGGCGGGCGCTCGCGCCGCTCGCCGCGTCCGCGTCGCGGCTCGCGCGCCTCGACGCCTTCGGCGCGCGGCTCGGCGGCGCGCTCGCCGCCGCGGCCGTTGCGGCCCTCGCCGCGATCGCCGCGGCCCTCGGCCGCGCGCTCGTCGCGACCGCGACCGCCGCGACGCTCGTCGCGACCGCCGCCCCGGCGCTCGTCGCGTCCGCGACGCGCGCCCTCGTCGGCCCGTCCCGCGGCCGTCGATGCGGCGGGCGTCGCCGGCGTCGCGGCCGGCGCAGCCGGCGCGCGCACCGGGCGCTCGAACGGCGACTCGGTCGCCTCGCGGCGGCGGAACATGCCGAGGATCCGGCCGAAGAAGCCGCCGGGCTCGGGCGCGGCGACCCGCGCCGCCGCGGCGGGCGCGGCCGCCGGCGCGGCGCTCGGCGCCGGCGCGATCGGCTCGGCGGCGGGCTTCGGCGCGACCACCGGGGCGGGCTGGTCGGGCGTGATGCCCTTGACCATCGCCTCCTGGCGCGGCTTCACCGCCTCGAACTTCTTCTCCAGGTACTCGCCCTCGTCGCTCGGGCCGTCGGCCAGGCTGTAGCTCGAGCGGTAGGTGGCCAGGCGCTCGTCGTCGTGGCGCAGGCGCTCGAGCTTGTAGTGCGGGGTCTCGATGTACTTGTTCGGGATCAGGACGATCTCGACCTTGACCCGCGCCTCGAGCTTCGCGATCTCGGCGCGCTTCTCGTTCAGCAGGTAGGTGGCGACCTCGACCGGCACCTGCGCGTGCACCGCGGCGGTGCTCTCCTTCATCGCCTCGTCCTGGATCACGCGCAGCATGTGCAGCGCCGACGACTCGATGTCGCGGATCACGCCGGTGCCGTTGCAGCGCGGGCAGGTGATGTGCGAGCCCTCGTTGAGCGCCGGGCGCAGCCGCTGGCGCGACAGCTCCATCAGGCCGAAGCGGGAGATCTTGCCGGCCTGGACCCGGGCGCGGTCGTAGTGCAGCGCGTCCTTCACCCGCTGCTCGACCTCGCGCTGGTTCTTCGAGCTCTCCATGTCGATGAAGTCGATGACGATCAGCCCGCCCAGGTCGCGCAGGCGCATCTGGCGGGCCGCCTCGTCCGCGGCCTCGAGGTTCGTGCGGAACGCGGTCTCCTCGATGTCGGAGCCGCGCGTCGCGCGCGCCGAGTTCACGTCGATCGCGACCAGCGCCTCGGTGTGGTCGATCACGATCGCGCCGCCCGAGGGCAGCGGCACGAGCCGCGAGTACGCGGTCTCGATCTGGTGCTCGATCTGGAAGCGGGTGAACAGCGGCGTGTGGTCGCGGTAGCGCTTCACGCGCTGGACGTTGTCCGGCATCACGTAGCCCATGAACTGCCGGGCCTGCTCGTAGATGTCGTCCGTGTCGATCAGGATCTCGCCGATGTCGGCGGTGAAGTAGTCGCGGATCGCGCGAATGACCAGCGACGACTCCTGGTAGATCAGGTAGGCGCCCTTGCCGCCCTTGGAGGCGCCGTCGATGGCGGTCCAGAGCTTGAGCATGTAGTTCAGGTCCCACTGCAGCTCGGCCACGCTGCGGCCGATGCCGGCGGTGCGGGCGATCAGGCTCATGCCCTTCGGGTAGTCGAGCTGGTCGAGCGCGTCCTTCAGCTCCTCGCGGTCCTCGCCCTCGATGCGCCGGCTG
>DASPJX010000401.1:0-2771 GCA_035628395.1 Burkholderiaceae bacterium | reverse complement strand
GCGCCGGCTCGGCGCGCTGATCGCCGAGGTGGTGCGCGACACCCGGAGCCGGAACGACGACGTCGCGCAGGTGAGCGCCGCGGTCGCCGAGCTCGACGCGCTGACGCAGCAGAACGCCGCGCTC
The DNA here is from genome assembly GCA_035628395.1 of Burkholderiaceae bacterium. Taxonomy (GTDB): domain Bacteria; phylum Pseudomonadota; class Gammaproteobacteria; order Burkholderiales; family Burkholderiaceae_E; genus UBA4615. The sequence continues at coordinate 2,647 of DASPJX010000401.1, read as the reverse complement.
GTGGAGCAGAGCGCCGCCGCGTCGACGAACCTGCAGGAGCAGGCGCGGACGCTGGCCGCGTCGGTGGCGCGCTTCCGGCTCGAGCCCGCCGCGCGCACGCCCGCCTGAGGAGCGGCCGGCGAAAAAAAGGCGGGCCCCCGGCCCGCCCAACCCCAACGACGCACCCGGCCGCCCCGGGACGGGACCGCGGCCGGCCGCTCGTGTCAGTGACTGATCTGCCAGGGGCGGCGCCCGACCGCGCCCTTCAGTCCGTCGGGCCGCGTCGCGGCGCGCGCGCGTCCGCCCGGACCGCAGCAGCCGCAGCCGGCGCCGTGCCTCGAGCGCCAGGCGGCGAGGCTCCTCGGCTCGTGCGCGCTGCGCTCGTTGGCGGCGTGCGCCTCGCGCTCGAGCGAGCTCAGCAGACCGCGCATCGGCGGCTCGCTCAGCACGCGCGCCGAGGCGAGGCCGCAGCGCGGGCACGGCTGGGCCGCGTTGCGCTCGGCCATCGGGCGCAGCGCGCCGAAGCCGCCGTGCTCGGCGCACTCGTAGTCGTAGAACGGCATGGTCGCGCCTCCGGTCCGGGGTTCAGCGGTCCGGCGACAGCGGGATGTCGGGCCCGTCCGGCAGGTACCTCGTCGGCCCGGCCGCGGTCGGCCGGATGTCGAAATCGAAGATCTGCGTCGGCAGCCACAGCGTCGCGCACGCGTTCGGGATATCGACGACGCCGCTGATGTGCCCCTGCACCGGCGCCGTGCCGAGGATCGAGTAGGCCTGCGCGCGGGTGTAGCCGAACTTCGTCAGGTACTCGATCGCGTTCAGGCAGGCCTGCCGGTAGGCGACGTGCACGTCGAGGTAGTGCTGCCGGCCCTGCTCGTCGACCGAGATGCCCTCGAAGATCAGCCAGTCGTTGTAGTTGGGCGTGATCGGGCTCGGCCGGAAGATCGGGTTGCGGATGCCGTACTTCGCCATGCCGCCCTTGATCAGGTCGACCTTCATGTGGACCCAGCCGGCCATCTCGATCGCGCCGCAGAACGTGATCTCGCCGTCGCCCTGGCTGAAGTGCAGGTCGCCCACCGACAGCCCCGCGCCGTCGACGTAGACGGGGAAGTAGATCTTCGAGCCGCGCGACAGGTCCTTGATGTCGCAGTTGCCGCCGTGCTCGCGCGGCGGCACCGTGCGCGCGCCGGTCGCGGCGGCGGCCTCGCGCGCCGCGCCCGACAGCTTGCCCATGTGCGCGGTGGCGGCGAACGGCGGATTGGCGAGCGGCGGCACGCGCGCGGGGTCGGTGCCGATGAAGCCGACCTCGCGCTCGTTCCAGGTCTCCAGCAGCTTGCGGTCGGGCAGGCAGCCGATCAGCCCCGGATGGATTAGGCCGGCGTACTTGACCCCGGGCACGTGCCGCGACGTGGTGTAGAGACCGTGGAAGTCCCAGATCGACTTCTGCGCGAACGGGAAATGGTCGGTCAGGAAGCCGCCCCCGTTCTTCTTCGAGAAGAAGCCGTTGAAGCCCCAGAGGCTGTCGGGCTTCGCGCCGACGTCGAGCAGGTCGACCACGAGCAGGTCGCCGGGCTCCGCGCCCTTCACGCCGACCGGGCCCGACAGGAAGTGCACCGTCGTCAGGTCGACGTCCCGGACGTCGTCGGCGGAGTCGTCGTTCCGGATGTACCCGCCGGTCCAGTCGTAGGTCTCGAGCACGAAGTCGTCGCCGGGCGCGACCCAGCACGTCATCGGGATGTCCGGGTGCCAGCGGTTGTGGATCTGCGGGTTCTCGTAGGGCGACTCGGCGAGGTCGACCTTGATCAGGGTGTCGGGCATGGCGCTTCTCCTGTGACCGGGTGTTCGATGCGTTCTTTAGACCGACAGGTACTGCCTGATGCGCGCGGTGTCGGTGTCCGCGCGGGCGCTCTCGTGGACCAGGCGTCCGCCCTCGATGACGAACAGCCGGTCGGCGACGTCCATCGCGAAGCTGAGGACCTGCTCGGACACGACGATCGTGATGCCGCGCAGCTTGCGGATCTCGACGAGCGCGCGGGCGATGTCCTTGATGATCGAGGGCTGGATGCCCTCGGTCGGCTCGTCGAGGAGCAGGACCTTCGGATCGGTGGCCAGCGCGCGCGCGATCGCGAGCTGCTGCTGCTGGCCGCCGGAGAGGTTGCCGCCCTTGCGGCGGCGCATCTCGTGCAGCACCGGGAACAGCGCGTAGATCTCGTCGGGGATCCGCCGGACCGCGGCGTTCTCGAGGCCGGTGCGGATGTTCTCCTCGACCGTCAGCGTCGGGAAGATCATCCGGCCCTGGGGCACGTAGGCGATGCCCTTGGCGACGCGGCGGTGGCTCTCGTCGCGCGTGATCTCCTCGCCGGCGACGGCGATGCGGCCCGAGACCGCCGGCAGCACGCCCATCAGCGTCTTGAACAGCGTGGTCTTGCCCATGCCGTTGCGGCCCATGATCGCGACGGTCTCGTCGCGCCTCGCGGTGAAGGTGACGCCGTGCAGCGCACGGCTCTGGCCGTAGCCGGCGGACAGGTCGGTGACCTCGAGCATGGCGGGCTCCTCAGTGGCCGAGATAGACGTCGACGACGCGGGGATCGGCCTGCACCTGCCGCATCGGCCCCTCGGCGAGGATCCGCCCCTGGTGCATGACCGTGACCTTGTCGGCGATCCGCTCGAC
>DASPJX010000400.1:0-4135 GCA_035628395.1 Burkholderiaceae bacterium | reverse complement strand
GGCGGCGACGCCGCCTCGAAGGGCGCCGCGCCGCGCCCGGCGCCCCGGCCCGCCGGAGCGCCGGTGCAGGGTGCCGCCGGTCGCGACGGCGGCCGCGGCCGCGGTCCCTCGGGCGCGCCCGCCCGGTCGCCGGGCGGCGCGCAGCTTCGCCGCATTCCCTGAGGCCCGGGGCGGCACCCTCGCGGTGACGCCGCCGCGCTCCGGGCCCCGCGCCCGGGGCGCGCGTGCCGGCGCCGCGTCGCGGGCTACACTGCGATCGCCCGGACGGCGCGCGTCCGCGCGACGGAAGGAGCCCGCATGCATCGCATCGTCAGGATCTTCGGAGCGGCCGCGCTCGCCGCCGGCGTCGCGCTCGCGGCGGGCTGCGTGCCCGTCGCGTCGACGGGCGGCACGGCGCGGACGCCGCCCGACACCGAGTGGCGTCTCGAGTCGATGCCCGGCGTCGCCTCGGTCGAGGGCGCGCGCGGCGCGCCGACGCTGCGCATCGACCCGGCGGCCGCGCGCGTGTCCGGCGACGGCGGCGTCAACCGCTACTCGGCGAAGGCCGCGATCGACGGCGCGTCGCTGCGCGTCGGCGACGCGATCGCCACGCGCATGGCGGGCTCGCCCGACGCGATGGCGCTGGAATCGGCGTTCCTGGGTCGGCTGCAGCGCGTCGCCGCGTGGCGGCTCGACGGCGATCGGCTCGTGCTGCTGGATGCGGGCGGCGCGGCGCTGATGGTGCTGCGCCCGGCGGACGGCGCGTCGCGCTGAGCGGCCCTCGCGTCCGGCGGCCCGCGCCGGGCGGTGGGCGGCCCTAGCGCGGGCCGCGCTGCCAGTGGCGCGCGAAGCGCCAGGCCGACAGCGCGAGCGTGCCCGCGCGCAGCAGCCGCAGCAGCTTCCTGCGACCGAAGAGCGGCAACCCGAGCGCGACGATGCCCACTGCGAGCGGCGCGGCCTTGCGCCCCGGCGGACGCGGCGCGCGGCGCGGCGCGACGATCTCGCGCACCTCGTGCACCAGCAGCGCGAGCTGCGTGCGCTCGAGCTCGGCGCGCGCGACGAGCAGCGCCTTGCGCTCGTCGACGGGGGCGGGGAGGCGGGGGCTCATCGGCGCCCCGGCCCGAGCCGCTCGGCGAGCCACGCGCGGTCGCGCTCGAGCTGCGCGAGCGTCGCGTCGAACGGCCGGCGGTCGCGGCGCGACTGCGCGACGAGCCGCGTCGCGGCCACCGCCGCGACCGCCGTCCACAGCAGCGCGACGACGAAGAGGCCGCCCCAGCCCAGCCGGGTCCACATCAGCGCGACCGCGAGCGCGTTGATCGCGAGCAGCGCGAACGCGCTCGCGATCGCGACGACCGCGAGCAGCACGAGCCGGTCGCGGGTGCGCTCGCGCTCCTCGGCGAACTCGAGCGCGGCGAGCTGCGCGCGCGTCTCGATCGAGCCGGCGAGCGTCGCGGCGACCCGCGCGAGCAGCGCCTTCAGGCCCGGACGCGCGAACGCGTCGTCGGCCTCGTCGTCGCGGGGGCCGGCGCCGCCGGCGGACGGGTCCCGGGTCATCGCCGCCGGATCAGCGGCGATTCATCAGCAGGCCGAGCACGAAGCCGATGAAGGCGGCGATGCCGATCGAGCGCCAGGGATGGTCGTGCACGTAGTCGTCGGTGGCGCGCGCCGCGTTGCGGGCGCGGTCGACCGCCTCGCCCTCGAGCTCCTGCAGCCTGAGCTTCGCGTGGAGCAGCTTGGTCTCGACCTGCGAGCGCAGGTCGCGGGCGCGGTCCCCGGTCTCGGAGGCGGCGCGCTGCAGCATCTCCTGCGCCTCGGACATCGCGGTCGCGAAGTCGTCGGCGATCTTCGTGCGGGTCGTGGTCGACTCGTTGGGCGTGCTGCTCATCGTGCGGCTCCTCTCGCGAACGGATGGCGGGCGCGCTGCGCAGCGCCCGGTTCCGGTCGATTATAGCGGCCGCGTTCGACCGGACCCGCCGCCGGCCGGCCGCGGAAGGACGGTTCAGGCGGCCGCGTGCTCGCCGGGCAGCCGGCGGGCGATCCGCCCGACCCACTGGCCGACCGCGGTCTCGAAGCCGGCCGGCGGATGGACGAACTGCAGGCCGAGGCGCATGTCGCCGCCTTCGCCGCGGCGACGCAGCACCGCGGCGTGGATCACGCGGAACGCGAGCTGCCACTCGGTGCCGTCGGGCAGCACGAGCCGCCCGCCCGAGAACACCGTGCCGGCGCCGAAGCGCTGGCGCACGCCGGTGACCGACACCGATCCGCCCTGGGTGCTGAGGTCGTGCAGCTGCAGCCCGACCATCGCGGCGTCGGCGGGGTCGAGCGTCATGCGCACCGGCAGGTCCTCGGGCACGCGCACGCGGTAGGTCTCGCGCCGCTGCAGCCGCATCAGCCAGTCGGGACGCGCGAGGCGGATGCGGGTCCGCCCGCCCGCGGCGTGGCCGACGCGCTCGACCCGCGCCTCGAAGCTCACCCGGCAGTCGGACAGGCGCAGGTCGACCGACGCGGTGCCCCCGGGCACGAGCAGGCGCTCGATGACCGGCGCCCGCGGCGCGTCGAGTTCGACGGCGCCGCCCTCGTCGATCGAGTGCAGCGGCGACAGATAGGTCTCCGCGCGACCGGCGGCGCGTACCGAGCACAGCACGCGCGCCCGGGCGGAGCGCTCGAGCAGCGCCATCACCTCGGCCGGATCGTCGACGCGGAAGCGGTCGTAGTCGTGCCCTTCCATGAAACGATCATGCCACACGGGCGATGCGGGATCGCACGGCGCGCCGGCCGCAGGGCGGCCCGTCGCCGCCGCGCTTCGGCCGGGCCTCGACGCGCCGTCGCGGCCCGCGGTCGCGCGGACGCCGTCGGCCCGCGCCGCCGTCCGCGGGCGGCGCGAACAGGTCCGCGTCGCCGCCGCTTTTCCGCGCGTCGACGCGGTCGCGCGACCCTCAAGATCCGGCGAATCCCACGATGGAACGGCTGCGATGATCCCCACGACCCTCCCGGCGCGCCCGGTCCCGTCCGCCGCGGCCGGCGAGGCCGAGCGGCACTGGAACGGCGGCCTCGCGCACGCCCGCGCCGGCCGCTGGAAGGAGGCGGAGAAGGCCTACGCCCGCGCGGTGCGCGTCGCCCCGCGCGAGTCGCTGTACTGGGTGAACCTCGCGCAGGCGCGCCGCCGGCTCGGCGACCTCGAGGGCGCGGCGCAGGCGGTCGACGAGGCGCTGCGGGCCGCGCCCGGCGACGCGCTCGCCGCGCAGCTGCGGGTCGCGATCGGCATGGAGCGCCATCGCTACGGCGACGCCGTCGAGGCCGCGCAGGCGCTCGCCGGCCGGCCCGACGCCACCGCCTCGCACTGGTACGAGCTCGGCGAGGCGCTGTACCGCGCCGGCCGGCATCCGGAGGCGGTCTCGGCGCTGCTGCAGGCGCTGGTGAGGCGGCCCGACGGCTTCGAGGCCTACGTGACGCTGTGCAACGCGTTCGACCGGCTGGCGATGCACGCCGAGGCCGTCGAATGCCTGCGCACCGCGGTCGCGCTGCGCCCGGGCTGGGGGCCGGCGCTCGCCGGCATCGTCTACCACGCGCTCTACGCGTGCGACTGGTCGCGTCTCGACGCCGACCTCGCCGCGCTGCGCGGGCTGCTCGACGGGCCCGGCCCGTACGAGATCGGGCCGTTCATGTTCCTGTCGTTCGGCGCCGACCCGGCGACGCAGCGACGCGTGTTCGGCGACCACGGCCGGCTGCACTTCGGCGCGGTGCCGGCGCTGCCGCCGGTCGCGCCCGCGGCGTTGCCGCCGCGCGGGAGGCTGCGGATCGGCTACCTGTCGGCCGACTTCCAGCAGCACGCGACCGCGCTGCTGCTCGCGCAGGTGCTCGAGCTGCACGACCGGGAGCGCGTCGAGGTGCGGCTGTATTCGACCGGGGCGGACGACGGCTCGCCGATGCGCGCGCGGCTGCGGGCGGCGGGCGACGCCTTCGTCGACCTGGTCGGCGTCGGCGACGCCGAGGCCGCGCAGCGCATCCGCGACGACGGCGTCGAGCTGCTCGTCGACCTGAAGGGCTACACGCTGAACGCGCGCACCGGGATCGTCGCGCGCCGCCCGGCCCCCGTGCAGGCCGCGTGGCTCGGCTTCCCCGGCACGATGGGCACCGACGTCGTCGACTATGCGAT
>DASPJX010000399.1:0-4639 GCA_035628395.1 Burkholderiaceae bacterium | reverse complement strand
GTCGCCCATCCGCCGCAGCGGCACGACCGAGCGCACCCGCTGCCCGAAGCGCTCCGCGCCGAGCACGTCGGCGATCGCGCCGGTCATGTCGGTGCGGATGTAGCCGGGATGCACGGCGTTCACCCGGATCGGCGGATCCGACCGCGCGCCCTCGAGGGCCGCGCCCTTGGTCAGCATCGCGACCGCGGCCTTCGACGGGCCGTAGGCGCCGTTGAACGGCATGCCGACCAGCCCCGCGATCGACGACACGTTGACGATGCTGCCGCCGCGGCCGGCCATCGCGAGCATCGCGTGCTTCACGCCGAGGAAGGTCCCGTCGAGGTTGACGGCCGTCACCCGTCGCCACTCCGCGAGGCTCGTCCGCGTCAGCGTCACGATCTCGGGCATCACGCCCGCGTTGTTCACCACCACGTCGGGCGGGCCGACCTCCCGCGCGACGCGCGCGAACGTCGCCTCCCAGGCGTCCTCGTCCGTCACGTCGAGCGGCATGAACGTCGCCGCGCCGCGCAGCTCGGGCGCCAGGGCGTCGATCGACGCCGCGCCGCCCCGCGCGTCGACGTCGGTCGCGACCACGCGGGCCCCTTCGCGCAGCATCAGCGCGACGGTCGCCGCGCCGATCCCGGACGCGCCGCCGGTGACGACGGCGACCCGGCCGGCGAGCCGACCGCTCACGACGCGGCTCCCGGCAGCATCCGCTCGACGTACCGCGCGATCAGGTCGATCTCGAGGTTCACCCGGGCGCCCGGCCGAAGGTGCCGGAGCGTCGTCGACTCGATCGTGTGCGGGATCAGGTTGATGCTGGCCTCGCAGCCGCCGTCGGCGAGGTCGGTCACGCGGTTGACGGTGAGGCTCGTGCCGTTCACCGTGACCGACCCCTTGTAGGCGAGGTACTTCGCCAGCGACGCGGGCACGCGCACGTCGAGCCGCCGGCTCTCGCCCACCGGCTCGAAGGCCGCGACCTCGCCGAGCCCGTCGACGTGGCCGCTGACCAGGTGCCCGCCGAGCCGGTCGGCGAGCCGCAGCGCCTTCTCGAGGTTGACCTCGCCCGGCGCGTCGAGTCCGACCGTCCGGGCGAGGCTCTCGCGCGAGACCTCGACCGCGAAGCGCGTGCCCTCGATCCGGACGGCGGTCATGCACGCGCCCTGGATCGCGATCGAGTCGCCGATCGCGACGTCGGACAGGTCGAGCCCGCCGGCGTCGACGACGAGCCTCACGCCCGCGTCCTCGCCGAGCGACTCGACGCGTTCGATGCGGCCGACGGCGGCCACGATTCCGGTGAACATGGACGATCTCCGAAGCGGGTCAGAAGCGGGCCATCACCCGCAGGTCCTGGCCGAGCCGCTCCACGTCGGTGAAGCGCAGCAGCCGGCGGCGGTCGAGGTCGGGCGGCGCGTCGAGCCCGAACATGCCGAGCCCCTCGCCGAGCAGCGAGGGCGCGACGTACAGCAGCAGCTCGTCGACGACGCCCGCGCGCACCAGCGAGCCGTTCAGCTTGTGGCCGGCCTCGACGTGGACCTCGTTGATGCCGCGCCCGGCGAGCTCGCCCATCAGCGCGGCGAGATCGACCTTGCCCTGCGGGCCGGGCAGGCGGATCACCTCGCAGCCGCGCTCGCGCAGCTCGCGCGTCTTGTCCGGGTCGTCGACCGCGCAGGCGATCCAGGCGGACGCGCCCTTCAGCACCTTCGCCTCGAGGTCGATCTCGAGCCGCGAGTCGACGACGACCTTGAACGGCTGGCGCGAGGTCTCGACGAGCCGCACGTCGAGCTGCGGGTCGTCGTCGCGCACGGTGCCGATGCCGGTGAGGATCGCGCAGGCGCGGGCGCGCCACGCGTGGCCGTCGCGGCGCGCGGGCTCGCCGGTGATCCACTGGCTGCTGCCGTCGGGCAGCGCGGTCAGGCCGTCGAGCGAGGCGGCGACCTTCAGCCGCACCCAGGGACGGCCGCGCGCCATCCGCGACACGAAGCCGATGTTGAGCTCGGTCGCCTCGTGCTGCAGCAGCCCGCAGCGCACGTCGATGCCCGCGCCGCGCAGCCGCCCGAGCCCGCGGCCGTTGACCTTGGGGTTCGGGTCCTCCATCGCCGCGATCACGCGCCCGACCTTCGCGTCGACGAGCGCGTCGACGCACGGCGGCGTGCGCCCGAAGTGGCTGCACGGCTCGAGCGTCACGTAGACGGTCGCGCCCCGGGCGCGTCCCGCGGCCTCGCCGAGCGCGACGATCTCGGCGTGCGGCTCGCCGGCGCGCCGGTGCCAGCCCTCGCCGACGATCTGCCCGTCGCGCACGATCACGCAGCCGACGCGCGGGTTGGGCGTGGCCGTCTGCAGCCCCTGACGCGCGAGCTCGAGCGCGCGGGTCATGAAGGCGTGGTCGGAGGAGGTGAACATGGCGGATCCGGATCAGGGCCGTTCGGGCGTGCGGCGCGCGGCCTTGCCGCGGGGCTGCACTTCCTCGATCGCCTCGGCGAACTCGTCGACGTCCTCGAACTTGCGGTACACCGACGCGAAGCGCACGTAGCCGATCTTGTCGATCTTCTTCAGCTCGCGCATCACGAGCTCGCCGATGCCCTCGCTCGGCACCTCGCGCGCGGCCATCGCGAGCAGCTTCTCCTCGATGCGGCCGATCGCGGCGTCGACCGCCTCGGACGTCACCGGCCGCTTGCGCAGCGCGAGCGCGAGCGAGGCGCGCAGCTTGCGCCGGTCGTACTCGGCGCGCACGCCGTTCTTCTTGACGACCGTCGGCAGCGACAGCTCGACGCGCTCGTAGGTGGTGAAGCGCTTGTCGCAGTGCGCGCAGCGCCGGCGACGGCGCATCGCGTCGCCGTCGTCGACCTCGCGGGTCTCGATGACCTGGGTGTCCGGATGGTCGCAGAAGGGGCAGCGCATGGCGCCCCGATTCTCTCACGCCGGGCGGGACCGGCCGGCCCCGCCCGCGTCGATCAGCGGTAGACCGGGAAGCGCGCGGTCAGCGCGGCGACCTTCGCGCGGACCCGCTCGACGTTGGCCGCGTCGTGCGGCGCGTCGAGCACGTCGGCGATCAGCTCGCCCACCTGCGCGGCCTCGGCCTCGCGGAAGCCGCGCGTGGTCATCGCCGGCGAGCCGAGCCGGATGCCGCTGGTGACGAACGGCTTCTCCGGATCGTTCGGGATCGCGTTCTTGTTCACCGTGATGCGCGCCCGGCCGAGCACCGCCTCGGCCTCCTTGCCGGTGATCGACTTCGCCCGCAGGTCGACCAGCATCACGTGCGCCTCGGTGCGGCCCGAGACGATCCGCAGCCCGCGCGCGGTCAGCGACTCGGCGAGCGCGCGCGCGTTCGCGACGACCTGCTTCTGGTAGTCCTTGAACGCCGGCTGCAGCGCCTCGCGGAAGGCGACCGCCTTCGCCGCGATCACGTGCATCAGCGGCCCGCCCTGCAGCCCGGGGAACACCGCGCTGTCGATCGCCTTCTGGTGCGCCTGCCTCATCAGGATGATGCCGCCGCGCGGCCCGCGCAGGCTCTTGTGCGTGGTCGAGGTGACGACGTCGGCGTGCGGCACCGGGTTCGGGTAGACGCCCGCGGCCACCAGCCCCGCGTAGTGCGCCATGTCGACCATGAAGATCGCGCCGATCTCCTTCGCGACGCGGGCGAAGCGCTCGAAGTCGATCCGCAGCGCGTACGCCGAGGCGCCGGCGATGATCAGCTTCGGCCGCGTCTCGCGGGCCTTCGCCTCCATCGCGTCGTAGTCGATCGCCTCGTTCGCGTCGAGCCCGTAGGACACGACGTCGAACCACTTGCCCGACATGTTGAGCGGCATGCCGTGGGTCAGGTGCCCGCCCTCGGCGAGGCTCATGCCCATGATCCGGTCGCCCGGCTTCAGGAACGCGAGGAAGACGGCCTGGTTGGCCTGCGCGCCCGAGTGCGGCTGCACGTTCGCCGCCTCGGCGCCGAACAGTGCCTTGACCCGCTCGATCGCGAGCGCCTCGGCCACGTCGACGTGCTCGCAGCCGCCGTAGTAGCGCTTGCCCGGATAGCCCTCGGCGTACTTGTTCGTCAGCTGGCTGCCCTGGGCGGCCATCACCGCCGGGCTCGCGTAGTTCTCGGACGCGATCAGCTCGATGTGCTCTTCCTGGCGACGGTTCTCGGCCTCGATGGCCCGCCAGAGCTCGGGATCGGCCTGGGCGATCCCCTGGTTGCGGTCGAACATGGTGTGTCTTTCCTATCGCAGTCGGACGATCCGGCGAATGGCCGGCCACTGCCCAGGCGAACGGCGGGCGACGCGACGCGTCGCCGTGCTCCGCGTTCCACGGTGTCGATTCACCCTTCCTCGCCAGTCACGCGGACCGGCCCGATTGTACCGGCTCGCCCGGCGGGCGGGTCGGCGCGGCCCCGGCGCCGGAGCGGGGCGGGACCGGTCCGGGCCGCCCGACTCAGAGCTCGTCGAGCGCGTCGCGCCAGTGGGAGACGTCGCCCCAGTCGACGAGCTCGAGCCGTCCGCCCAGGGCGCGCAGCCGGTTGAGGCTCGCGTTCGGGATCTCGAAGTCGCGCGGCGCCTCGAGCGGCATCGAGCGGGCCATCCGGTGGACGACGTCGAGCACGCCGCCGTGGGTGACGACGACCAGCGTGCGCCCCGCGTGGCGCGCGACGAGCTCGACGATCGCCGCTTCC
>DASPJX010000398.1:0-4436 GCA_035628395.1 Burkholderiaceae bacterium | reverse complement strand
GTTCGACCCCGTCACCGGCGCGGAGCGGCCCGAGCGCGTCGTCGACCAGGTCGTCGTCGACGGGCTGCTCGGCGGCGTCGACGAGCAACGCTTCAGGATGATGCACGGCCTCGGCAGCGAGCAGCTGCGCATCGGCGGGCGCGAGCTGCTGAACTCGGGCAGCGAGCTCGGCGCCGCGCTCTTCGAGGCGGCGAGCGGCGTGCAGCGGCTGCGCGCGGTCGCCGCCGGCCTGCAGGCCGAGGCCGAGGCGATCTTCGTGCCGCGCGGGCAGAAGCGCCGTCTCAACGAGGTGCTCGGCGAGTTCGAGGCCCGCCAGGAGGAGGCGCGCGCGGCGGGGCTGCGTCCGCGCGACTGGCAGGCCCGGCGCGACGCGCTCGCCGCGGCGCAGGCCGAGGCCTCGCGGCTGGAGGCGGTGCTGCGCGAGCGGCGCGAGCGCCTCGCGCACGTCGAGCGCCTGCTCGGGCTCGGCCCGCAGGTGGGACGGCTGGAGGCGCTGGGCCGCCGGCTCGCCTCGCTCGCCGGCTCGCCCGAGCTGCCGCCCGACGCGGCCGAGCGGCTCGCCGCGTGGCGGCTCGCGCTGCAGGCGGCGGGCCAGGAGCTCGCCGACGCGCAGGACCGCGCGCGGGCCAACCGCGACGCGCTCGCCGCGATCCGCGTGTCGCAGCCGCACCTCGACGCCGCCGCGCCGATCGCGCAGCTCGCCGGCCGCCTCGAGGAGTTCGAGGCCGCGCGCCTCGCATTGCCGGCCGAGGAGGCCGAGGCGCGCGCCGCGCGCGGCGGGCTGCTGCGCGCGATCGCCGCGGTGGCGGGCGCCGACGGCTCGGTCGCGGGCTCCGACGTGTCGGCCGGCCTCGCAAACGCCGCGACGTCCGGCCCGGCGGACACCGCGACGTCCGCCGCGGGCGTCGCCGCGGCCCCGGTCCCCGGCGGGACGGGCCCCGCGGGCGGGGCGTCCGACGAGCTCGTCGAGCGCGCGCGCGCCTGGCTGCCGTCGCGCGCCACCGTCGCGGAGGCGCGCCAGCAGCTGGCCGAGCGTCGCGCGCTCGCCGGCCGGCGCACCGACGCGCGCGCGGTGCTGGTGCGCGCCGACGAGGCGCTCGCCGACGCCGAGGCCGCGTGGCGCGGCGCCGCCGAGGTCGCCGACCTGTCGGGCGTCGAGGCCGCGCACGACGCGAGCGTCGCCGCCGGCGACCTCGAGCACCGCGCGACGTCGCTGCAGGCGCGGCTCGAGTCCGCCGACGCGCAGCTCGCGCGACTGGCGGCGGCGCTCGGCGGGCCCGATCCCGAGACGCTCGCGCGGCGCGAGCGCGTGCCCGCGGCCGAGGCCGACCGCGCCGAGACCGCGCGCCGCGAGCTCGAGACCGCGCGCGCGGCGCTCGCCGCGCGGCGGGCCGAGCCCGGCTCGACGCTGCCCGCGCTGGTCGCCGAGCGCGCGGCGCTCGCCGGCGCGCGCGCGCTCGTCGATCGCGACGCGCTGCGCGACGCCCGTCGCCGTCGCGACGCCCGGCTCGACGCGCTGCGCGGCGCGCCGCCCGCGCCCGAGGCGCTCGGCGCGCTCGCCGACGGCATCGTCGAGGCCGACCGGCTCGCCGACGCGCGCTTCGACGACGCGTCGCGCATCGCCGGCATCGAGGCGCTCTCGCACCGGATCGACGCGATCTCGGCCGCGCTCGCCGGCTTCGACGAGGAGGCCGCGCGGCTCGACGCCGCGGGCGCCCGGCAGGCGCGCCAGTGGAGCGCGCGGCTCGCCGCCGCGGGCATGCCCGCGATGGAGCCGGCCGCGTACCGCGACTGGGCGGCGCGCCACGATCGCTTCCTCGAGGCGGTGCAGGCGCGCGAGGCGCTCGCCGCCGAGCACCGCGCGGCACGCCTCGACGTCGAGCGCCACCGCGAGCTGCTGCACGCCGCGTACCGCAGCGCCGGGCTCGAGGCGCCGGCGCTGCCGACGCTCGCCGCCGCGCTCGCGCACGCGCGCCGGCTGATCGACGCCGCGCGCCGCGATGCCGCGGAGCGCGCGCGCCTGCGCGAGCGGCTCGACCGCGCGGTGCGCGAGCGCGACCGCGCGCGCGCGGCGCTCGCCGAGCTCGACGCCTCGATCGTCGCCGGCGAGCCCGCGTGGGCGCGCGTCGCCGCGGCGCTCCGGCTCGACGCGTCGGCCGCGCCGGGTCGCGTCGAGGCGCGGCTCGACGAGTTCGACGGCCTGCGCGACGCGCTCGCCGCCTGGGAGTCGGCCGAGCGCAGGCTGCAGGTCGCCGGCGCGCGCATCGAGCTCTTCCGCACCGACGCCGCCGCGCTCGCGCGACGGCTCGGCGTTCCGGCGCCCGCGCCGGGCGACGAGGCGGCCTTCGTCGCCGGCGCGCGCGCCGCGCTCGCCGAGGCCGAGCGCGCGCGCGACGAGCGGATCCGGCTGCGCGCCGACGCGGCGTCGCTCGACGCCGCGATCTCCGGCGCCGCGCGGCGCCGCGACGAGGCGCAGGCAGGGCTCGCGCTGCTGCGCGAGCAGGCCGGCGCCGCCGATCTCGCGTCGCTCGAGGCCGCGATCGAGAGGAGCCAGGCCCGGCGCGAGGCGGCCGGCGAGGCGGAGCGGCTCGAGGCGATGGTGCGCGCGAGCACCGGCCCGGCGCACGACGCGCTGGTCGCGCAGGCGACCTCGGCCGACCCGGCGTCGCTCGAGGCCGAGCGCACCGCGCTGCGCCACGCGATCGCCGAGGCCGAGGCCGCGCGCGACGCCGCGCTCGCCGAGCGCACGCGCGCGCAGCAGGCGTTCGACGCGATCGACGGCGACAACGCCGCGGCGCGCGCGCACGAGGCGGTGCGCGAGCGGCTCGCCGCGTCGGCGCGGCTCGCCGTCGACTGGGCGCGGCTGCGGCTCGCGCGCGCGCTGCTCGACGAGGCGGTGCAGCGCCACCAGCAGCGCGCGCAAGGGCCGCTGCTCGCGGCGGCGGCGCGCTGGTTCGCGCGCGTGACCGGCGGCCGCTGGCGCGACCTGCGCACCGACTGGGACGGCGACCTGCAGGTGCTGGTGGCCGAGCGCGCCGACGGCGAGCGGCTGCGGATCGAGCGGCTGAGCGAGGGCACCGCCGACGCGCTGTACCTCGCGCTGCGGCTCGCCGCGATCGAGGTGCGCCTGGGCGCGGCGCCGCCGGTGCCGCTGCTGCTCGACGACGTGCTGATGACCTTCGACGACGAGCGCGCCGGCCTCGCGCTGCAGGGGCTCGCCGAGCTCGGCGAGCGCAACCAGGTGGTCTACTTCACCCACCACGCGCACCTCGTCGAGCTCGCGCGCCGCGTCGTGCCCGCGCACCGGCTGGCGGTGCGCGAGCTGATCCGCGGCCCGGCCGCCGTCGAGTCGCCGCGCGCCGCGGCCTGAGGGGAGCGCCATGGACCGCACCGAACGCTTCTACCAGATCGACCAGCTGCTGCAGGGCGGCCGGCCGGTGCCGATCGAGCGCTTCCTCGAGGCGCTCGGCGTGTCGCGCGCGACCTTCAAGCGCGACCTCGAGTACATGCGCGACCGGCTCAACGCGCCGATCGAGTGGGACCGCTTCGAGGGCGGCTACCGCTACACCCAGCCCTCGGGCGGGCCGGCGTTCGCGCTGCCGGGCCTGTGGTTCAACGCCTCCGAGGTCCACGCGCTGCTGATGATGCAGCAGCTGCTCGCCGACCTGCAGCCGGGCCTGCTCGAGGCGCAGGTGCGGCCGCTGCAGGCGCGGCTGCGGGCGCTGCTCGGCAGCGCCGACCACTCGGCCGAGGAGGTCGAGCGGCGCTTCCGGCTGTCGAGCGCCGCGCGCCGCACGCTCGCGGTCCGGCACTTCGAGGCGGTCGCGACCGCCACGCTGCGCCGGCGGCGGCTGCGCATCGCGCACTACTCGCGCCAGTCCGACGAGACGACCGAGCGCGAGGTCTCGCCGCAGCAGCTCGTGTTCTACCGCGACAACTGGTACCTGGTCGGCTGGTGCCACCTGCGGCGCGACATCCGCAGCTTCGCGATCGACGCGATCTCCGACGCCGAGATGCTCGACGGCGCGGCGCGCGAGGTCGGGCGCGACGCGCTCGCCGAGGTGATGGAGAGCGGCTACGGGATCTTCTCGGGCCGCGAGGTCACCTGGGCGACGCTGCGCTTCGCGCCCGAGCGCTCGCGCTGGGTGGCGGCGGAGTCCTGGCATCCGCAGCAGCGCGGACGCTTCGACGCGCACCGGCGCTGGGTGCTCGAGGTGCCGTACAACGATCCGCGCGAGCTGATGATGGACATCCTGAAGCACGGCCCGTCGGTCGAGGTGCTGGCACCGGCGTCGCTGCGCGAGCGGGTGGTCGCGGAGCTCGGGGCGGCCCTCGACGTCTACGGCGGCGGGGCGATCGGAGCTCGCGCCGCCTAGCGATCCCGCCGCGTGCCGGCGGACCGGTCCCGCGAGGACCCCGCCGCGGCCGCCGGTCGC
>DASPJX010000397.1:0-5479 GCA_035628395.1 Burkholderiaceae bacterium | reverse complement strand
TTCATGAACAAGCACGTGTATCCCGCCGAGCACGTGTTCCACGAGCAGCTCGAGAAGGCGCCGACGCGGTGGCAGATCCCGCCGATCATGGAAGAGCTGAAGGCCAAGGCGCGCGAGCGCGGCCTCTGGAACCTCTTCCTGCCCGAGAGCGAGCGGGGCGCCGGTCTCACTAACGCGGAGTACGCGCCGCTCTGCGAGATCATGGGCCGGTCCCACATCGCGCCCGAGGTGTTCAACTGCTCGGCGCCCGACACCGGCAACATGGAGGTGCTCGCGCGCTACGGCACGCCGGAGCAGCAGGAGCGCTGGCTGCGGCCGCTGCTCGAGGGCGAGATCCGCTCGTGCTTCGCGATGACCGAGCCGGCGGTGGCCTCGAGCGACGCGACGAACATCGAGGCGCGCATCGTGCGCGACGGCGACCACTACGTGATCGACGGCCGCAAGTGGTACACGACGAACGCGACCGATCCGCGCTGCCGGATCTGCATCTTCATGGGCAAGTCCGACCCGGACAATCCGGATCGCCACCGGCAGCAGTCGATGATCCTCGTGCCGATGGACACGCCCGGCGTGCGGGTCGTGCGCCCGATCGCGGTGTTCGGCTTCTACGGCGTGCCGGACCGCGCCTCGGAGGTGGTCTTCGAGAACGTGCGCGTCCCGGCGTCGAACATGCTGCTCGGCGAGGGACGCGGCTTCGAGATCGCGCAGGGCCGGCTCGGGCCGGGCCGCATCCACCACTGCATGCGGCTGGTCGGGCTCGCCGAGCGGATGCTCGAGCTGATGTGCCGGCGCAGCCTGTCGCGCGTCGCCTTCGGCAAGAAGGTCGCCGAGCAGGGCGTGACCGTCGAGCGGATCGCCGAGGCGCGGATCATGATCGAGCAGGCCCGGCTGCTGACGCTCAACGCCGCGTGGAAGATGGACGCGGGCGGCAACAAGGCCGCGCGCGCCGAGATCGCGATGATCAAGGTGGCCGCGCCGAAGATGGCCTGCCAGGTGATCGACTGGACGATCCAGGCCTTCGGCGGCGGCGGCACGAACAACGACGAGGGCATCGCCTCGGCCTGGGCCACCGCCCGGCTGCTGCGCCTCGCCGACGGACCCGACGAGGTGCACCGCAACCAGATCGGCCGGCTCGAGCTCGCGAAGTACCCGTCGGCCGCGGCCGCCTAGCGCAGATGCGGCAGCGAGCGCTCGGCGGTGCGCCGGATGTGGCGACGCGCGACGGCCTCGGCCTTCGGGCCGTCGCCGGCGAGCACGGCGCGGACGATGTCGCGGTACTCCGCGACCATCGCGCGCAGGTCCGACTTCGACAGGAAGCCGTGGAACTGCGTGCGGAAGATGTGCGCGCGCGGCATCGGCATCGCGCGCCTCAGCTCCTCGCTGTCGGCGACGTCGAGCATCGCCTGGTAGAAGCGCGCGCGCTCGTCGAGGATCCGGTCGAGCTCGTCGGTCGGGCGCGGCTCGATCAGCGGCCGGGCCGCGGCGGCGAACGCCTGGCGGTTCTGGCCGCGGCCGATCCGCTCGGCGGCGAGCCGCGCGGCCAGGCCGACGAGCACCTCGAGCACCGCGAGCAGGCTCTCGGCGTCGGCGAGCGACAGCCCGCGGATCACCGCGCCGCGGTGGGGCACGAGCTCGACCACGCCGTTCGACGCGAGGATCTTCAGCGCCTCGCGCACGGTGCTGCGCCCGACGCCGAGCTGCCTCGTCAGGTTCGACTCGACGAGCCGCTGGCCGACGACCCACTCGCGACGGAGCACGCCCTTCGTGATCGCGTCGGCGACGCGCTCGGGCGAGCTGGGCGCGCGGTCGCGCCCGCCGGCCGGGCCCGGCTCGGCGCGCCGGTGCGGCGTCGCGCCGGCGCCGGCCTCGGCACGGCGCGGCGCGGCGCGCGCGGCGCTCGCTCGGGGTCGCTTCGGTTCGGCGCTCATCGGCTCGCTTCGGGTCGCACGCGCGTCGATGATACGTCGCGCCGCGCCCGTGGGCGACGGCCGCGAGCCCCGTCCCCGGGGGGCGCATGAGCCGGCGCGCGGCGATCCTCGGCTGGGCGGCGGTGCCGGTCGGCACCTACCAGAAGGCCGGCGGCGACGACGCGGTGCTCGAGCACGAGCTCGCCACCGGCGTCGTGCTCGACGCGATGGCGCGCGCCGGGCTCGGGCGCGACGCGCTCGACGGCGTGGTCGTCGCCCATCCGGGCGACCACACGCGGCAGGGCTACTTCCACACGTTCCTGACCGCTCACCTCGGCATCCGGGCCCGCTCCACCGTGATCCAGGTGCTCGGCAACGGCATGACCGGCGGCCACGCGTTCGACACCGCCGTCCAGCAGGTCGCCTCCGGCCTCGCCGACCGCGTGCTGTCGGTCGGCGTGCACTTCGAGACCGGGGTGCCGACCGCGAGCCACCTCGACTACAGCATCCGGCTGACCGGCGACGTCGACTTCCAGTCGCCGTTCGGCGCGGTGCCGATCGCCTGGTACGCGATGGACGCGCAGCGCTACCTGCACGAGCATCGGGTGCCGCGCGCGGCGCTCGCGTCGGTGGCGGTCAAGAACCGCGCGAACGCGGTCGACAATCCGCTCGCGCAGTTCCGCACGCCGATCACCGTCGACGACGTCCTCGCCTCGCGTCCGATCGTCGAGCCGCTCGGGCTGCTCGAGGTGCCGGGGCGCGCCGACGGCGCGGTCGCGCTGGTGATCGTCGCCGAGGAGATCGCCCGCGCGAGCGGGCGGCCGCACGTGGTGGTGCGCGGACGCGGCTTCGAGCACGAGGGCCTGCACCAGCTCGCCGACCGGCGGGCCGACGCGCTCGACTACGGCACGCTGCGGATCGCGGCCGGACGCGCGCTCGCCGAGGCGCGGCTCGCGCTCGACGACGTGTCGACCTTCGAGCTGTACGCGCCCTGCACGATCGTCGAGGCGCTCGCGAGCGAGGCGCTCGGGCTGTTCCCGCGCGGGCGCGGCGCGCTCGCGGCGGCCGCCGGCGAGACGCGCGTCGACGGCCGCCGGCCGGTCAACACCTGCGGCGGCGCGCTCTCCCGGGGCCATCCGCCCGAGGTCACGCCGCTGTACGACGTGCTCGAGGCGGTGCAGCAGCTGACCGGCGAGGCCGGGGCGCGCCAGGTCCGCGACGCGCGGATCGCGCTGACCGCGAGCGAGCTCGGCAAGTACAACGCGGCGCTCGTCCACGTGCTGGAGGGCGCGTGAGCGCGCGCCTCGCCGAGGTGGCGATGGCCGGTCCGCGGCCGCTCGCGCCGCGCGTCTCGGCGTTCACGCGGCCGTTCTGGGACGCGCTCGCCGAGGGGCGCCTGACGACCACGCGCTGCCGGACCTGCGGGCGGCTCGGCTTCCCGCCGCGCAACCTGTGCCGCGACTGCTGGGGCCGCGACCTCGAGTGGGCGACGCTGTCGCCGCGCGGCACGCTCTACAGCTTCACCCGCGTGCACGTCGTGCCCGGCGCGTTCCGCGCCGACGCGCCGTACGCGATCGGCCTCGTCGACCTCGCGGACGGGCCGCGGCTGATGTGCCGGCTGGTCGGCGAGGTCGGCACCGGGGACCTGGACGGACCCGTCGAGATGCTCGTGCTGCGCTACGAGGACGGGCCGCTGTTCGGCGCGCGGGTCGTGCGCGCGGATCGCGGTCCGGGGTAGCCGCCGCGACGCACGGCGCCGCCCGTCAGCCCGGCCCGCCGGGGGCGGAGGCGAGCCACTCGCCGAGCGTCATCGACGGCTCGGCGCCGCGGATCGCCCAGCGGTCGGGGCCCTCGCCCGCGTAGCCGGTGATGATCGCCGTCGCG
The DNA here is from genome assembly GCA_035628395.1 of Burkholderiaceae bacterium. Taxonomy (GTDB): domain Bacteria; phylum Pseudomonadota; class Gammaproteobacteria; order Burkholderiales; family Burkholderiaceae_E; genus UBA4615. Next base: position 1,688 of record DASPJX010000397.1, on the reverse strand, counting down.
GCGGCGACCGAGGGCAGCGTCGTGTCGCGCGCGAAGGCGAGCGAGCCCCCGCCGGCCGGCGCGAGGTCGCCCTCGGCGATCAGGCGCCCGCGCAGCTCGACGTAGGCCCGCACCCGCGCGAACGACGCCGACGGACGCCGCGCCGCGCGCGTGCCCTTGAGCACCGTGCAGCGGCCGTCGGGCTCGTGGATCGCGTCGGCCTCGAAGCTGCGGCCGGTCAGGCGGATCGGCACGCCGCTCGCCGGGACGCCCGGGGCGAGCCGCTCCGGCCGGTTCAGCCACGCCGCGAGCTGCTCCTCGGCGAGCATCGCCGGGTCGAACACGCTCTGGCGCGCGGCGCGCCGCTTCAGTTCCTCGTACTGGCGCTCGGTCAGCTGGACGGTGAGCTCTGGCATGGACGTAGCTCACCGCGCCGCGGCGCGCTTGTCACGCGCCCTGTCGCGGGAGGACGACACGGCGCGCGGTCCGCCGGGGCCCCGAATTCCCGCGCCCGGCGCGGGCGCCCACCGGCGCCGTCGGCCGACATCGACTACGATCCCGGGATCCGGGCCGCGATCGGCGGGCCGGATCCCCCGACTCCGCGATCGAACCGTCCCATGCATCCTGTCCTCGAGTACGTCGAGCCCTGCGCGCTGCCCACCCCGTGGGCGACCTTCTCGCTGCACGGATTCGTCGAGGCGGGCACCGGCAAGGAGCACCTCGCGCTGACCCTCGGCGACGTCGCCGACGGCCAGCCGGTGCTGGCGCGGCTGCACTCGGAGTGCCTGACCGGCGACGCGCTGTTCAGCCAGCGCTGCGACTGCGGCGCGCAGCTCGAGACGGCGCTGAAGCGGGTGGCCGCCGAGGGGCGCGGCGCGGTGCTGTACCTGCGCCAGGAGGGCCGGGGCATCGGCCTGGTCAACAAGATCCGCGCGTACCGGCTGCAGGACGCCGGCGCCGACACCGTCGAGGCCAACCTCGCGCTCGGCTTCGGCTCGGACCTGCGCGACTACGGGATGGTCAGGCCGATGCTCGAGCGGCTCGGGATCGCGTCGCTGCGGCTGATGACGAACAACCCGCGCAAGATCGCCGCGATGGCGGCCGCAGGCGTCGAGGTCGTCGAGCGGCGGCCGATCATCGTCGCCCGCAACCCGGCGAACGAGCGCTATCTCGACACCAAGGCCGCGCGCCTCGACCACTGGCTCGCCGAGCGCGAGGACGGCTGACGGACCGCGCGGCGTTCGGCGGCGCGCCCTAGGTGGAAGCCCCCATCGACGCCCACCGCGGCCGCACGTAGCCTCCGCCGATGGACCCCGATCTCGAAGGCGTGCTGTTCAGGCTGCTGTCGTACTCGCTGGTGCGGCACCTGCAGCTGCGGCCGGAGTGCGCCGACGCGGTGTACTTCGAGCTGTTCAGCGAGCGCGAGCTGGTGCACGGATGGCTGCGCCGGCAGGCGGGCCACGAGGAATACAGCGCCGCGATCGCGCTGGCGGCGCGCGACGCGCTGCCGCAGCCGGCCTGAGCGGCCCCGGCCGCGCGCCCGTCAGGGCTGCGGGCCGTCGTCGCCCGCGTCGGGCAGCAGCGCCCTCGCCTCGCCCGGCGGCAGCGCCTCGACGTCGCGCAGCCGGCGCACGATCGCGCGCGAGCGCACCTCGGCGGTGTCGAGCGAGTTGCTGACCGTCTGCAGCTGCTGACGAGTCTTGGCGAGC
>DASPJX010000396.1:0-3755 GCA_035628395.1 Burkholderiaceae bacterium | reverse complement strand
GCCGGTCGATCGTGTGCCGCTCGACGCCCGGCATCGACCCGACCGGCTGGGTGACCCCGCTGCCGTCCAGGACAAATGCCGGATAGATCAGGTCATCGACCGTCAGGACGTTCTCGCGAACCAGCCGTCGGGTGAACGCGTCGCGCCGGAGTCGACGCGGGCGATGCGCCGGAAATCCTTGATTGATATGAGAAAACCGGGCCATCGTCCTCTCCATTGAACCCGTCGGTCAGCCCGCGGATGCGTTGGTCAAAAAACAGCTTGCAAAACCCGTCGATCGTTTTATCATGGACAACAGACGGCCGATCGGTCGTCTCCCGCTTCTCCTCCCTGAGCGGGTGCCTGCGAAGTTTTCGAAGGCGTTTGCGCCCCGGGACCCGAACGGTCACCGGGGTTTTTTTTCGTCCTCGACGGTCGGCGCGCCGGCCGGCAGGCCGGCCTCGATCCAATTCTCCACCAGCCCCAGCAGATCGTCGCGGCCGGAGCGGTTGAGCGCGGAGAACGCGCGCACGACGTTGTCGGCGCCCGGGCGCACCGCGGCGAGCTCGCGCTCGACCTCCAGCATCACCTGCCGGACCTGCTGGCGGCCGAGCTTGTCGGACTTGGTCAGCACGATCGCCAGGCGCGCGGCGGGCGGGACCCAGCCGATCAGCCGCCGATCGAGGTCGGTCAGGCCGCGGCGGATGTCGGCGAGCAGCACGACGCCGGCGAGCTGCGGCCGTCGCTGCAGGTACTGCCCGGCGAGCTGGTCCCAGGTGCGCTTGGTCTCGAGCGGCGCCGACGCGTAGCCGTAGCCCGGCGTGTCCACCAGGTAGGCGAGCGGCCGGTCCTCGGGACCGACGGTGAAGTAGTTGAGCGCCTGCGTGCGGCCCGGCGTGCGGCTCGAGAAGGCGAGCCGCTTGCGGTTGCACAGCACGTTGATCGCCGAGGACTTGCCGGCGTTGGAACGGCCGACGAACGCGACCTCGAGCAGGCCGTCGCGCGGCAGCTGGTGGAGGGCGGCGACGGTGGTGTGGAAACGCGCGGTGGTGAGGATCGGCATGGAACCTGGCTATTGTACAATCCGGGGTTTGCTCGCAATCCAGTCCCGCAGGTGTATCCGATGACCCGAGTGGCCGCCACCGACACCGTTCGGTCCGATTCCGTCGATGCCGCGTCGCGGCCCGTCCGCGGCGCGATGCTCGCGCTCGCGCTGGTCGCCGCCGCGTTCGCCGGCACCGCCTCGGCCCAGGACGCCGCCAAGAAGGTCGACCTCGCGCGCGGCCAGCAGATCGCGAGCCAGGTGTGCGCGGGCTGCCACGGCGCCGACGGCAACGCGACCTCGCCCGCGAACCCGAAGCTCGCCGCCCAGCACACCGAGTACCTGTACAAGCAGCTCGTCAATTTCGTGCCGAAGGACGGCGCGAAGCAGGCCGAGCGCCAGAACGCGATCATGCAGGGCTTCGCGAGCGCGCTGTCGGACGACGACAAGCGCCACGTGTCCGCCTTCTACGCGACGCAGGCCTCGAAGCCGGCGGCCGCGAAGAACAAGGAGCTCGTCGAGCTCGGCCAGCGGATCTACCGCGCCGGCATCCCCGAGAAGCAGGTGCCCTCGTGCGCGGGCTGCCACGGCCCGGCCGGCGCCGGCATCCCGGCGCAGTACCCGCGGATGGCCGGCCAGTGGGCCGAGTACACCGAGTCGCAGCTCGTGCAGTTCCGCGGCGGCCAGCGCAACAACAGCGTGCAGATGAGCACCATCGCCGCCAAGCTGTCCGACCGCGAGATCAAGGCGGTGTCGGACTACGTCGCCGGGCTGCGCTGACGCGTCCCCCGCGGGCCGTCGCGAGCGGGCGCCTTCGGGCGCCCGCGTCGTTTCCGGGCCGGCGATGCCCCGCGGCCGCGCTCGGGGGATTGGCCCGTCGGTCAGGACCCGCGCAGAATGGCGACCCACCCCGACGCGATCCTCCAGGAGCCCCCCGTGCCGATCCGCCTACCGAACCGCCACGACCCGCTGCCGTCGGAGATCGCGCCGCGGCGCGTCTGGCAGGACCGCCGCCGGATCGTCGCCGCCGCGCTCGCGCTGCCGGCCGCGGGGCTCGCCGGCGCCCAGACCGGCCGGCCCGAGGCGAAGATCGCCGCGAAGCCGGGCCCGTTCGGCACGACCGACAAGCCGACGCCGTACAAGGACGTCACGACGTACAACAACTTCTACGAGTTCGGCCTCGACAAGGACGATCCGGCGCGCAACGCCGGCTCGCTGAAGACGCGGCCGTGGACCGTCGTCGTCGAGGGCGAGGTCGCCAAGCCGAAGACCTTCGACATCGACGAGCTGCTGAAGCTCGCGCCGATGGAGGAGCGCATCTACCGGATGCGCTGCGTCGAGGGCTGGTCGATGGTGATCCCGTGGGTCGGCTACCCGCTGTCGGAGCTGATCCGGCGCGTCGAGCCGACCGGCAACGCGAAGTTCGTCGAGTTCCACACGCTCGCCGACCGTCGGCAGATGCCCGGGCTGTCGTCGAGCGTGCTCGCGTGGCCGTACACCGAGGGCCTGCGCATGGACGAGGCCGCGCATCCGCTGACGCTGCTGACCTTCGGGCTGTACGGCGAGCTGCTGCCGAACCAGAACGGCGCGCCGGTGCGGATGGTCGTGCCGTGGAAGTACGGCTTCAAGAGCGGCAAGTCGATCGTGCGGATCCGCTTCGTCGAGAAGCAGCCGATGACCTCGTGGACGCGCTCGGCGCCGCAGGAGTACGGCTTCTACTCGAACGTGAACCCCGACGTCTCGCATCCGCGCTGGTCGCAGGCGTCGGAGCGGCGCATCGGCGAGGACGGCTTCATGGTGCGCAAGCGCCCGACGCTGCCGTTCAACGGGTACGCCGACCAGGTGGCGAGCCTGTATGCCGGAATGGACCTCAAGCGCTTCTACTGACCCGCGGCGCGCGGCCGGCGCCGCGCGCAGGCTGCCCGGACCGTCGCCCCGCGCGCTGCGCGCGCTGAAGGCCGCGCTGTTCGCGCTGTCGCTCGCGCCGCTCGCGCGGCTCGTGCTCGCCGGCACGCTCGGCTGGTTCGGCGGGCTCGGCGCGAATCCGATCGAGCTCGTCACGCGCTCGACCGGCACCTGGACGCTGGTGTTCCTGTGCGCGACGCTCGCGGTCACGCCGCTGCGCCGCGTCGCCGGCTGGCCGTGGCTGATCCGGCTGCGGCGGATGATCGGGCTGTTCGCGTTCTTCTACGGCGCGCTGCACCTGACGACCTACGTCTGGTTCGACCAGTACTTCGACGTCCCGGCGATCGTGGCCGACGTGATCAAGCGCCCGTTCATCACGATGGGCATGCTCGCGTTCGTGCTGATGGTGCCGCTCGCGGCGACGTCGACCGACGGCATGCTGCGACGCCTCGGGCGGAACTGGGGCCGGCTGCACCGGCTGGTCTACGGCGTCGCGATCGCGGAGGTGCTGCACTACTGGTGGCACAAGTCCGGCAAGAACGACTACTCCGAGGTCGCCTGGTACGCGCTGACGGTGGCGACGCTGCTCGGCTGGCGCGTCGTCGACCGCTGGCGCGCCCGACGCGCGGCGGCGCCGGTCCGGCGCGCATGAGCGCGCCGACGCCGCTCGCCGCGATCCCGTCGATCGAGACGCCGCGGCTCGTGCTGCGCGCGTTCGTCGAGGCCGACCTCGACGCGTACGCGGCGATGTGCGCGGATCCCGAGGTGATGCGCCACGTCGTCACCGGCGGGCCGGTCGGGCGCGGCCTCGCGTGGCGGCAGATGGCGA
>DASPJX010000395.1:0-5663 GCA_035628395.1 Burkholderiaceae bacterium | reverse complement strand
GCGAGCGTCGTCACCGACGACCGCAAGCTGGTGAGGCAGGCGGCGACGGTCTTCGACGGCCTCTACGAGTACCTGACGACGAAAGGGGCAAGGGTGGGGCGTGATGGAGGCAGTCGTAAAGGCGGCGGGGGAAGAAGGCGGACAGGAAAGGCCGGGCGGAAGTGACGCCCAAACCCCGAGGCGTCACGTCAGCTTCGGCGAGGCGTTCCGCTTCTGGGTGAAGCTCGGCTTCATCTCCTTCGGCGGCCCCGCCGGGCAGATCGCCATCATGCACCGTGAGCTGGTCGAGCGTCGGCGCTGGCTCAGTGAAGAGCGGTTTCTGCATGCACTCAATTACTGTATGCTCCTGCCCGGCCCCGAGGCGCAACAATTAGCCATTTACATCGGCTGGCTGATGCACCGCACGTGGGGCGGCATCGTCGCCGGGGCGCTGTTCGTGCTGCCCTCGCTGTTCGTGCTGATCGCGCTGTCGTGGATCTACCTGCGCTTCGGCGACGTGCCGCTGGTGGCGGGCCTGTTCTACGGCATCAAGCCCGCGGTCACCGCGCTGGTGCTGCACGCCGCCCACCGCATCGGCACGCGGGCGCTGCGCAACGGCTGGATGTGGGGCATCGCCGCGGCGTCCTTCGTGGCGATCTTCGCCCTCGATACGCCGTTTCCGGCGATCGTGCTGGCCGCGGGTCTCGTCGGGCACTTCGGCGCCCGCCGCCGGCCGGACGTGTTCGCGCTCGGCGGCGGCCACGGCGCCGCGAAGGCGGGCTTCGGCCCCGCGCTGATCGACGACGACACGCCGACCCCGCCCCACGCGCGCTTCTCGCGCCGCCGGCTGGCGACGCTGCTGGCGATCGGCCTCTCGATGTGGGCGCTGGCGATGGCGGCGCTCGCGGCGACGCACGGGACGCAGGGCACGCTGACGCAGATGGGCTGGTTCTTCACGAAGGCCGCGCTGCTGACGTTCGGCGGCGCGTACGCGGTGCTGCCCTACGTGTACCAGGGCGCGGTCGAGACCCACCAGTGGCTGAGCGGCCCGCAGATGATCGACGGACTCGCGCTGGGCGAGACGACGCCCGGGCCGCTGATCATGGTCGTCGCGTTCGTGGGCTTCGTCGGCGGCTGGGCGAGGGAGGTGCTCGGCCCCGACGCGCCGTTCCTCGGCGGCGCGCTGGCGGCCGCCGTGGTCACGTTCTTCACGTTCCTGCCGTCCTTCGTGTTCATCCTCGCGGGCGGCCCGGCGGTCGAGGCCACCCACGGCCGGCTCGGGTTCACCGCGCCGCTGTCGGCCATCACCGCGGCCGTCGTCGGCGTGATCCTGAACCTCGCGCTGTTCTTCGCGTACCACGTGCTGTGGCCGCGGGGCTTCGAGGGGCCGTTCGACGTCGCCTCGGCGCTGATCGCTGCGGCCGCGGCCGTGGCGCTGTTCCGCTTCAGGGTCGGCGTGATGCCGCTGCTGGCCGCCTGCGCGCTCGCCGGGCTGGCGGTGACCGCGATCGTTCCGGTGCCGCGTTGAGAGGAGCTTCCATGGACGTCCGCCCCGCCCCCTTCGATCCGGCGTCGCTGCGCGCGCTGTACGCGGACGACGCGGGCGGCGAGGGTCGACCGATGGAGCCGGCGACGAGGCTCGCGCTCGAGGCCGGCTTCGGGTCCGTCGAGCGATGGCGCGACGGATTCGTCGCCGCGGCGCGCGCGGCGGGCGAGGGCGACGGCTGGGCGCTGCTCGTCTTCGGGCCGCGCGACGGATCGTTGACGAACCGCTCGGCCGTCGATGCCGCCGGGGCGGCGGACGGCGTGCCGCTGCTGGCGCTCGACGTGCGCGAGCACGCGCGTCGCACCGGGGCGGAGGCGGACCGCTGCGCCGAGGCCTTCGTCGACGGTCTCGACTGGGCGCGCGTGCACGCGCGCTACCGGGCGGCCGTCGACGCCGCGACCGCGCCGCTCGCCGCGGCGCACGCGGACGTCGAGGGCGCCGTCGTGCTCGACGTGCGGCGCGCCGGGGCGTTCGCGCAGGCCGACACGATGCTCCCCGGGGCGCGGTGGCGCGACCCCGCGCTCGTCGCGCGGTGGGAGGGCGACTGTGCGGGCGACCGCGAGGTGATCGTCTACTGCGTCCACGGGCACGAGGTGAGCCGCGCGACCGCGCTGCGCCTGCGCGCCGCCGGCGTGAACGCCCGCTTTCTCGCGGGCGGGCTCGAAGGCTGGAGGGCCGCCGGACGCGCGCTCGTTCCGCGCGCCGCGTAGCCGACGCACCGGCCGGCGGGGCGAGTCCTGCGCTCGTCGGCGGGGCGAGCCCGGCGCTCATCGGCGGAGCGGGCCCTGCGCTCATCGGCGGAGCGGGCCCCGCACTCGCCGGCGACGAGCCCGGCACTCGCCGGCGGAGCGGGCCCCGCACCCGCCGCCCCGACGAGCGGCGGCGCGGTGCCGCTTTTCGCCCGATCGCCAGGGTTTGCACCGTGCGCGCGCCTCTTTTCGGTGCATCGTGCACCGTTCCGGGCCACACCATGGGCGTACGTCGAACGCAAGTCTTCCCTTGACAGGACGAGCCGCCATGAACCGTACGCCCCTGAAGCTGAGCACCCGGCTGCAACTCGGCTTCGCCTTCGTGATGCTGCTGATGGCGCTCGCCGCGCTCGCGGGATTCGTGCAGCTGCGCGGCGCGCTGCAGGTGTACGAGGTCGAGCTGGCCGAGGCGAACCGGCACGAGCGCGCCATCCGCGCGATCGAGACCCAGTTCAAGGAGCAGGTGCAGGAGTGGAAGAACGTGCTGCTGCGGGGCAAGGATCCGGAGCAGCTCAGGCGCTACTGGGACGCGTTCGAGAAGCGCGAGAAGGCGGTCGTCGACGGTGCCGCGACGCTGCTGACGGGCGGGCTCGAACCGAAGGTGCGCGAGCTGCTCGAGGCGTTCGGCAAGGCGCACGCCGAGATGGGCGTGCGCTACCGCAAGGGCCTCGAGACCTTCAGGGCGTCGGACTTCGCGCACGACAGGGGCGATGCGGCGGTCCGCGGCGTCGATCGCGACGCGGTCCGCCTGCTCGACGAGGCGACCCACCTGATCGAGAAGCGCGAGGCGGCGCTCGCCGAGACCGCCACCGCGCGCAGCCGCCGCGCGCAGCTCGTCACGCTCGCGGCGGTCGCCGCGGTCGCGCTGCTCGGCCTCGCGCTCGGCTGGTGGATCAGCCGCTCGGTGCTGCGGGTGCTGGGCGGCGAGCCCGCCGACGCGGTCCTCGCCGCGCAGCGCGTCGCGCAGGGCGACCTCACCATCCGCCCGCCGACCCGCGACGGCGACCGGACGAGCCTGATGGCCAACCTCGCGACGATGCAGGCGAGTCTGGCGACGCTGGTGGAGGGCATCCGGGCCGGCGCCGAGCAGATCCGGGTCGCCACCACCGAGGTGTCGCAGGGCAACGTCGATCTGTCGAGCCGCACCGAGCAGCAGTCGTCCAGCCTGCAGGAGACGGCGAGCGCGATGGAGGAGCTGACCGGCACGGTGCGCCAGACGGCCGACAACGCGCGCAGCGCGAACCAGCTCGCGCAGGCGAGTCGCGAGACGGCCATGCGCGGCGGCGAGGTGGTCGAGCGGGTGGTGCGGACGATGGCCTCGATCTCCGAGAGCGCGGGCAAGGTCAGGGAGATCATCACCGTCATCGACGGCATCGCGTTCCAGACGAACATCCTCGCGCTGAACGCGGCGGTCGAGGCGGCGCGTGCCGGCGAGCAGGGCCGCGGCTTCGCGGTGGTGGCCTCCGAGGTCCGCACGCTCGCGCAGCGCAGCGCCGACGCGGCGCGCGAGATCAAGCGGCTGATCGAGGATTCGGTCTCCAAGGTGAGCGACGGCACCGAGCTCGTGGGCCAGGCCGGCACCACGATGGGCGACGTGGTGCAGTCGGTGCGCCGCGTCACCGACCTGATCGGCGAGATCACGTCGGCGGCCGAGCAGCAGAGCAGCGGCATCGAGCAGGTCAACCTCGCGGTCGCCCAGCTCGACGCGGTCACGCAGCAGAACGCGGCGCTCGTCGAGGAGGCGGCCGCGGCCACGCAGAGCATGGAGCAGCAGTCCCGGCTGCTCGTCGACGCCGTCTCGGTGTTCCGCGTCCCCGCCGACGCCGCCGGCCCGGCCGATCGATCCGGCCCGACGAGGTGACGGGACGGCCGGCCCTCGCCGGCCGGCGACGACGCACGGCCCGCCTCGCCAGAGAGGGCGGAGCCCGCCGCGCGGGCCCGTGTCCGGGCGTGCCCGGGCGCACGGCGCCGCGACCGGAACCGGGGACCGAGGGCCGAGGGCCGGAGGGCTGGGGACCGAGGGCCGCGAGCCGAGGGCCGCGAGCCGAGGGCCGGGAGCCGAGTACTAGGGCCGAGGACTAGGGCCGCGTCCCGTCCGGCACGAAGCCGAACACCTCGCGACAGATGCGCAGGTGTCCGATCCGCGCGTCGTCGAAGCTCGAGTGTCGCCAGGTCTCGCCCACGCGGCCGTCGCGCAGCACCGTCGTCGCGAAGAGCCGCGCCGGCGAGGTCTCGAACGTCCGGTGATCGATGCCGACGAAGACGGTGCTGACCTCGACGACGCCGGACTGGTGGTGCGCGATCCTGCGGTTGGCGCGCGCGGACCAGTCCGCGAACACCGTCTCGTCGGCTTCGACCGTCTGGCCGCCGTCCACGAGGATGAAGAAGCGCATGTCGGTACCTGGACGCGGCGGGCGGGCTCCGTCGTGCCTCCCGACGCGCCCCGGCGGCGCGCCGCGAGTCCGGGCGAGGGCCCGGCGATCCGTACGACGGCGAGCGGCTCCACTATAGGCCGGGAACGGTGCGCGCCGGTCGGGGTGCGACTCGCCGTCCATGGCGTGCCCGGTCCGACGGGTTCGCGGCGTCGGGCGGGCGCCGTCCCTACCGGGGGAGCCACGCGATCACCGCGGCCGATCCGCCGCCGCGCGGCGCCTCCGCGGCGTCGGCGAGCGTGTACCGGTCGAGCGCGTCGAGGAACGCCGCCTTCGCCTCGTCCAGCGCCGACGCGAAGCGGCACATGCCCGCCAGCGGGCAGGCCGGCTTCGTGTCGCTGGAGCACACGACGAGGGTCATGTCGGCCTCCAGCAGCTTCACCACCTGACCCAGCCGGAGCGTCGACGGATCGCGGGTCAGGCGAAGGCCGCCGTTGCGGCCGCGCTGCGTGTGCAGCAGGCCGAGCAGGCCCAGCCGGTGCACCACCTTCATCAGGTGGTTCTGCGAGATCCCGTACGCCTGCGCGATCTCCGGGATCGAGGCGAGCTTCCCCGTCGGCCACAGCACCGCGGCGTAGATCAGGACGCGGATGCCGTAGTCGGTGTGCTGAGCGAGCCTCATGGGAGTCCGGAACAGAAGATGTATTGAATTGACATCTATTCTACCCGGCGCATAAGATGCAAGAAAACGGCATCTTCAAGAGGAGCGACAGCATGCACCCGATCCCCCTGTCCGGCGACCACCGGCCCGCGCAGGCCCTCTCCGACGCCGTGGCGCTCGGCCTCACGAAGCTGCTGCGCGGCATCGCGGACACCTTCTTCACCCGCCGCTACGGCCACCGGGCCGTCGTGCTGGAGACGGTGGCCGCCGTCCCCGGCATGGTGGGCGCGATGCTGATCCACCTGCGGGGGCTGCGACGTCTCGACGGCGGCGGCGCGGACTGGGTGCAGGAGCTG
>DASPJX010000394.1:0-12688 GCA_035628395.1 Burkholderiaceae bacterium | reverse complement strand
CAGCCGGCTCGGATGCCAGATCGAGGTCGACGCGTCGCTCGACGGGCTGCGCGTCGAGGTGCCGCCGGTCGCCTGAGTCGGCGCCGATCGCGGGGCCGGCCCGCGGATCCCGGCGCCGGCCCGCGCCGGGCACGGCACCGGCCCGCGTCGGTCGCGTCGACGGAGCGTGCCCATCGAGTCTCTCGGAGCGCGTGCCGATCGCGTCGCACGAGCGCGTGCCGATCGCGTCCCCGAGACGCGCGCGTCGCGCCGTGCGCCGCGACCGTGGCGCCGGCGCCTCCGTATGCGCCGCGCCGCGCCGCATGGTGTAGGCTTGGCGCCCGCCGCGCGCCCGTTCGGGCGGTCCGCGCACCGACACCACAGGAGACCCCGAATGAAGCTCCGTACCCTGGCACTGGCCGCGGCGATGTCGCTCGGCCTGGTCGCGGGCGCCCAGGCCCAGCAGACCGTGACGCTCAAGTTCCACACGTTCATGGCGCCGCAGTCGAACGTCTGGCGCTCGATGCTGCTGCCCTGGATGGAGAAGGTCGAGAAGGATTCGGGCGGCCGCATCCAGTTCGAGAAGTACCCGGCGATGCAGCTCGGCGGCACGCCGCTGCAGCTCTACGACCAGGCGCGCGACGGCGTGGTCGACGTGGTGTGGACGCTGGCGGGCAACACCCCGGGCCGCTTCCCGCGCGTCGAGGCGTTCGAGCTGCCGTTCATGATGACCAACGCCGAGGCCACCTCGCGCGCGTACTGGGAGTACACCCAGACCTGCGCGTCGGGCGAGTTCAAGGACACGCAGCTGATCGCGGTCAACGTGCACGGCCCGGGCATGTTCCACTCGCGCGACAAGCCGATCCGCAACGTCTCCGACCTGAAGGGCATGAAGGTGCGCGGCCCGACGCGTGCGGTCACCCGGCTGCTCGGGGCGCTGGGCGCGACGCCGGTCGGCATGCCGCTGCCGCAGATCCCCGACGCGCTGTCGAAGGGCGTGGTCGACGCGGTGGTGATCCCGTGGGAGGTGACCACCGCGGTCAAGGTCGACGAGCTCGCGAAGTTCCACACCGAGTTCGACGCGAAGGCCGGCGGCCTGTACACCACCGCGTTCGTCGTCGCGATGAACAAGGCGAAGTACGACTCGCTGCCGCCCGACCTGAAGAAGATCATCGACGCGAACTCGGGCATCGAGGCCTCGGCCGCGCTCGGTCGCGCGCAGCAGGCGGGCGACGCGCCGGCGCGCAAGGTGTCGGCCGACGAGCGCAAGAACACGATCATGACGATCGGCGGCGCCGAGCTCGAGGGCTTCCGCAAGGCGGCCGACCTGGTCGACGACGAGTGGATGAAGGACATGGACAAGCGCGGCTTCAACGGCAAGCAGCTGCTCGACTGCGCGAAGGGCCTGATCCAGAAGCACACGAAGTGACCGGCCCGCGCGCGGCGGGCGTGCCGCGCGCCGCGCGCGTCGGGGCGTCCCGCCCCCGGCGCGCGCGCTCCTCATCGCGGCGGTGCCCGACGCGGGCACCGCAAGGAACCTTCCGATGACCTACACCGATCCCGTCGGCCGGGCGCTCGAGCGGCTCGCGCAGGCGCTCGCGATCCTGGGCGGCCTCGCGCTCACCGGCGTCGCGCTGATGTCGCTCTACAGCGTGACGATGCGCAACGTCGCCGGCGCCCCCATCCAGGGCGACTTCGAGCTCGCGCAGTTCGGATGCGCGGTGTCGGTGGCGGCGTTCCTGCCGTTCACGCAGCTGCGCAACGGCAACATCTTCGTCGACTTCTTCACCCAGAACGCGTCGGCGCGCGCGAAGTCGACGCTCGACGGCATCGGCTCGCTCGCCGTGGGCCTCGCGCTCGCGCTGATCGCCTGGCGCACCGGCGTGGGCGGCCTCGACGCGTGGCGCTACGACGAGTCGACGATGCTGATGGGCCTGCCGATCTGGCCCGCCTACGCGAGCATGGTGCCGTCGTTCGCGATCGCCGCGCTCGCCGCGTTCTACAGCGCGTGGCGCCACTGGGCGCTGCACGAGGTGGCCGAGTCCGAGGAACGCTCCTGATGGCGGGCACCACCCTCGCGCTGGTGCTGTTCGCGGGCATGCTCGTGCTGATGGCGGCGCGCATCCCGATCGCGCTCGCGATGCTGATCCCCGGGGCGATCGGCTACGTCGCGCTCGCCGGCTGGCCGCCGTTCGCGAGCTTCCTCAAGGGCCTCGCGTGGGCGCGGCTCGCGAACTACGACCTGACGGTGATCCCGCTGTTCCTGCTGATGGGCGCGTTCGCGACGCAGGGCGGGCTCTCGAGGAGCCTGTTCGCCGCGGCCGCGTCGCTGATCGGCCACGTGCGCGGCGGCATGGCGATGGCGGCGGTGATGGCCTGCGCGGCGTTCGGCTCGGTCTGCGGCTCGTCGGTCGCGACCGCCGCGACGATGGCCAAGGTCGCGCTGCCCGAGATGCGGCGCCACCGCTATTCCGGCCGCCTCGCGACCGCGACGCTCGCGGCCGGCGGCACGCTCGGCATCACGATCCCGCCGTCGGTGGTGCTGGTCGTCTACGCCATCCTCGCCGAGCAGAACATCGCCAAGCTGTTCGCCGCGGCGATCCTGCCGGGCGCGATCGCGATCGTCGGATACATCGTCGCGATCGCGATCTACGTGCGCCTCTTCCCGGGCCACGGCCCGGCGGCCGAGCGCGAGAGCTGGAGCCGGTTCCTCGCCGCGGTGCGCGACGTGTGGCCGATCGCGGCGATCTTCGTCGTCGTGTTCGGCGGCATCTACGGCGGCTTCTTCACGCCCACCGAAGGCGCGGCGGTCGGCGCGTCGGCGACCTTCCTCGCCGCGGTGCTGCGCGGCGAGCTCACCGTCCCGAAGTTCCTCGAGTGCTTCTACGACACCGCGGTCACCACCGGGATGATCTTCATGATCTTCCTGGGCGCCGACGTGCTGAACGCGGCGCTCGCCCTGACGCAGTTCCCGGCGGCGCTCGCCGGCATCGTCCGCGACCTCGGCGTGCCGCCGCTCGCGGTGGTCGCCGGCATCCTGGTGTTCTACGTGATCCTCGGCTGCGTGATGGACGAGCTGTCGATGATCCTGCTGACGCTGCCGATCTTCCTGCCGACGATCGTCGGGCTCGACCTGTTCGGCCTGCCGCCCGACCTGAAGCTGATCTGGTTCGGCATCCTGGTGCTGATGGTCGTCGAGATCGGGCTGATCGCGCCGCCGGTGGGGCTCAACGTCTACGTGATCAACGGCCTCGCGAAGGACGTGCCGATCGGCGAGACCTACCGCGGCGTGGTGCCCTTCCTGATCAGCGACGTGCTGCGCACGGCGCTGCTGCTGGCCTTCCCCGGCATCAGCCTGTGGCTGGTCGGGGTGCTGGTGCGCTGACGCCGGCCCGCGCGGCGCGGACCGCGCCGCGCCGACGCGCCCTGCGCCCACCCGCTCAGCGCCGCCCGCCCATCAGCAGCGCGACCGCGGCGAGGATCACCGGCAGCGCGACCAGCGTCTGCGGCGCGACCGTCTCGGCGCCGAGCCAGGCGCCGACGAGCAGCGCCACCGCCGGGTTCACGTAGGTGTAGCTCGCCGCGAGCGCGGGCCGCACGTTCGCCATCAGGTACATGTACGCCGAGAACGCGAGCAGCGAGCCGGCGACGATCAGGTAGCCCCAGGCGGCGAGCGCGCGCGGCTCGGCCCGCCAGGGCATCATCCAGGGCTCGCCCGCCGCGGCGCTCAGCGCGAGCAGCGCGACGGCGCCGCCGAGCATCTCGGCGGCGAAGCCCATCGGCCCCTTCGGCACGTCGAGCCGCGTCGACAGCACCGAGCCGAGCGACCAGCAGAGCGTCGCGCCGACGATCGCGGCGAGGCCCGCCGGGCTCGCGCGGAACTCCGCGCCGCTCGCGAGCACGACGACGCCCGCGGTGCCGAGCGCGATGCCCAGCCAGTCGCGCCGCGCCGGCCAGCGACCGAACGCGCCCTGCCAGAGCGCGAGCCACACCGGCATCACCGCGATCAGCACCGTGGTCGCGCCGGAGGAGATCCACTGCTGGCCGGTGGCGACCAGGCCCATGCCGCCGCCCAGCATCAGCGCGCCGACGATCGCCGAGTCGCGCCACTGGCGGGCGGTGGGCCACGGCGCGCCGCGCAGCGCGAGCCACGCGAACAGCAGCCCGCCGGCGACGACGAAGCGGCTGCCCATCTGCCAGAACGGCGCGAAGCTCGCGAGCGCGAACTTGACCGCCAGGTAGGTCGTGCCCCAGATCAGGTAGACGGCGAGCAGCGCGGCGCCGGTCCGGGCGTCGATCGGGGGGTGGGCGGAGGCGGGCAGGGCGGACATGGCGGGGCCGTCGTCGGGAAGCGTCGCGGTGCCGGCGATCGTAGCGGGACCGCGCGTCCGGACACAGCGGAGATCGAAGGCGCCGCCGCCCATTCGTCTCGCGAATCTTGCCGGAAGGGTCCCTCGAGCTTGAGAATGAAGGCATGGACGCGCTCGACCACCGGATCCTGCAGCTGCTCGCGAACGACGCCCGGCGCCCGTACGCCGAGGTCGCGCGCGAGCTGGGGGTGTCGCAGCCGACGGTCGCCGAGCGGGTGCGCCGGATGGAGGAGCGCGGCGTCATCCGCGGCGCGATGCTGCGGCTCGACCACGCGAAGCTCGGCTTCACGATCGACGCGTTCGTGCGGATCGTCGCCACGCCGCAGGTGCAGTACGCGCTCGAGCAGGTCGCGCTCGCGATCCCGCAGGTCGTCGAGATGTCGCGCGTGACCGGGGAGGACTGCCTGATCGTGCGGGTCGCGCTGCGCTCGGTCGCCGAGCTGTCCGAGGTGATCGGCACGCTGAGCCGCTACGGCGCGTCGAACACCTCCATCGTGCTCGGCACGCCGATCCCGCTGCGCCCGCCGCTGCCCGCGCTCGGGGCGCCCGTCGGGCGCGCCGACGGCTGAGGGGTCGGATCCGGGCCGGACGGCCGCGTCCCGCTGTCGGCGCGAGCCGCGCACCCCGGCGCCCGAGGGCGCCCCGGGCGGGGGAGGTCGCTACAGTGGACCTTCCGCCGCTCCCGTCAGGTGCCGATGAGGATCCGTCGACCGACCCCGCCGCGCGTGCGGCCCGCCGCGCTCGCGCCGGCGCTCGCGCTGGCCCTGCTCGCCGTCGCGCCCGCGGCGGCGCAGGACGTGCCGGTGCGCCGGCCCGGGCTCTGGGAGATCACGATGCAGACGACCGGCGCGCCGTCGCAGCTCGTGCGCCACTGCGTCGACGCCCGGACCGACCGCGAGATGCAGCGCTTCGGCCGGTCGCACGACCGCGCCGCCTGCAGCCGCGACACCTGGCTGCGCGACGGCGAGCGCTGGGTCGGCGAGGCCGAGTGCCGGGTCGGCTCGAGCGTCGCCCGCACGACCTCGGTGTTCGCCGGCGACTTCGAGCGCGCGTACAAGGGCGAGGTCGACACCGTCTTCAGGCCGCCGCTCGCGTCGATCTCGCGCAGCAAGGTGACGATCGCCGGCCGCTGGGCGGGCCCGTGCCCGAAGGGCTGGACGCCCGGCGACATGGAGCTGCCGGGGATGGGGCGGATCAACGTCGACGAGCGGCTGGCGGGCCGCCCGGTGCCCGCGCCGGCGCGCTGAGCCGCAGGCGCCGGCGGCGCGGCGCGCGGGAGCGCCCGGCCCGTCGCGCGATCCGCGCTTCCCGGCCGGCGCGCCTCAGCGCTCCGTCGCGCGCAGCCGCGCGACCGCGTCGCGCACCGGCTGCCCCGGCGCGAGCCCGGCGCGCGCGGCCGGGCCGTTGACCCGGCTCAGGATCCCGCTCTCGAGCCCGTCGGCGCCGTCGCCGATCCGGGCCGACTCGTGCGAGTACACGGCGGCGATCACGTCGCGCTCCTCGAGCATGCCGAGCCCGACCACGCCCGCGCCCTCCTTGCCGACGCCCGCGTCGTTGAACATCACCGCGTGCGGCATCGCCGGCAGCGCGAGCACGTAGCGCCCGGCCGAGACCCCACCGTGCGAGCCGCAGACCACGACCGCGTCGGCCATCGCCGGCTCGGCGACGGCGATCGAGTCGACGACGAACAGCCTTCGTTCCATTCCCCTCTCCCGGGCGAGCCTTTCGGGTGGTGTAGTGTAGGCGCCCCGACCGGCGACGCCGCCCCACGATGCCACCGCAGGAACGCACGCTCCGCACCGAGGACGGCCTCGAGCTGGCCGGCCTCGCGCTGCCGGCGCCCGGCGCGCCGCGCGCGGCGGTGGCGATGGTCCACGGCCTGGGCGAGCACCACGGCCGCCACGAGGGCGTGCGGCAGGCGCTGCATCGCGAAGGCTTCGCGGTGGCCGCGGCCGACCTGCGCGGCTTCGGCCGCTCGCCGGGCGCGCGCGGCCACGTCGACGGCTGGGACGACTACCGGCGGGACGTCGCGGCGATCGTCGGCCTCGCGCGGTCGCTCGCCGAGGGACGGCCGGTCTTCCTGTACGGCCACAGCATGGGCGGGCTGATCGTGCTGGACGTCGCGCTGCGCCGGCCCGAGGGCCTGGCGGGCGTCGTCGCGAGCGCGCCCGCGCTCGAGCCCGCCGGCCCGCGCCGCCCGGTGCTCGAGGCGCTGTCGAGGCCGCTCGCGGCGATCGCGCCCGGACGCGCGATCGAGCTCGGGCTGGATCCCGCCGGGCTGTCGACCGATCCCGCGGTCGTCGAGGCCTACCGGGCCGATCCGCTGGTGCACGGCCGCGTGTCGATGCGCTGGGGCGCCGAGATCCTGCGCACGATGGCCGAGGTGCGCGCGGCCGCCCCGCGCTTCCCGCTGCCGCTGCTGCTGCTGCACGGCGACGACGACCCGATCAACGCGCCCGCCGGCAGCGTCGCGTTCCACGCCGCCTGCGGCCATCCCGACCGCACGCTCAGGCGCTATCCGGGCAGCCGCCACGAGGTCCACCACGACGTCGGGCGCCGCGCGTTCGAGCGCGACCTGGTGCGCTGGATCGGCGAGCGCGCGCAGCGCGCGGAGACGGCGGCGCCCGGCCCGCGGGGGCGCGCGTGAACCGGCGCTGGGCGGCGATCGGCGCGGCGTCGGCCGGCCTCGCGGTCGTGGCCGGCGCGTTCGGCGCGCACGCGCTGCGCGCGCGGCTCGGTCCCGACGCGCTCGCCGTCTGGGAGACCGCGGCGCGCTACCAGATGTACCACGCGCTCGCGCTGCTCGCGCTCGCGGCCTCGGGCCGGCACGGCGCCGCGGCGCGCGCCGCCGGCTGGGCGTTCGTCGCGGGCACCGTGCTCTTCTGCGGCAGCCTGTACGCGCTCGCGTCGAGCGGCGTGCGCGGGCTCGGCGCGGTCGCGCCGATCGGCGGCGCCGCGTTCGTCGCCGGCTGGGCGTGCCTCGCCTGGGCGGTGCTGCGCGAGCGCGCCGACCCGCCGCCCGACGACCGTCCTCCCGTCCCTCCCACGCAGCCCACCCGACGCCCATGACCGCACGCGACGACCACTTCTACGAGCCCGCCCGCGGGCACGGCCTGCCGCACGACCCGTTCAACGCGATCGTCGCCCCGCGCCCGATCGGCTGGATCTCCAGCCGATCGCCCGAGGGCGTGCTGAACCTCGCGCCGTACAGCTTCTTCAACGGGTTCAACTACGTGCCGCCGATCATCGGCTTCTCGACGATCGGCTGGAAGGACTCGATCGCCAACGTGCAGGCCACCGGCGAGTTCGGCTGGAGCCTCGCCACGCGCGAGCTCGCCGAGCCGATGAACGCGAGCTGCGCGTCGGTGGGCCCCGAGGTCGACGAGTTCGCGCTGGCCGGCCTGACGCCCGCGCCGAGCCGCGTGATCTCGGTGCCGCGCGTGGCCGAGGCGCGGGTGTCCTTCGAGTGCCGGCTGACGCAGATCGTGCAGCTGCAGCGCGCCGACGGCAGCGCCGTGTCGTCGTGGCTCGTGCTCGGCGAGGTGGTCGGCGTGCACATCGACCGAGCGCTGCTCGAGAACGGCATCTACCAGACCGCGCGGGCCCGGCCGATCATGCGCGGCGGCGGCCCGGCCGACTACTTCGAGCTGATGCCCGAGGCGCTGTTCCGCATGCACCGGCCCGACGCGCAGTTCACCCCGGACGGCACGCCGATCGTCTCGCGCCCGCGCTGAATCCGACGCGGCCCGGCGCGGCGCGGCTCAGCCGACCTTCCGGCGCGCGATCCGCTCGGCCGGGTCGTCGGGGTTCGAGCGGATCGTGAAGCCGAGCCGCTCGCAGAAGCGCAGCATCGACACGTTCTCGCCGAGGATCACGCCCTCGACGATCGAGTAGCCGCGCGCGCGCGCCGCCTCGAACATCCGCTGCATCAGCTCGCGGCCCAGCCCCGAGCGGTGCAGCCAGTCGCCGACGACGATCGCGAACTCGGCGACGCCGTCCTCCCAGGTCGGGATGATCCGCGCGACCGCGACGATCCGCGCGTTCGGTCCGCCGGGAGGCCCCCCGGCCTCGTCGTGCAGCGCAATGATCGCGAGCTCGCGGTCGTAGTCGATCTGCGTGAAGCGCTCGATCATCTGCGGCGAGAGCTCCTTCACCGGCATCATGAACCGGCGGTACAGCGTCTGCGGCGACAGCGCGGCGATGAACGCGCGCTCGCGCTCGGCGTCCTCGGGCCGGATCGGGCGCAGCCGCACCGTCGTGCCGTTCCGCAGCGTCAGCGTCTCCTCGAGCTCGCGCGGGTACGGATGGATCGCGAGGTGCCCGTACGCGCCGCGCCAGGGCACGCGCCGCATCGACTCCGGGCGCCCGACCTCGATCCGCGCGTCGAGCGCGATCGCGCGGTCCTCGTCGACCACCAGCGGGTTGATGTCGACGCTCGCGATCCAGGGGCACGCGCACACCAGCGCCGAGAAGCGCACGATCGTCTGCTCGAGCAGCCCGAAGTCGATGCCGGGCACGTTGCGGTACGGGCGCAGCAGCCGGTGGATGCGGGTGCGCTGCACCAGCGCGCGGGCGAGCGAGGCGTTGAGCGGCGGCAGCCCGATCGCCACGTCGTCGATCTGCTCGACCGCCACGCCGCCCGCGCCGAACGCGATCACCGCGCCGAACATCGGGTCGGTCGCCATGCCGAGGTGCACCTCGCGCTGATGGCGCGTGCGGATCATCGGCTGCACGACCACGCCCGAGATCCGCGCGTCGGGCCGCATCCGGCCGACGCTCTCGAGGATGTCCTCGGCGGCCGCGCGCGCGGCCGCGGCCGACTGCACGTTGATCCGCACGCCGCCGACGTCGGACTTGTGGACGATGTCGGGCGACAGCACCTTCAGCACGACCGGGAAGCCGAGCCGCGACGCGGCCTCGCCCGCCTCGGCCGCGTCGCGCGCGACGATCGACGGCGGCGCGGCGATGCCGAACGCGCCGAGCAGCGCCTTGCTCTCGACCTCGTCGAGCAGGCGCCGACCGCCCGCGACCACGGTCCGGTACATCGCCTCGGCGGCCGCGACGTCGGGCGCGAAGCCCTCGTCGATCGCCACCGGCACCTGCCGCAGCTTCACCTGGTTGCGCGAGAAGGCCTCGAGCAGCGCCAGCGCGTCGACCGCGTTCTCCGGCGTGAGGAAGTGCGGCACGCCCGCCTCGTCGAGCGCGCGCTGGCCGGCCGCGGCCGACGCGCCGCCGGCGATCACCGCGGCGACCGGCTTCGGCTGGTCGGTCGCCGCGCGCGCGATCGCGGCCGCGGCGTCGGCCGAGCCCACGCCCGCCTGCGGCACGACGATCGCCAGCGCCACGTCGACCCCCGGGTCGGCGAGCACCGTGCGCAGCGACGCCTCGAGGCGCGCGCCGTCGGCGTCGCCGCGCAGGTCGACCGGGTTGGCGTGCGAGCCGAACGCGGGCAGCGAGCGGTCGAGCGCGGCGATCGTCGCGGGCGCGAGCGTCGCGAGCTCGAGCGGCTGGCCCGCGACCGCGTCGGCGGCGAGCACGCCCGGGCCGGCGCCGTTGGACAGCACCGCGAGCCGCGGGCCGGCGGTGCGCTTCCTCAGCGCGAGCAGCTTCGCGGCGGCGAGGAACTGCATCGTCGTCTCGGCGCGGACCGCGCCCGCGCGGGCGATCGCCGCCTCGAACACCCGGTCGTTGCCGGTCAGCGCGTCGGAGTGCGAGGCGCCGGCGCGCGGGCCCGGCGCCTCGCCGCCGTGCCCGGCCTTCATGATGACGACCGGCTTGACGCGCGACAGCGCGCGCACGCTCGACATGAAGCCGCGCGCGTCGCGCACGCCCTCCAGGTAGAGCAGCACGCTGTCGGTGCGGGCGTCGAACAGGTACCAGTCGAGCAGCTCGCCGAAGCCGAGGTCGAGCTCGCGCCCGAGCGTGAGCACCGACGAGAAGCCGATGCCCGCCGGCACCGCCCAGTCGATCAGCGCGCTCGCGAGCGCGCCCGACTGCGACAGCAGCGCGACCCGCCCGGGCTTCGGCCGCACCGGCACGAAGCTCGCGTCGAGCCCGGAGACCGGCCGGATCAGCGCGACCGCGTGCGGACCGACGAGCCGCACGCCGAGCGCGCGCGCCTCGCGCACCAGGTCGTCCTGCGCGCCGAGGCCCTCGGGCGTCGCGACCTCGGCGCCGGTCTCGAAGACGACGACGAAGCGCGTGCCGCGCGCCGCGCAGTCGCGCACCACCGCGGGCAGCGCGGCGGGCGGCACCGCGGCGAGCGCGACGTCGGGCACGAAGTCGAGCGACGCGGCGCCCGGCACGCAGGGCTCGCCGAGCACCTCGCGGTGCTTCGGGTTGATCGCGCCGATCCGGCCGCGGAAGCCCGAGTCGCGCAGCCGCTCGTGCAGCCGGCGCGCGATCGCGCCCTCGCGCTCGGTCGCGCCGTACAGCGCGACCGAGCCGGGGTCGAGCAGCGGGGACAGGCGATGGCGGAGCATCGGCCGATCATAGCGGCGGCCCGCGCGGGGCGGATGACGGAGATCGACCCGTGGCCGGCCGCGCCGGCGCGCCCCCGTACCGGTGCGCGCGGCGGGCCGCGCGCACCCGGCCGGGTCAGCCCACGCCCAGGCTGGCGCGGAACCAGTCGGGCAGCTCGGCCGCGCGCAGCCGCTGCGGGTCGTCCGGATGGGGCTCGCCGAGGAACCGGACCTCGAAGCCCTCGAGCATCGTCTCGCCGTCGCGCACGATCCGGTGCTCGACGCGGAAGCTGCGGCGCTCGGCCGAGACCACCGTGCTCCGCACCTCGACGTCGTCGCCGAAGCGCACCGGGCGCCGGTAGGTGGCGCCGGTCTGCATCAGCGGCAGCCCGAGGTAGCCGCGCGCGCGCAGCGCGTGCAGCCCCACGCCGGCGCGCTCGGCGAGCCGGTGGCTCGCCGCGTCGAACCACTCGTAGAAGTTCGGGTACCAGACGATGCCGGCCGGGTCGCAGTGGCCGAACTCCACGTGCACCGGCAGCACGCTCGTCGCGCCCCCCGCCGCCTCGCCGCTCGACATGCGACCGGCCTCAGCGCGCGAGCGAGGACAGCGCGGGCAGGCCCGCGTCGATCGTGCGCGCGGCCTCGTCGAGCTCGTCGAGCGTGCCGAGGTCGATCGGCACGCCCTGCGCGCGCGCGGCCCGGGCGAGGCGCTCCGGGTCGCCGGGCATCATCACGCGCTCGGTCGCGCCCGACAGCGGCGAGGCCTGCACCCAGTCGGTGAACGCGCGGGCCTCGGTCGCGAAGCGCTCGGCCGGCCCGATGCGGTTCGGATCGAACACGATCGCGAGCATGCTGTTCCAGATCGCGAACTTCATCGTGCGGTGCGCGGGCGCGGCGGTCGCGCCGCCGGTGAGCGCGGCGCCGAGCAGCTCGCAGACCATCGCGAGCGCGTAGCCCTTGTGCGCGGCCGCGGTCTGCAGCGCGCCGTGCGGGCCCTCGGGCGGCTCGAACAGCACGTTCGGGTCGCGCGTGGGGCGTCCCTTCGCGTCGATCAGCGAGCCCTCGGGCACCTGCGTGGACGGCTCGCTCTTCTTCTTGTTGTAGGCGACGCGGACCTTGCCGTGCGCGATCGCGCTGGTCGCGAAGTCGAGCACGATCGGCTCGCCGCCCGGGCGCGGGATGCCGACGGTGAACGGGTTGGTCAGGAAGCGCGCGTCGGCGCCGCCGTGCGGCGCGACCATCGGGATCGTCGACACCGCGTTGGTGAAGTGCACCGACGCGAGGCCGGCGGCGATCGCCTGCTCGGCCCAGTGGCCGACGCGACCGAGGTGGTGCGAGTTCTTCAGCCCCATCACGCAGACCCCGTGCGCGCGGGCGCGCTCGATCGCGAGCTCCATCGCCTGGTGCGTGACCGACTGGCCCATGCCGCGGCGGCCGTCGACGGTGATCAGCGGACCGTTGTCGGTCTCGATCCGCACGGTCTCGTTCAGCTGCAGCTCGCCCGCCTTGAACGACTTCACGTAGCGCGGCGCCATGCCGACGCCGTGCGAGTCGTGGCCCGCGAGGTTCGCGCCGACGAGGTGGTCGGCGGTCAGCCGCGCCTCGCGCTCGCTCGAGCCGGCGCGGACCCACAGGTCGGTCATCCAGCGATGCAGGGTGTCGGGATGGACGATGCGCTCGGCCATGGTGCGGGTCTCCTCCGGGTGGCCGGCAATGGTAGCGCGATCGTCCGCTATCCTCCGCGCATGGACGGTTTCGACTTCTCCTCCTTCGACGTCGCGCTGCTCGGCCCCCTCGTCAACCGGCTGTTCGCGGAACTCGCCACGGTGCGCGGCTGGTGGGCCGCGGCGGCGATCGCCGCCTCCGTGGGCGCGGCGC
>DASPJX010000393.1:0-23166 GCA_035628395.1 Burkholderiaceae bacterium | reverse complement strand
CAGCGGCGCGGCCCCGCCGCGCCCGGCCGACCGGGCCGCGCGCTGCGGCGCCGAGCTGCTCGAGCGCGTGCGCGAGGCCGCGGCGCACGCGCCGCGCGACGAGCACGGCCGCCCGACCACGCTGATCGCCGCGCTCGCGCGCAACGCGGTCGAGGAGGACGCGCGCATCGCCGTCCGCGAGCGCGATCGCGGCATCTGGCGGGAGTACCGGTGGTCGGAGGTGCTGGCCGACGTGCTCGCGCTGGCGGTCGCGCTCGAGCAGGGCGGGCTGCGCGAGGGGGCGGCGCTGCTGGTCATCGGCGACAACCGGCTGAGGCTGTACGAGGCGATGCTCGCGGCGATGGTGCTGGGCGCGTTCCCGGCTCCGGTGTACTCGGAGGTGCCGCCGGGCGAGCTGCACCAGTACAGCCTGCTCGGCCACCCCGACGTGGCGATCGCCGAGGACCAGGAGCAGGTCGACAAGCTGCTCGCGCTGCGCGCGCAGACCGGGGGCCGGCCGGCCACGATCCTGTACGCGGACCCGCGCGGCCTGCGCGGCTACCCGGACGCCGGGCTCGCGTCGCTCGAGGAGGCGCTCGAGCGGGGCCGCGAGCGCCTGCTGCGCGATCCGGCGTCGATCCGATCGCTGATCGAGCGGGCCCGGCCCGGCGACTACGCGGTGCTGCTGCACTCGTCCGGCACCACCGGCGTGCCCAAGGGCGTGCCGCTCACCCACGCGAACCTGCTCGGCGGCGTGCGCAACGCGGAGCGCGGCGGATGCTTCGCGCGGCACGAGTCGCACTACGCGTACCTGCCGATGGCCTGGGTGGGCGACTTCGTCTTCACGCTCGGCGCCGGCATCGAGCTGGTGTTCTCCATCCACATCCCCGAGCGGCAGGAGACGGTGCCGCACGACCTGCGGGAGGTGGCGCCCACGATGTACCTGGCGGCGCCGCGGGCCTGGGACCAGATGCTCACCCGCGTGCAGGTCGGCATCGCCGAGGCCACGCCGTTCAAGCGCGCGCTCCACGACCGCTTCATGGCGCACGCGGTCGCGATCGAGCGGGGCCGTCTCGCCGGCCGGGCGCCGACGGCCGCGCAGCGCCTGGTGCGGCGGCTCGGCGAGTGGCTGGTGTTCGCCCCGATCAAGGACGCGCTCGGCCTGTCGCGCGCCGAGCGCGCGTACACCGGCGGCGAGGCGCTCGGCGAGGACACCTTCGTCGCGTTCCGCGCGATGGGCGTGAACCTCAAGCAGTTCTACGGCCAGACCGAGACGAGCGCGCTCACCGCCGTGCAGCGCGACGACGGCGTCAAGCTGCACACCGTCGGCCGTCCGCTGCCGGGCGTCGAGGTCCGGATCGGCGACGACGGCGAGATCCTGCTGCGCTCGGCCTCGGTGTTCCCGGGCTACCACGACAACCCGCAGGCCACCGCGCAGGCGCTGCGCGACGGCTGGCTGGCGACCGGCGACGCCGGCTACCTCGAGCCCGACGGCGACCTGGTCGTGCTCGGGCGCGTCAGCGAGGTGGTCCACACCGCCGCCGGCGAGCGCTTCGTGCCGAACTACATCGAGAACCGGCTGAAGTTCAGCCCCTACGTGCGCAACGCGGCGATCGTCGGCGCGGGGCGGCCGTTCCTGGTCGCGATGCTGTGCATCGACTTCGAGTCGGTCGGGCACTGGGCCGAGCGGCGCGGGCTGTCCTACACCTCGTACGCGGAGCTCTCGCAGCTGCCGCAGGTGCTGGACCTGCTGTCCGACGCGGTGGTCCACATCAACACGATGCTGAAGCCCGAGCTGCGCGTGCACCGCTTCGCGAGCCTGCCCAAGGACTTCGACGCCGACGACGGCGAGATCACGCGCACGCGCAAGCTGCGGCGCAACGTCATCGAGCAGCGCTACGCCGACCTGGTCGAGGCGCTCTTCGCCGACATGCCGGGCCCCTCGGCCGCGATCGAGCTCGCGAGCGCGATCACCTACGAGAGCGGCGAGACCGGCACGCTGCGACGCTCGCTCACCCTGCGGAAGGTGCCCTGATGGACGTGCTGCTGCTCGCCGAGCTGTCGATCAACGGTGCGCTGGTCGGGCTGATGTACGCGCTGGTCGCGCTCGGCGTGGTCGTCGTCTACAAGGCCTCGCGCTACGCGAACCTCGCGCAGGGGGCGTTCTGCATGGCCGGCGGCTACCTGTGCGTGCTGCTGCTGACGGCGGCCGGCCTCCCGATCTGGGCCGCCGCCCCGATCACCCTCGTGCTGATGTTCGGCCTCGGCGTGTTCGTCGAGCGCTTCATGCTGCGCCGGATGATCGGCCAGCCGGTCGTGATGGTGATCATGCTGACGCTGGGCCTCGAGATCCTGCTGCGCGGGCTGGTGCCGGGCCTGCTCGGCTCGACGGTCAAGCGGCTCGACCTCGGCATCCCGCAGACGCCGATCCTGCTGGGCGACATCCTCGTCAACCGCACGTACCTGGCGGGCGGCGCGATCGCGCTGGTCTTCATCGCCGGGGCGATCGCCTTCTACGGCACCGCGCTCGGCGTGCGCATGCGCGCGGTGTCGGACGACGCGGTCGCGTCGTGGTCGGTCGGCATCCGGGTCGAGTGGATGATCGCGCTCGCCTGGGGGCTGGCGGGCAGCGCGGCGGGCGCCGCCGGCATCCTGTGGGGCGGCACGCAGGGCGTCGACTGGACGCTGTCGCTGCTGCTGCTGAAGGCGGTGGCGATCGCGATCCTCGGCGGCCTCGACAGCGTGCCGGGCGTGCTCGTCGCGGGCCTGCTGGTGGGCGTGATCGAGAGCGTCGCCGCGGGCGTGCTCGATCCGCTGATCGGCGGCGGCACGCGCGACGTGGTGGCGTCGGTGATCATCCTGCTCACGGTCCTCGTGCGCCCGCACGGCCTGTTCGGCCGCGAACACATCGAAAGGGTCTGAACGCCATGTTCTACCGGCTCGCGGGCGTCCGTCACACCAGCTACCGCCAGACGCGCCAGCTGTGGCCCCTGCGCTTCGACCGCGCGCTGGTGGGCGCGGTGCTCGCGTTCGCGCTGGCCGCCCCCTGGGTGCTGCCCTCGCTCTACCTGAACACCTACCTGATGCCGCTGCTGCTGTGGGTGACGGCGGCGCTCGGCCTGAACCTGCTGATGGGCGGCGCGGGGCAGGTGCACCTCGGCTACGGCGCGATCCTCGGTATCGGCGCCTACGCGGCCGGCCACGCGGCCCGCGCGGGCGTGCCCTTCGAGATCGCGCTGCTGCTGGGCGGGCTGGCGGCCGCGGCGATCGGCACCGTCTTCGGCGCCGCGGCGCTGCGGGTCAAGGGGCTGTACCTCGCCGTGACGACGCTCGCGCTGCAGTACCTGGTCGACTTCGTCGTGCTGCACGTGCAGGCGATCAGCGGCGGCTCCCAGGCCTCGCTGCAGCTGCCGCCGGTGCGGCTCGCCGGCATCGCGGTGCGCTCCGACACCGGCGTGTACTTCGTCGCGCTCGCCGCCTGCGCGATCGTCACCGTCTTCATGCTCAACGTGCGGCGCACCAGCCTCGGCCGCGCGCTGGCGGCGGTGCGCGAGAAGGACTACGCGGCCGAGATCCTCGGCGTCAGCGCGTTCCGCTACAAGCTGCTCGCGTTCTGGGTGAGCTCCTTCATCGGCGGCGTCGCCGGCGCGCTGATGGCGTTCTGCTACTACAAGGCGGTCTCGCCCGAGCAGTACCACATCGAGCTGTCGATCCAGCTGCTCGCGACGGTGATCATCGGCGGGCTGGGCAGCGTGCTCGGCTGCTACTTCGGCGCGGCGCTGATCCTGCTCGCGCCCGCCGTCCTCGCCAACGGGCTCGCGGCGCTGTCGGGCGGCTTCGGCATCCGCGTCGGCTCCGACCTGGCCACCCACGCGCCGCTGATCCTCTACGGCGCGCTGATCGTGGGGTTCCTGCTGTTCGAGCCGCTGGGGCTCGCGAAGATCTACGACAACGTCCGCAAGACGTTCCTGGTGTGGCCCTTCCGGCACGTCCGCCGCTGAAGGTCCGCGTTCATCCCGACCGACAAGGAGACACGCATGAAGCTCGACAGACGACAGATGCTGACCGCGTCCGCGGCGACCGTGGCCGCCGGCTTCGCGCCGCGGCTGGCCGCCCAGGAGAAGGTCGTCAAGTTCGGCATGGCCCAGGACTTCACGAAGGTCTACACCTTCGTGACGGCCGAGTACAGCCAGGGCCAGCGCGACTACTTCACGCTGGTCAACGAGCGCGGCGGCGTGCAGGGCTGGCGGATCGCGGCCGACATCGTCGACACCGGCAACGAGACGCAGCGCGGCATCGAGGCCTACGAGCGCTTCAAGCGCGAGGGCGTGCTGCTGATCGATCCGCTGTCGACGCCGGTGAGCCGCGCGCTCGTGCCGCGCGCGCTGCAGGACAAGGTCAACCTGATCACCATGTTCTCCGGGCGCAGCGACGCGGCCGACGGATCGGTGTTCCCGTACGTGATCCCGATGTCGGCGAGCTACTGGTCGCAGGCCGCGGTGCTGATCGAGTACATCGCGCGCGCCGAGAAGGACCTGAAGGGCAAGAAGATCGCGATGGTCCACATCGACACGCCGTTCGGCCGCGAGCCGCTGCCGATGCTCCAGGACATGGCGAAGCGCCGCGGCTTCGAGCTGCTGCCGTTCGCCTACGCGCCGCCGGGCAACGAGCAGTCGGCGGTCTGG
Source organism: Burkholderiaceae bacterium (assembly GCA_035628395.1). Taxonomy (GTDB): domain Bacteria; phylum Pseudomonadota; class Gammaproteobacteria; order Burkholderiales; family Burkholderiaceae_E; genus UBA4615. Next base: position 18,502 of record DASPJX010000393.1, on the reverse strand, counting down.
ACCCAGGTGCGGCGCGCGCAGCCGAACTGGACGTTGATCTGGGGCGGCGGGGTCGGGCAGACCGTGTCGCTCAAGGAGGCGATCCGCAACGGCATCTCGCCGGAGAAGATCGCCTCGGTGGTCTGGCTGTCCGAGTCGGACATGCGCGTGGTCGGGCCGGAGCAGGCGAAGGGCGTGCTGAAGTACGAGGGCGCGGCCTCGGGGCGGGAGCCCAAGATCATCCAGGACATCATGCGGGAGGTGGTCGGCAAGAACAAGGGCGCGGGCTCGACCGATCTCGTGGGCACGACGTACTACAACATCGGCGTGCTGTCGGCGGCGCTGATGGTCGAGGGCGTGCGGCGCGCGCTCGAGATCACCAAGGGCGCCGCGGTCACGCGCGAGGCGCTCAACGAGGGCCTGCGCGGCATCAAGGACTTCACCGCCGAGGGGCTCGCGCCGCCCACCACGCTGAGCCCGACCGATCACCAGGGCGGCGGCATGGGACGCGTCGCGCAGTGGGACGGCAAGCGCTGGGTGCCGAAGTCCGACTGGCTCGCCGCCGACCAGGACCTGGTCTGGCAGCTGATCCGGACCTCGTCGGCCGAGTTCAAGAAATCCGGGAACTGAGGTGGGCGCCGCCGCTCCCGAGCCGGCGGCGGCGCCGTCGCCGCTGCTCGCGCTCAACAACGTCGAGGTGCTGTACGACAACGTCGCGCTGGCGGTGAAGGGCGTGTCGATCGACGTCCTGCCGCGCGGGCTGGCGGCGCTGCTGGGGGCGAACGGCGCGGGCAAGAGCACCGTGCTCAAGGCCGTCAGCGGGCTGCTGGTGGCCGAGCGCGGCCGGGTCAGCCGCGGCGAGGTGCGCTTCGACGGCACCGACCTGCTCGGGCTCGCGCCGCCGCAGCGCGTGCGCCTGGGCGTGGCGCACGTGCTCGAGGGCCGGCGCGTGTTCGAGCACCTGACCCCGGGCGAGAACCTGGTCGCCGCGGCCTCGATGCATCGCGACCGTGCGCGGGTGCGCGAGCTCGCCGAGCAGGTGATGGCCTGGTTCCCGCGCCTGAAGGAGCGCGCGAAGACCCAGGCCGGCTACCTGTCGGGCGGCGAGCAGCAGATGCTGGCGATCGGCCGGGCGCTGATGACGCAGCCGCGGCTGCTGATGCTCGACGAGCCGAGCCTCGGGCTGTCGCCGCTGCTGGTCGACGAGATCTTCGACATCGTCCGCCGCATCAACCGCGAGGCCGGCGTCGCGGTGCTGCTGGTCGAGCAGAACGCGGTGGCCGCCCTCGGCATCGCCGACCACGCGTACCTGATCGAGAACGGCCGCGTCGTGATGGCCGGCACCGCCGAGTCGATGCGATCGAACCCCGACGTCCAGGAGTTCTACCTGGGCGGCGGCCACCAGACCGACTACCACGCGGTCAAGCACTACCGGCGCCGCAAGCGCTGGCTGGCCTGAACGCCCTTCCGACGTCGCCGGAGGACCCATGCGGATCGACCTGCGTTTCGACGACAAGCACGTGCTGGTGTTCGGCGGCACCACCGGCATCAACTTCGGCATCGCCGACGCGTTCGCGGCCCAGGGCGCGACCGTCACCGTCGCGAGCCGCAAGCCCGAGAACGTGCGGCACGCGATCGAGCGCCTGTCGCGCCACGGCCGCCCCGCGTACGGCGCCTGCGCCGACGTGCGCGACTTCGCCGCCTGCGGCGCCGCGCTGGAGGAGGCCGTCGCGCGCTCCGGTCCGCTCGACGTGCTGGTCTCGGGCGCCGCCGGCAACTTCCTGTGCGAGGCGAAGGACATGTCGTACAACGGCTTCCGGGTCGTCGTCGACATCGACCTCGTCGGCACGTTCAACGTGATGCGGCAGGCGTTCGCGCACCTGCGCCGGCCCGGCGCGAGCGTGATCAACGTCACCGCGCCGCAGTCCTCGATCCCGATGCGCTACCAGGCGCACGCGTGCGCCGCCAAGGCGGGGGTCGACCAGCTGACCCGCGTGCTCGCGCTCGAGTGGGGCCCGGAGGGGGTGCGGGTGAACGCGATCTCGCCCGGGCCGATCGCCGGCACCGAGGGCGTGGACCGGCTGATGGGGCGGGGCGACGCCGCCCGCGACGCCGCCGTCGGGTCCGTCCCGCTGCAGCGGTTCGGCGAGCTCGACGACGTCGCCAACCTCGCGCTGTTCCTCGCCTCGCCGTACGCCGGCTTCATGTCGGGTGCGGTGATCCCGTGCGACGGCGGGGGCGCGTTCGAGAGCGTGAAGCCGGCCCTCGAGTCGGCCGGCCGCGCGGCGGCGGCCGGCGGGGCCTGATCGGCCGCTGCGGGCCCGGAACCGGGCGACCGGCGAGCCGCGACCGGCGAGCCGCGACCGTCGACCGTCGACCGTCGACCGGCGACCGGCGACCCGCGACCGTCGACCCGCGGCCGTCGACCCGCGGCCGTCAGGGCGCCCGCCGGCCGTCACGGCGCCCGCCGGCCGTCGCGGCGCCCGCCGGCCGTCGCGGCGCCCGCCGGCCGTCGCGGCGCCCGCCGACCGCGACGATGCCGGAGTCGGGATCGTCCGCCCTCGGGCGAGGCGACCCGCCCTCCGGCCGCGATCAGGCCCGCGCGGCGTCGGTCCGTTCGTAGAGCGTCACGACGCAGGCGCCGCCGAGCCCGAGGTTGTGCTGGAGCGCGAGCCGCGCCCCGTCGACCTGCCGGCGACCGGCCGTGCCGCGCAGCTGCTGCACCAGCTCCGAGCACTGCGCGAGTCCGGTCGCCCCGAGCGGATGTCCCTTCGACAGCAGGCCCCCGGACGGATTGGTCACCACCGCGCCGCCGTACGTGTTGTCGCCGTCGCAGACGAAGCGCTCGGCCTCGCCCTGCGCGCACAGGCCCAGCGCCTCGTACGACAGCAGCTCGTTCTGCGCGAAGCAGTCGTGGAGCTCGACCACGTCGACGTCCTCGGGCGACACGGCGGCCGCCTCGTAGACCTTCCTCGCCGCCGCCCGCGCCATGCCGAAGCCCACGAGCTCGCGCATGTCGCCGTCGTCGAAGGTCGCGGGCCCGTCGGTCGTCATCGCCTGCGCCCGGATGCGGACGCCGCGGTCCAGGCCGTGCCGCGCCGCGAAGGGCTCGCTGCACAGGATCGCCGCCGCGGCGCCGCAGGTCGGCGGGCACGCCATCAGCCGCGTCATCACGCCCGGCCAGACGACCGGCGAGGCGAGCACCTCCTCCTCGGTGACGACCTGCCGCAGCAGCGCGAGGGGGTTGTTCGCCGCGTGGCGGCTCGCCTTCGCGCGGATCTTCGCGAAGGTGGACAGCCGGGTGCCGTACTGGCGCATGTGGGCGAGGCCGGCCCCGCCGAAGTAGCGCAGCGCCAGCGGGATCTCCGCGTGGCCGACCAGCTGCTCGGTGACGGCGTCGAAGCGGGCGAACGGACTGACGCGATCGGCGAACACCGCCCCGAGCGCCCCGGGCCTCATCTGCTCGAAGCCCAGCGCGAGCACGCACTCGGCGGCCCCGGAGGCGATCGCCTGGCGCGCGAGGAACAGCGCCGTCGACCCGGTCGAGCAGTTGTTGTTGACGTTCACGATGGGGATGCCGGTCATGCCGATCTCGTACAGCGCGCACTGCCCGGCGGTCGAGTCCCCGTACACGTAGCCGACGTAGGCCTGCTCGACCTCGGCGTAGCCGATGCCGGCGTCGGCGAGCGCGAGCCTCGCGGCGTCCGCGGCCATCCGCGGATAGGGCTCGTGCTGCCCGGGCTTGGCGAACGGGATCATCCCGACCCCGGTCACGTGGACGTCGCGGCTCATCGGTGTCTCCTTGCGGAAGGGATCGAACGGTTCACGCGAGGCGCCCTCCGGAGAACCGGGGCGCGCGCTTCTCGACGAAGGCGGCGATGCCTTCCCGGCCGTCCTCGGAGCGGGCGCCGTCGAGCAGCGCCTGCCGCTCGCGGTCGAGGTGCTCGCCGAGGTCCAGGCGCGCCGCGTCGTCGCACAGCCGCTTGACGCGTCCGAGGGCCCCGGTCGCGCCGCGGGCCAGCGACGCCGCGAGGTCCGCCGCCGCCGACGGCAGCGCCTCGGGCGGATGGACCTCGTCGACGAGGCCCAGGCGCAGGCACTCGTCGGCGCCGATCGTGCGGTTGGTCATCAGCAGGTACTTCGCGCGCGCGGCGCCGGCCCGGCGGGACAGGAAGTACGACGTCCCGGCGTCGGGGCTGAGACCGATCGCCGAGTAGCCGCCGCGCAGCTTCATCGCCGTCGAGGCGAGGACGACGTCGGCGCACAGCGCGACCCCGATGCCCGCGCCCGCGACGGACGCGTGCACCGCGCCGATCACCGGCACCGGCAGGCTCGCCAGCTTCAGGATCGCCGGATGGATCCACTCGATGATCTCGGCGATCAACCGATCGAGGTCGTCGCGCCGCCGGACGAACGCCTGGATGTCCCCGCCGGCGCAGAACTGGTTGCCGGTGGAGGACAGCAGCACCGCGCCGATCCCGGCGCTCGCCGCCGCGTCGACCGCCGCGTCGACCGCCGCGGCGAACGCGCGTGCCGTCGGCACGTCGATCGCGTTGGCGGCCTCGGGGCGGTTCAGCACGAAATGGCCGACGCCGTCGGCGACGTGCCAGCGCACCGGGGGGGAATCCGTCATCGTCGTGTCGCTCCTCGTGGCTCGGCGCGCCGTCGGCACGCCCGTGAACTCGCCGCCCGGACGGGCGTTCGTCCCGACGTCCCCGCGGGTCGTCGGGATCGCCGCGGATCGAAGGCTCGAAGGACGCCGCGCATCGTCAGGCTCCGACGGCCGATCCGGCCGTCGCGCGCGGCTGCCCGAGCAGCGCCCGCGTCGCCTGCTGCGCGTCCCGGTACTCCGCCTCGATCCGGCGGACCAGCTCCTCCACCGGCCGCACCGCGTCGACCGCGGAGACCGTGTGCCCGGCGCTCCACAGGTCGACCCAGCGCCTCGGCCCGCGCAGCTGCGCCGCGTACGCGCCGAACAGCTCGCGCGCGCGCTCGGGGGTGACCGGCCGGGCGAGCTCCTCGGGATCGAGCCCGCAGGCGACGATCGACGGCCGCAGGAAGTTCGCGTCCAGCCCGCTCACGCCGCGCGTGAGCGCGACGTCGTCGAGGGCGCTGCCGATCAGCATCGCCTTGTAGTCGTCGGGCGCGAGGCTCTCCGCGGTCGCGATGAAGCGCGTGCCCATCAGGCCGAGGTCGCAGTCCATCACGCGCGCCGCCCACAGCGCGGCCCCGTCCGAGATCCCGCCGGCCAGCACCAGCGGCCCCTGCCAGATCGAGCGGATCGCCCGCACGAAGGACATGCCGTTCGCCCAGCCGGTCTGTCCGCCGGCCCCTGCGCTCAGCAGCACCAGCCCGTCGACGCCGGCCTCGAGCGCCCGCTCGGCGTGGCGCATCGACGCGACGTCCGCGAGCACCAGGCATCCGACGTCGTGCATCCGGTCGACGATCGGCGCCGGCGATCCCACGCTCGCGAGCACCATCGGCACGCGGTGGCGCACGAGCACGTCGACGTCGGCCGCCAGCAGGTCGGGCTGCGAGCGCATGATGATGTTCGGGCACACCGGGGCCGTCTGCCGCTCGGCGCGCGCGCAGTCGTCCTCGATCCGCGCGAGCCAGGCGTCGAGGTTTTCGGCGGTGCGCGCGTTGACCGTCGGGAACGAGCCGACGACGCCCGCCCGGCACGCCGCCGAGACCAGCTCCGGGCCGGAGACGTGCAGCATCGGCGCCGCGATCAGCGGCAGCCGCAGGCGCGAGGCGATGGACGAAGGCAGCGTCACGATGCGTTCCTCCGTCGCGCCGTCAGATCGCGCCGTGCGCCGTCTTCACCGCCGCGCGGTCGGGCGCGCCGTTCGCGGCGCGCGGCAGCTCCGCGACGAAGTGCACGCGCCGGGGCCGCTTGTACCGCGCGATCCGCGAGCCGACGAACTCGATCACCTCCTTCTCGTCGGGCGTCGTGCCCGGACGGGCGACGCAGACCGCCGCGACGGCCTCGCCCCACTGCGCGTCGGGCACGCCGAAGACCACCGCCTCGAGGATCGCCGGGTGCTCGCGCAGCGTGCGCTCGACCTCGGCCGGGTAGACGTTCTCGCCCCCGGGCTTGATCAGCTCCTTGGCCGGGGAGCGGCCCTGGTACCACAGGTAGCCGTCGGCATCGAGGCGGCCGAGATCGCCGGTGTGGTGCCAGCCCGCGCGGAAGGTCGCCGCGTTGTCGGCGTCGAGCTTCCAGTAGCCGCCGAACACCGTCGGCCCGCGCACGACGATCTCGCCCGACTCGCCGACCGGCATCGCGCGGTCCTCGTCGTCGACGACGGCGATCGTGCACAGCGGCACCGGGCGACCGGCGCTGCCCGGCCGCTCCGCGAACGGCGACAGCGAGACCATGCCCGAGGTCTCGGTCTGCCCGTAGCCCACCCAGAACGCCGCGCCCGCGCACCGCGCCTGGAAGCGCGCGATCGTGTCGGGCATCTCGATGCCGGTCGCCACCCGCAGGCTCGCCAGCGACGCCCCGCCGCGCTCGGCCGCGTCGAGCAGCTGCGCGAGCATCGGCGGGAACGTGCCGACGACGCTGCCGCGGTGCCGGTCGACGTCGGCCGCCAGCGCGTCGGGATCGAAGCGCTGGAGCACCAGCATCGCGCCGCCCGCGTGCTGCACGGCGAGCATCAGGTTGAGGCCGGCGACGTGGAACATCGGCAGCGCGCCGACGTACACGTCGTCGGCCGTCAGGCCCCACAGGCCGACGCACTGCACCGACGACGCGAGCAGGCCGCGGTGCGTGAGCAGCGCGCCGCGCGGCTTGCCGCCCACCGCCGCGGTGTGGATGATCACGAGCCCGGCGTCGTCGTCGACCGGCGACGCGGCCTCGTGCGAGCCGACGCCGTACAGCGACTCGAAGGGCTCCCAGCCGTCCTCGGCGGCGCCCAGCACGAAGCGGCGCGCGCCGTCGAGCGACGCGCCGGCGAGCAGCGCGCGCAGCGCCGGCGCGACCACGGCGGCCCGCGGCGAGACGTCGGCGAGGACGTGCGCCGCCTCCTCGGGCGAGAGCCGCGCGTTGACCGGGACCAGGATCGCGCCGAGCCGGGCGACGGCGCCGTACAGGTCGCAGAACTCCAGCGAGTTGGGCGCGAGCACCGCGACGCGGTCGCCCGCCCCGACGCCGGCCCGCGCGAGGCCGGCCGCGAGGCGTCCGACGCGCGACGCGTACTCGGCGTGGGTGACGGTCCGGTCGCCGGCGACGAACGCGGGGCGCGCGCCGTGCAGCGCCGCGTTGCGACGGACGAGCTCGTCCAGGGTGAAGGATCGCAGGCTCATCGTGGAAGGACTCCGGGTCGGGAAGGATCCGGGGCGGGGACCCGCCCGGCGCACGTCGCGAGGGGCATCGCCGTCAGCGCCCCGACATCCGGGCGCCGGCGTCCAGGCTGATCGTCGTCGCGTTGAGGTACGCGTTCTGCACGATCGTGCACGCGAGGTGCGCGAACTCCTCGGCGCGGCCCATCCGCGACGGGAACAGGATCATCCGGTCGACGATCGAGGTCGCGACCTTCTCGGGCAGCCCGGCGACCATGCTCGTGTCGAACAGCCCGGGGGCGATGGCGACCACGCGGATGCCGTGCTCGGCGAGGTCGCGCGCCACCGGCAGCGTCAGCCCCATCACCGCGGCCTTGCTCGCGCTGTACGCCGCCTGACCGACCTGGCCCTGCCAGGCCGCCCCGGACGAGGTGTTGACGATCACGCCGCGCTCGCCGTCGTCGTTCGGGGCGTTGCGGGCCATGACGACCGCCGCCGACCGGATCACGTTGAACGTGCCCGTCAGGTTGATCGCGATCACCTTGTCCCAGGTGGCGAGCGGGAAGGGCCGGCCCTTCGAGTCGATCGTCTTGGCGGCGTCGGCGACGCCCGCGCAGTTGACCGCCACGTGCAGCGCGCCGAAGCGCTCGACCGCGGCCTCGACCGCCGCCTCGACCTGCGCCGCGTCGGCGACGTCGACCGCGCGCGTCAGCAGCCGCTCGGCCGGGATCGACCCGGCCAGCGGCGCGAGCCGCGCCTCGTCGCGGTCGAGCGCCACCACCGACGCGCCGTCCTGCGCGAGCCGCTGCGCCGTGGCGCGGCCCAGCCCCGATGCGGCGCCGGTCACCAGCGCCACCGTCTTCGCGATCTGCATCCGCTCGACCTCCCTGTCGTCGGTTCCCGTGTCCCGCGCGGCCGCGCGATCCTCCGGCCGCTCAGCGGCCGAGGATCGTCACCGTCGCGACGGCTTCCTCGATGCCCTGCAGGCCGCCGCCGTTCTCCGCCAGCGCGATCCGCGCGCCCTCGACCTGCCGCGCGCCGGCCTCGCCGCGCAGCTGCGCGACCAGCTCGTGGATCTGGCCGATCCCGGTCGCGCCCACCGGGTGCCCCTTGGACTCCAGGCCCCCCGACGGATTGACCGGGATCCGCCCGCCGATCGACGTCTCGCCGCGCTCGCTGATCGCGCCGCCGTCGCCGAACGCGCAGAACCCCAGGTTCTCGATCTGGATGATCTCGCCCATCGCGGTCGCGTCGTGGACCTCGGCCACCGACACGTCCTTCGGGCCGACGCCCGCGCGCTCGTACGCCCGCCGCGCGGCGAGCGCGGTGCAGTGGTTCTCGACGTCGCCCGGATCCCGGTCGCTGCCGGTGTGCACCACGCAGCTCAGCACGCGCACCGCGCGCCCGCGGTCGAGCCCGAGCCGCGCGAGCCCCGAGGCCGTGCAGACCACCGCGGCGGCGGCGCCGTCGGAGACCGGCGAGCACATCGGCAGCGTCAGCGGCCAGGTGATCGGCGGCGCGGCCATCACCTGCTCGACCGTGTAGGGCTCGCGGTACTGCGACAGCGGGTTGTGCACCGAGTGCCGATGGTTCTTCGCCGACACCGCGGCGAGCTGGCGCTGCGTCGTGCCGAACCGCTTCATGTGCGTCCGGGCGAAGGCCGCGTAGACGTCCATGAACACGCTGTACGGCTTGGGCGAGGTGGTGCCGGGGGGCACCTCGACGCCGCGTCCGAGCTCGAGCAGCCGGTCGCGGATCGCCTGCGCCTCGTGCACGTCCCAGGCGCTGTCGAACACCGAGAACATCCGGTCCCGGTCGCGCGAGTACATCTTCTCCGCGCCCACCGCCAGCGCCACGTCGCCGTCGCCCGCGCGCAGGAAGTTGACCGCCAGCGAGAACGCGCTGCTGCCGCTCGCGCAGGCGTTCTCGACGTTGACGACCGGGATCCCGCCGATGCCCATCGCGCGCAGCGCGACCTGCCCGCGGATCATCTGCTGGCCTTCCATGTGGCCCTGCGACGCGTTGGCGAAGTACGCGCCCTGCAGGTCGCCGGTCTCGAGCCCGGCGTCGGCGAGCGCGGCGCTCACCGCCTGCCGCGTCATGTCCTTGATGCTGGTGTCGAGCAGCCGCCCGAAGGGGGTCATGCCGACCCCGACCACGTACACGTCTTCCATCACGCCTCCTTCGAGCCGAGCAGCTCGGCGTTGCCTTCGCCCGGCGCGGGCGTGCCCCGGACCGGCCCCGGGTGCTCGCCGTCGAACACCAGCGGCTGCGCGACGACCCGCCGCGTGCCGCCCCGTCCGTCGGGCACCTCCCGGAACAGCCCTCGGGCGATGAAGTGCGGGTCCCGCACGACCTCGTCGAGGTCGTGCAGCGGCCCCCAGGCGATGCCCGCCGCGTCGAGGCGCTCGGCCCAGGTCGCGCGCGGCGCCCGCTGCAGCGCGGCGGCGATCCGCGCCCGCAGCGACGCCGCGTCCGCGACCCGCTCGTCGCGCCCGAAGCCCGCGGCGTCGTCCAGGCCCAGCAGCCCGCACAGCGGTCGCCAGAACCAGTCCTCGTGCGCGATCGACAGCGTCAGCAGGCGCCCGTCGCCGCAGCGGAACGTCCCGTACGCGGGCTCGGCGGCGATGTCGGCGAGCGGCTCGCCGTTCATCGTCGGCCCGAGCATCACCGACATCCACGACACCAGCCCGTCGGTCATCGACACGTCGACGTGCCGGCCCCGACCGGTGCGGGCCCGCTCGTGCAGCGCCGCGAGCGCGCCGACGGTCGCGAACATCGCCGACGACAGGTCGCCGATCGCCAGATCGCCGGCCGGCAGCGGCTCGCCCGAGCGCGCCTGCGCGTACAGCAGCCCCGCCATCGCCTGGTACGACAGGTCGTGCGCGGGCCGGTCGCGATGCGGGCCGTGCTGCCCGAAGCCCGAGATCGACACGTAGACGACGCGCGGAGCGAGCGCCGACACGTCGGTCCAGCCGAAGCCGAGCCGCTCCATCGTGCCCGGCCGGAACCCCTCGAGCATCACGTCGGCGGTCCGCAGCAGCCCGCGCAGCGCCTCGCGTCCGGCCTCCGACTTCAGGTCGATCGCGACCGCGCGCTTGTTGCGGTTGAGCGCCTCGTGGAAGCCGCGGAACCGGCGGGCGGGGTCGCCGGCGCCCGGGCGCTCGACGAGGATCACCTCGGCGCCGAGGTCGGCCATCAGCAGCGTGGCGTACGGCCCCGGGTACTGCTCGGCGAGGCTGACGACCCGCAGCCCCGACAGGGGCCCGCGCGAGCCGCTCATCGTCCCCTCCACGTCGGCGCGCGCTTGCCGACGAAGGCGTCGATGCCCTCGGTCGCGTCCTCGGCGAGCATGTTGCGCACGACCAGCTCGCCCGCGTACTCGTACGCGTCGGGCAGGCTCATGCCGAGCTGGCGGTAGAAGCCCTGCTTGCCGAGCGCCACGGTGAAGGTCGACTTCGCGGCGATCTCGTCCGCGCGTTCGGCGACCACCGCATCGAGCGCGTCGTCGTCGATCACCTCGTTGACCAGGCCGATGCGGAACGCGTGCTCCGCGTCGAACAGCCGGCCCGACAGCAGCATCTGCATCGCGTGCTTGCGCGACACCGCGCGCCCGAGCGCGACCATCGGCGTGTGGCACCACAGCCCGATGTTGACGCCCGGGGTCGCGAAGCGCGCGCTCCGCGCGGCGTAGGCGAGGTCGGCGCTCGCGACCAGCTGCAGGCCCGCGGCCGTCGCGACGCCGCGCACCTTGGCGATCACCGGGCGCGGATGCGCGACCATCGTCTGCATCATCCGGCTGCAGCGCGTCGCCATCTCCTTGCCGAACGCCGGGCTGTTCTCGGCGAGCACCTCGCGCAGGTCGTGCCCCGCGCAGAACACCCGGTCGCCCGCGCCCTCGAGCACGATCGCGTGGACCGCGGGGTCGTCGGCCGACGCGTCGAGCGCGGACTGCAGCGCCTCGATCATCTCGAGCGACAGGGCGTTGCCGGCCTGCGGCCGGTTGAGCGTGAGCACGAGGACGCGGCCGACGAGCCGGCGCAGCAGGATCGGGGTGTCGACGGAGGCGACTCCGTCCGCGGCGGGCTGCGTGGCCATGTCTCCTCCCGTTCCGAACGTCGCGTCCGGGCCCGCGGTTCGTTCGTTCTACTCTACCCCCATTCAATTGACCCGTGGGTAGAATCGTTTCGCCCGCAGGCGGCTGCGGGCCCAACCGAGGAGACGCGATGACCCGAACGGAACCCGTCGTCGGCGAGACCCGCGACGGCGCGCTGTGGCTGACGCTGAACCGCCCGGCCGCGCTCAACTCGCTGACCCCCGACATCGTCGAGGGCATCGACCGCGCGCTCGCGCACGCGCAGGACGACTCCGAGGTGCGCGCGGTGGTGCTGACCGGCACCGGTCGCGCGTTCTGCGCGGGCGCCGACCTCAAGCACGTGCGCGAGACCACCCACGGCGACGAGGGCGCGATCGCCGCGTTCCTGGACTCGGTGCTCGCGACGATGTCGCGCCTCGAGAAGTTCCCCAAGCCGGTGATCGCGGCGGTCAACGGGCTGGCGCTGGCGGGGGGGCTGGAGCTGGTGCTGTGCTGCGACCTCGTGATCGCGGCGCGCTCGGCCCGGCTCGGCGATGCGCACGCCAATTTCGGCCTGCTGCCGGGCGGCGGCGGATCGGTGCGGCTGCCGCGCAAGATCGGCCCGACGCGCGCCAAGTACCTGATGTACACCGGCGAGTTCGTGCCGGCCGAGCGGCTGGTCGAGGCGGGGCTGGTCAACGAGGTGGTCGACGACGCGGAGCTGCTCGAGGCGACCGGCCGCCTGGTGGCGAAGCTGCGCGCCAAGAGCCCGCTGGTGCTGCGCCGGATGAAGGCGCTGGTCGACGACGGCCTCGAGCAGCCGATCGAGACGGCGCTCAGGCTCGAGCTCCTCGCGAGCGAGGTGCACTCGCACAGCCACGACATGCGGGAAGGCCTCGCCGCGTTCCAGGAGAAGCGCGCGCCGAGATTCATCGGCCGCTGAGCGGCCGCGCCGGCCGGCGCCCCCGGCCGGCCGCGTCAGCCGAGCCAGCGCTTCCTGCGGCGGTAGTGCTTGACCTCGCGGAAGCTCCGGCGCTCCCCCTCGAGGTTCAGCCCGAGGTAGAACTCGCGGACGTCCTCGTTCGACTTGAGGTCGTCGGCGGGCCCCTCCATCACGATCCGCCCGTTCTCCATGACGTAGCCGTAGTCGGCGATGTCCAGCGCCACCCGGGTGTTCTGCTCGACGATCAGCAGCGTCAGCCCGCCCTGCTTGAGCGACTCGAGCAGCCGGAACACCTCCTCGACGATCAGCGGGGCCAGGCCGAGCGAGGGCTCGTCGATCAGCACGAGCTTCGGGCCCGACATGATCGCGCGGCCGATCACCAGCATCTGCTGCTCGCCGCCCGAGAGGTAGCCCGCGGTACGGGTCTTCAGCGACGCGAGCCGCGGGATGCGCGCGTAGACGTCCTCCAGGCGCCGTCGCAGCTCGACGCCGGAGGACAGCATGTGGCCGCCGACCACCAGGTTCTGCTCGACCGTCAGGTGCCGCAGCACCCGACGGCCCTCCATGATGTGCACCAGGCCGCGCTTGACGAGGCTCGCCGGCTCGGCGTTGTCGATGCGCCCGCCCTCGAACTCGATCGTGCCCGAGGACACCCGCCCGTCCTCGGTCCGGATCAGGTTGGAGATCGACTTCAGCGTGGTGCTCTTGCCGGCGCCGTTGCCGCCCAGGAGCACCACGCACTTGCCGGCCGGCACGTCGAGCGAGATCCCCTTCACCGCGAGGATCACGTCGCTGTAGACCGCCTCGACGCCCGTCAGCTTCAGCATGATCGTCGACTCGCCCGGTCGCCTCGGCTCACCACTTGTTCACGACCGGCACCGGGACGTTCTGCGCGGCGATCACGTACTGGCCGTTCCTCACCGTCCCGATGTTGACCGTCAGCCCCTTGAGCGGGAACGGCGCCTCGTTGGTGTACGTGATGTCCGGCAGGATCCCGAAGGTCTGCTTCGACGAGATCGGGTTGCTGAACAGCGCGGCGCGCATCGACTCGCCGTCGACCTTCGCGGCGCCGACGTTCTTGACGGCCGCCTCGACGGTCCGCACCGTGACCAGCGCCTGGTTGAGGCCCATGACGGTCATCGCGGTCCAGCCGGCGTTGAGCTTGTACTTGGCCTTGAGCATGTCGTAGAAGCGCTTGGACTCGGTGTCCTGCTCCGTCGAGACGGCCATGCCGTAGACCTCGTAGTCGCCCTCGAGCTGCTGGAGGCCGCCCACCGCCTTGCCCGACGCCGGCAGGCCGTTGTGCGAGCTCATCACCACCGGCACGTCCTTGCGCCCGATCGCCTGCAGCGCCCGCTTGGTCGCCACCACCGCCGCGGTGTTGGTCTGGATCAGGATGACCTGCGCGCCGCGGCGGACCACGCGGTTGACCTGGGTGGTCAGGTCGGTCGGCTGGACCTCGGTGTAGACGGTCTCGACGACCTCGATCTTGTCCTTGTTGTCGGCGGCGAACTTGTTGGAGCCCTTGTGGATGTCGACGTAGGCGGGCGCGGCCTCCGACGAGATGATCGCGACCTTCAGCGGGCCGGCGACGTTCTTCTCCTTCCGGTACCACTCGAAGAAGGCGGCGGCCTCGTGCGCGTAGGTCGGGCGCGGGTTGAAGATCCACGGGCCGGGCTGCCACGCGAAGCCGTAGCTCGCGGTCGCCATCAGCATCGGGATCTTGTCGTCCGGCAGGCGCTGCTGCAGCGCGGCCACGTCCGGGCCGCCGACGCCCATCACCGCGATCGGCTTGAGCTCGGACTTGATCCCGGGCCACAGGCTCGCCACCTGGGCGGCGTCGTAGCGGTGGTCGTAGTCCTTCATGTTGATCTTCACGCCGAGGCCCTTGCCGACCTCCTCGTTCCACCAGTTGACGACCGCCCAGCGGCCGCCGATCAGGTCCTTCATCACGTCCGCGTACGGACCGGTGAAGTCGGCCAGCGACGCGACGTTGTAGACCGTCTGCGCCTGCGCGGGCGCCTGCGCGCCGAGCACGGCGAGACCGGTGACGGCCAGGGCGCGGAACAGGGTCCTTCTCGAGTCGAGCATGGTGTCTCCTCCAATGGCTCTGCTAACGGATCGGCCCGGGTTCGGCCCGGGGTCTCGGGGTCAGTAGGGGAACGGCCACAGCCGGTACGATCGCTTCAGGATGTTCCAGCGGTGCATCAGGCCGCGCGGCTCGAACAGCAGGAACGCGGCGATGATCCCGCCGAGGAACACGTTCATCGTCGCGAAGACGATGTCGCCGCTCAGGAACGGGAAGGACGCGACGACGCTCGGCCCGAGGCTGGTGATGCTCTCCTGCACCAGCTTGATCACGAACACGCCGATCAGCGCGCCCGTCACCGAGCCCATGCCGCCCACGATGATCATCGCGATGAACCAGATCGAGTGCAGCAGCGTGAACTGGTCGACCGCGACGAAGCGGACGTAGTAGGCCCACAGCCCGCCGCCGATGCCGGCGTAGAACGCGCCGATCAGGAAGGCCACCGCCTTCGTGCGGACGACGTCGATGCCCATCATCCCCGAGGCCACGTCGTCGTCGCGCACCGCGGTGAAGGCCCGGCCGTGGCGGCTGCGGGTGATGCCGTAGGCGCCGAAGATCATCACCAGCGCGAACGCGAGGCACAGCCAGTAGATCGACGCGTCGTCGGCGATGCGCCGGCCCATGAACGTCGCCGGCTCGATCGTCAGGCCGTTGGAGCCGCCGAGCCACTTGCTCGGCAGGTTCAGCACGAGGAAGTGGAAGAGCAGCTGCGCGGCGATCGTCGTGAGCGCCAGGTAGAAGCCCTTGATGCGCACCGCCGACAGCCCGAAGATGAATCCGAACACCGCGGCCGCGGCCCCGCCCAGCGGGATCGTCACCCAGAACGGCAGGCCCGCGTGGACCGACAGCACGCCGGTGGTGTAGGCGCCCACGCCCATGAACGCCGCCTGACCGAGGTTCACCTGTCCGGCGTGCCCGGTGTTGATCTGCAGCCCGACCACGACGATGGCGGTGATGAGCATCACCGAGGCCGTCGCCACCAGCCGCGGCCCGAGGAGCCAGGGCACGCAGACCAGGAACGCGAGGAACAGCGCGAGCGCGACGCGCTGCTTGCCGGTGCGCACGAGCGCCTGGTCGCGCTCGTAGCGGGTCGCGAATACGCCAGCCGGATCCATGGCTCAGACCCTCTCGATCGTTTTCCAGCCGAACATGCCGGTCGGCCTGACGAGCAGGATGCCCAGCATGATCACGAAGGGCAGCACCGAGCCGACCGCCCCGCCCACCAGGGGATCGAGGTACGCGACCGCGAGCCCCTGGATGACCCCGACGATGATCCCCGCGAGCAGCAGGCCGGCGATGGACTCCAGCCCGGCGAGCAGCGCGACCGGCAGCGCCGCCAGCCCGATGTCCGAGGCGAGGAAGTTCAGCGACTTGCCGCTCAGGTAGATCACCGCGCCCAGCGTCGACAGCATCGCGCCCAGCACCCAGGCGAACGCGATCGAGCCCCGCACCGAGATGCCGAGCGACATCGCGACCTGGTGGTCCTCGGCGACCGCGGTCATCTTCAGGCCCGGGCGCGTCCGGTTGAAGAACCACGCGAGGCCGAAGCCGACGATCACCGTGATGAGGCCGCCGTACAGCAGCGAGCGCGGGATCAGGATGTCGCCGAAGATGATCGGCTGCAGCGGGAAGACGATCGGGAAGGGGCGCACCTGCGGGCCGAAGACCAGCAGCACCAGGCCCCGGATCAGGATCAGCAGGCCGATGGTGACCATCACCATCGCGAACACCGACTCGCCGACCAGCTTCGCGAAGAAGATCCGCTCGATCGCCAGCCCGAAGAGCGCGGCCGCGACGAAGGCGAGCGGCACGCCGAGCCACAGCGGCAGCCCCATGCTGACGACCAGCCACCACACCAGGAAGCCGCCGAACACCACCAGCTCGCCCTGCGCGAAGTTGAAGACCTTCGAGGCCCGGTAGATCACGACGAACCCCATCGCGACCAGCGCGTACAGCAGCCCGATCAGCGCGCCGTTGATCACGTAGTTGACGAATTCGACCATCGCTCAGGCTCGCTCGAGGGCGGGTTGCGACGCGGGCGCCGGCGCGCCGGACACGTCGTGGACGAACACGCGGGCGACGAGGGTGCCCCGGCGCCCGTCCTGGTAGGTCACCGGGATCTCGAGCCGGGTCTCGGTCCGGCCCTCGTAGAGCGCGTCGACGAGCGCCGCGTACCGCTGCTCGAGGAACTCCCGGCGCAGCTTGCGGGTGCGGGTCAGCTCGCCCTCGTCCGGATCGAGCTCCTTGGGGAAGTTGGCGAACCGGCGGATCCGCGAGCCCTCGGGCAGGAAGCGGTTGACGCGCTCGATCTCGGTCCGGATCAGCTCGGCGACCTCGGGCTTCTGCGACAGGTCGGTGAAGGTGGAGAAGGCGAG
This sequence comes from Burkholderiaceae bacterium, assembly GCA_035628395.1. Taxonomy (GTDB): domain Bacteria; phylum Pseudomonadota; class Gammaproteobacteria; order Burkholderiales; family Burkholderiaceae_E; genus UBA4615. The sequence continues at coordinate 1,757 of DASPJX010000393.1, read as the reverse complement.
GTTGCGCTCCTCGGCCCAGCGGGAGACCACGCCCATGTCGATGTTGATCAGCGCGCCGATGTAGTCGCGCGTCGAGTCGCCGAGCGTCATGATGTCCTTGATGAACGCGCTGAAGCGCAGGCGCGTCTCGATGAACTGCGGAGGGAAGCGCACGCCGTTGCGCAGCTGGCGCAGGTCGTCGACGCGCTCGAGGAACACCAGCTCGCCCTGCTCGGAGATCGACACCGCGTCGCCGGTCATGTACCAGCCGTCGCGGACGCGCTCGGCGGTCTTGTCCTCGCGGCGCCAGTAGCCCTGGAAGAACGTGCCGCCGCGCACCAGCAGCTCGCCGGCGTCGGAGACCTTCCATTCGATCGGCGGTCCCGCCTCGGGATGCGCCTGCACCCACTGGCCGACCGTCTCCAGGTCGTAGCGCTCGCCCTGGTGGGCGGTCATGATCCCGAACTCGGTCGAGCCGTAGAAGTTGCGCAGCGGCACGCCCATCGCCGCGAACATGCGGAACACGTCGGGCGCCATCGTCGAGCCGCCGCACATCGCGACCTTCAGCCGCGTCAGCCCGAGCTGGTCGCGCAGCGGCCGCAGCACGAGCGCGTCGGCCAGCGGCAGCAGCGCTCGCGCGGCCGGGCGGACCGGACGGCCCTCGAGCGCGTTCACGTGCACCTCGTGGCCGATCCGCAGCCCCCAGTCGTGGACCCGGCGCCGCCAGGCGCCCGCGTCGAGCATGCGGGCCTGCAGCGTCGCGGCCAGGCTCTCCCACTGCCTCGGCGCGAACACCATCACCTCGACGGCGAGCTCGCGGATGTTCTCGAGGACCTGCTCGGGCCCCTCGGGGAAGTTGACGACCATCGGCAGCGTCAGGCCGAGCGTGAGGCCCATCAGCTGCTCGGTCGCCCAGGCCGGCGCGATGTAGGTCAGGTACTCCATGCCCGGCGCGAAGACGAGGCCGCTCGTGATGCGGTGCGCGCTGTCGTTCAGGTACCGATGGGTGAGGATCACGCCCTTGGGCCGGCCGGTGGTGCCCGAGGTGTACGACAGCACCGCGACGTCGTCGATCCCGCCCGCCGCCACCTCGCGCCCGAACGCCTGCGGATCCTGCGCGTGCGCCGCCCGGCCCGCCTCCTGCACCGCGGCGAAGGGCCTCAGCAGCTCGTGCCGGTACGACCACATGCCGGTGTCGTCCCAGTAGACGATCATCCGCAGCCGCGGCGATCGCGGCAGGATCGCCAGGCCCTTGTCGACCTGCTCCTGGTCCTGCGCGACCAGGATCACCGCCTCGCTGTCGTCGACGAGGTACTGCACCTCGTCGGCCGTCAGGTCGGGGTACATCGACACCACCTTGGCGCCGATCGCCTGCGCCGCGTACTCGGCCCAGAAGTGCTCCGGCTCGTTCTCCCCGATGATCGCGATCGTGTCGGCCCGCTGCACGCCGGCCGCCCGCAGCCCGAGCGCGAGGTCCCGCACGTTGCGCAGGACGTCGTCGAAGGTGAACTCGCGCCAGACGCCGCGGTGCTTGTGGCGCTCGGCCACGCGCTTCGGCTCGGCCGTCGCGCGGGCGAGCAGGTGCTGCGGCAGGGTCCTCATCTCGACGGTCATGCGCGGGCTCCTTCGGCCGGGGCGCCCGCCTCGCCGCCGAGGTAGGCGGCGATCACCGCGGGATCGGCCTGCACCTCGGCCGGGGTGCCGACCGCGATGCGCCGGCCGAAGTCGAGGACCACCACGCGGTCGGCGAGGTCCATCACCACGCCCATGTCGTGCTC
>DASPJX010000392.1:0-4899 GCA_035628395.1 Burkholderiaceae bacterium | reverse complement strand
AGCTACCTGCGGCAGTTCATGTACACGAAGTTCATCGTGGTGGTCGACGACGACGTCGACCCGCGCGACTGGAAGGACGTGATCTGGGCGATCACGACCCGGGTCGATCCGATCCGCGACACGACGCTGGTCGACCGCACCCCGATCGACTACCTCGACTTCGCGTCGCCGGTCTCGGGGCTGGGCTCGAAGATGGGGATCGACGCGACCCACAAGTGGCCGGGCGAGACCGATCGCGAGTGGGGCACCGCGATCTCGATGTCGCCGGAGGTGAAGCGCGCGGTCGACGCGATGTGGGGCGAGCTCGGTCTCTGAGCGCGCCGCTCAGAGCGAGGCGTGGACCCAGCGGATCAGCGCGTCCTGCGCGGGCGCGCTGCCGTCGGCGCGCGGGCCGTTGACGATCAGCACCACCGCCCAGCGCCGGCCCGAGGCCGCGTCGACGTAGCCGGCGATGCTGCGCACGCCGCTCAGGCTGCCGGTCTTGATCCACGCGCGGCCGGCCACCGGCTCGGCGGCGAGGCGGTGGCGCATCGTGCCGTCGACGCCGGCCACCGGCAGCGAGCCGACGAAGATCGCGCCGTGGTCGCTGCGCGCCGCGTGCTGCAGCAGCCGCGCGAGCCCGGACGGCGAGATCCGCTCCTGGCGCGACAGGCCCGAGCCGTTGTCGATGACGAGCTCGGGCGTGCGCAGCCCGCGCCGCTCGAGCCAGGCGAGCACCGTGCGGCGCGCGCGATCGAGCGTCGCGGGCCGGCGGTCGGGCGCGTCGGTCGAGGTCTGCAGCATCACCTGGCGCGCCATCACGTTGTTGCTGAACTTGTTGATGTCGCGCACCACGTCGGCGAGCGTGCGCGGCGAGGTCCAGCGCGCGAGCTCGGGCAGCCGGGTCGCGACGTCGCGCTCGACCACGGTGCGACCGGTCCAGACCCCGCCCGCGGCGCGCCAGGCGGCGCCGAACAGGCCGTGGACGAACTGCCGGTGGTCGAGCACCGCGGCCATCGTCGACTGCTCGCCGCAGCCCGCGGAGTACGCGCCGCCGATGCGGATCACCGGGCGCTGCGCCGGCCCGGCGTCGCTGATCGCGAGCCCGGGCGCGCCGAAGCGGCACGCCCCGCGCACCAGCTTGACCTCGTTCCGCACCTGCACGTCGGCGAGCGGCGGATCGAGCGCGAGCTCGACCCGCGTGCCGTTCGGCCGAACGACGACGCGCACCGCCTTGAAGTTCATCAGCGCCGCGTTCGGGCGCACGTTGTACGGCTGCGAGGCGTCGCCGTCGATGCTCGCCGCGGCGTCGTCGCCGAGCTCGTAGAGCGTGTCGTCGATCACCAGGTCGCCGCGGATCTCGCGCAGCCCCGAGGCCCGCAGGCGCGCGACCAGCTCGACCATGTCCTCGATCACCAGCTTCGGGTCGCCGCCGCCGCGCAGCACCAGGTCGCCGTTCAGCACCTCGCCGTCGAGACGGCCGCGCATCTGGATCGCGGTGTGCCAGCGGTAGTCGGGCCCCATCAGCGACAGCGCCGCGTAGGTGGTGACCAGCTTCATCGTCGAGGCCGGGTTGAACGGCAGCTCGGCGTTGTGCGAGACCGCGGGCGGCCCGCCGTCGAGCGGCACGACGATCGCGCCGACCTCGTGCGGCGCGATCGCCGCGGCCCGGATCGCCGCGGCGACCGGCTCGGGCAGCGGCTGCGCGAGCGCCGACGGGGCGGCGAATGGGGCGGCGAGCGCGGCGACGAGCAGCGCGCCGAGCGCCGCGCGCGCCGCGGCGAACGCGGCCCGACGGTCCGCGGCACGTCGCGGGCGGCTCGATCGCTCCATAATCGCGGATCATCTCACGCCGGTCCGCGGCTCGCGGCCGGCCGGACACAGGAGAATCCCGGATGAAGCTGCAGGGCAAGGTGGCGCTGGTCACGGGCGGCGCCCAGGGCATCGGTCTCGCGTGCGCGAGGCGCTTCGCCGACGAGGGCGCGCAGGTCGCGATCGTCGACGTCGACGCGGCGCGGGGCGCGCAGGCGGTCGAGGCGATCGGCGCCGGACGCGCGATCTTCGTCGCCGGCGACGTCGCGCGCGCCGAGGTCGCCGCGCGCGCGGTCGCCGAGACCGTCGCCCGCTTCGGCGCGGTCGACGTGCTGCTGAACAACGCGGGCGTCACCCACGCGGCCGACTTCCTCGACCTCGCCGAGGCCGACTTCGACCGCGTGCTGGGCGTCAACCTGAAGTCGTACTTCCTGTTCGGGCAGGCGGTCGCGCGCTGGCTGGTCGGCGCCGGCCGGCCGGGCGCGATCGTCAACATGTCGAGCGTCAACGCGATCCTCGCGATCCCGAACCAGCTGCCCTACGCGGTCTCCAAGGGCGGCGTGAACCAGATGACGAAGGTGATGGCGGTCTCGCTCGCCGCGCGCGGCATCCGCGTCAACGCGATCGGGCCCGGCACGATCGCGACCGAGCTTGCCCGCAAGGCGGTGCTCGGCTCGCCCGAGGCCGAGCGCGCGATCATGTCGCGCACCCCGCTCGGGCGGCTCGGCGACCCCGACGAGGTCGCGAAGGTGGCGGTCTTCCTCGCGAGCGACGACGCGTCCTACCTGACCGGGCAGACCGTCTACCCGGACGGCGGCCGGCTCGCGCTGAACTACCTGATGCCGGTCGCGGACGCCTGATTCCGGAGCGGATGCGCGCGGCCGAGGGGTCGCGCGCGCGCCGCGGGCGCGACCGCGGCGCGTTCTCCGAGAGGTTTTCGCCACATTTTCCATCCCGCGCGGCCGCGTCTCGGGGTTCAATCCGGTCACGCTTCTCGATGTCCTCCATGTCGATCCCAGAGACCCCGCCCGCCGGCGCACCGGCCGCCGCCATCGACGCGCTGCTCGCCGTGCTGCGGCCGCTCGCGCGTCTGGCGATCGACCACGGCGTCCAGTTCGGCCAGCTGCAGGAGCTGACCAAGCAGGCGATGGTCGAGGCCGCGCTGCGGGCGACCGAGGCCGAGAGCGGTCGCGGCGACCCGCCCGTCAGCCGGCTGAGCGTGATGACCGGCATCCACCGCAAGGAGGTCAAGCGGCTCGCCGAGTCGCCGGATCTCGACGCGGTCCGCGCGGAGCCCGCCCCGGCGGCGGAGCTCTTCACGCGCTGGGTCAGCGACCCGACCTGGCGCGACGCCGACGGCCGGCCGAAGGCGCTGTCGCGGCGGCCCGGCGGCGACGGCGTCCCGAGCTTCGAGGCGCTGTCGCGCAGCGTGACCACCGACGTGCATCCGCGCACGCTGCTCGACGAGCTGCTGCGGCTGCAGCTCGTCGCGGTCGATCCCGACACCGACGAGGTGCGGCTGCTGCGCGACGCGTTCGTGCCCTCGGGCCGCATCGAGGACCTGCTCGCCTTCGTCGGCGCCAACGTCGGCGACCACCTCGCCGCGGCGCGCGACAACGTCGCGGCGAGCCTGCGCGCCGCGCTCGCGCACGATCCCGACGTGCGCGCGCCGTTCGTCGAGCAGGCGCTGTACGCCGACGGCCTGTCGGCCGAATCGGCGACCGTCGCGGCCGAGCGCGCGCGGCTATTCTGGACGGAACTGCTGCGGCAGATGGCGCCCGAGCTGCAGCGCCTCGAGGACGACGACCGGATCGCCGGACGTCCCGCGGCGCGGCGCGTCCGGATCGGCCTGTACTGCTACGCCGAGCCGCTGCCGCCGATCGACGACTCCGACGACCCGTCCGGGAGCCCGGCCCGATGACGTCCCCCCGCCCCGCCGCTGCGCCGCTCCCGCCGTCCGACGCGCAGTCGCCCGGCCCCGTGCGCCGGCGCGCGCTGCTCGGCCTCGGCGCGCTCGGCCTGCTCGCCGGAGGCTGCGGCGTCGGCAGCGGCGGCACCGGCGCCCCGATCGCCGGCGGCAGCGGCGGCACCGGCATCCCCGCGTTCGCGAGCGGCACGATCGGCGGCTTCGGCTCGGTGATCGTCGACGGCGTCCGCTGGGACGACCGCGAGGCGACGGTGCGCGACGACCTGGGACGCGCGCGCGGGCTCGCCGAGCTCGGACTGGGCATGGTCGTGCAGATCGAGGGACTGCTCGACGTGGCGACCGGCCAGGGCCGCGCGGCCCGATTCACGATCGCCAGCGCGCTGCTGGGCGCGGTCGCCGCCGTCGACCGCGCGGGCGGGCGCTTCGTCGCGCTCGGCGCGGAGGTCGTCGCCGACGCCGCGACCGTGTGGGACGACGACACCGGCCGCGCCGACGTCGGCATCGATTCGCTCGTGCCCGGGGCCTGGGTCGAGGTCTGGGGCGACGTCGACGCGAGCGGCCGGCTGCGCGCGAGTCGCGTCGAGATCCGCTCGAGCGCCGCCCCGATCGCCAAGCTGCGCGGCACCGTCACCGCGATCGATCCGGGCGCGAACCCGCCGACCGCGAGCGTCGGGGAGCGGATCGTCGCCTTCCCCGGCGGACTGCCGGCGGGCCTCGAGGTCGGCGGCACGCTGCTCGTCGTCGGCCCGCCGCCGGCGCCGGGCGCGCGGCTGGTCGCGACCGCCGCGTCGGCGCCCCGCGGGCTCGGCGAGGCGCCGGTCGAGGCCGCGCGGATCGAGGGCACGATCGGCGCGTTCCGCTCGATCGCGAGCTTCCGGATCGGCGGGGTCCTCGTCGACGCGAGCGGCGCCGCCGTGACCGGCGGCATCGCGGCCGACCTGCGCAACGGCGTGTCGGCGCGGGTCTTCGGCCCGGTGACCGACGGTCGCCTCGTCGCGTCGCTCGTCGAGATCCGCCGGGGGTCGTCGGGACCGGGCGGGTCGAACGGATCCGACGGGTCGACGGGCTCGAACGGGTCGACGGGCTCGAACGGCTCGAACGGCTCGAACGGCTCGAACGGCTCGAACGGCTCGAACGGGTCCAACGGGTCGAACGGGTCGAACGGGTCGAACGGGTCCAAC
>DASPJX010000391.1:0-9831 GCA_035628395.1 Burkholderiaceae bacterium | reverse complement strand
TGGTTGGCTCCGGCCATCCCCGGCATCGCGAGCCAGTAGACGCCGCGCACGTACTCGCGCCAGCCGAGCACCTGCCGCACGAACCCCTCGACCGACGCGAGCGCGAGCCCGGGCCGGCCCTCGCGCCAGGCCCGCTCGACCGCCTCGACGACCTCGCGCGGCTCGAGCAGCCCCAGGTTGAGGCTCGTCGACGGCAGCGCGTGCCGGCCGAACGGCGTGTCGGTCCACACCGCGTCCTGGAAGCGGCCGAAGCCGAGCAGCCGCTCGTCGACGAAGCGCGCGAGCGCCTCGAGCGCCTGCGCGCGCTCGACCGGCCAGCCGAAGGACGCGAGCGAGCCGGGATGCCCGGGGAACCGGGCCTCGACGAGCGCGATCGCATCGCGCGTGATCGCGTCGGGCTCGAAGCGCGCCGGCGGCGGGATCGCGCCCGGCCCGCCGCGCGGATAGCCGCCGCGGTTGTCGGCGTCGAAGTTCCAGCGCCCGCCCTCGGGCTCGCCGTCGGCGCGCATCGGCACGCGGTGGCGACGCCGCATGTCGCGGTAGAAGGGCTCCATGCGCAGCGAGCCGCGCCCGCGCGCCCAGCGGGCGAAGTCGCGCGTCGAGCACGGGAAGCGCGGATCGGGCAGCACGCGCAGCGGCAGCCGCCGGCGCGCGCACGCGTCCTGCAGCGCGGCGAGCACCCGCCGCTCGCCGGGCTCGCAGACGACGAGCTCGGCGGGCGACAGCGCGTCGACCAGCGCCTCGAGCCGGCCCGCGAGCGACGGCGGGCCGTCGCGCTCGAGCGGCCAGTACTCGAGCGGCAGCCCGTCGGCGCGGAGCCCGGCGGCGAAGTGACGCATCGCCGACAGGAACAGCGCGATCCGCGCCTTGTGGCTCGGCACGTGCGACGCCTCGCCGGGCGCCTCGATCATGACGACCGCGTGGCGCGCCGGATCGACGTCGGCGAGGACGGCGTTACGCCGGCTCGGCGGGTCGCCGAGCACGAGCCGCAGCGACTCGACAGCCATCGGAGCAGTACCGCAGGTGATCCCAGTTCTTCGCCCACGCGCGACGCCAGGTCATCGGCCGCGCGCAGTGCGCGCAGGGCTTGCTCGGGAGATAGGACTTGTTGCCGCGGTGGCCCGCGCCGCCGCGACCGGCCGGGTCGCCGCGCACCGGCGCTCAGGCCTGGGGATGCGCACCGCGCCAGCGGTCGATCGACGGCTGGATGTCGTGCAGGTCGGTGAGCACGGTGACGTCCGGCGGCGGCCGGCGCTGCAGGATCGGGCAGTTCCCGCCCGCCCAGAGCTCGGTGCCGCCGGGCAGCTTCTCGCGCAGCTCGATCAGGCTGTCGAGCACGCTGTTCGGATTGACGACCGCGGAGAACGACAGCGCGACGACGTCGACGCGGTGCGCGTTCGCGGCGAGCACGATGTCCCAGATCGGGGTCTGCACGCCGAGCGACACGCAGCGGCAGCCCTCGAGCGCGAGGATCGCCTCGGCCATCAGCAGCCCGAGGCCGTGCGGCTCCTGCGGGATCGTCGTCAGCAGCACGCGCGGCCGGTGCGCCGGCGTCGGGATCGTGCCGATCGCGCTGCGCAGCACGACCTGCAGCGACTCCGTGTACAGGTGCTCCTCGAAGACCTCGATGTAGCCGCGGGCCCAGGCGTCGCCGATCATCCGCGTGAGCGGCGAGACGACCTCGGTCACGAAGCGCCCGAGGCCGAGCCGCAGCTGCGCCTGCGACAGCGCGCGACGCAGGTCCTCGACCTGGTGGGCCTTCACGAGCTCGAGGAAGCGCTGCAGGTCCTCGTGCTCGGCGAGCGCGTCGCCGAGCGAGCGCGGCTGCGCGCTCGGGCCGGTGCTCTCGGCGGCCAGACGCTGGAGCGCGTCGATCTCGAGGTGGATGACCTTGCCCGGACGGTGCCCGGCGTCCATCAGGCGCCTGAGCACGCGGAGCTTGTCGACCTGCTCGATCGGGTACATGCGCTCGCCGAACTGGTCGCGCCCCGGGTTCGGAAAGCCGTAGCGCCGCTCCCAGACACGCAGCGTATCCTTGGACAGGCCGGTGTCGCGTTCGACCGCCGCGATGGTCCGCGACAGCGATGGCGTGGTGTTGCGGTCGTTCATGTGTGCTGCCGGTGGCCTTCCCGGACACCCCGCTGGACAATCGGAAATTTGTCCAGGACACGATTGACCTCGGGTGTCGCGCTTCGTAGTATAGGAGCGTCGTCGCGCACTGACTAGGACAACATGGTCGCCCTCGGGGTCGGATCCCGCGTAAGTCGCCGCCCCGCCGCGTTTCCGTCGTGCATCCTGGCGTGCTCGCTCGCGTTTGCCCTGGACATCGCGCACGCCGCTCCGGCCGGCCCGGGCCGGCCGGCCGCGACGCCCGCGCGGGCCGCCGCCTGTCCTGCGCTGCTCGACCGGACGCACCCGAGGCTGCAGGACGACGCGCCGCAGGACCTGTGCCGGTTCGCCGGACGGGTGGTGCTGGTGGTCAACACGGCCAGCCACTGCGGCTTCACCCACCAGTACGAGGGGCTCGAGGCGCTGTACCGGCGGTATCGCGACCGCGGGCTGGTGGTGCTCGGCTTCCCGTCGAACGACTTCGGCGAGCAGGAGCCGGGCACCGCCCGCCAGATCGCCGATCTCTGCTTCAACACCTACGGCGTGGCCTTCCCGATGTTCGCGAAGACCGTCGTGGCCGGCCCGAAGGCCGATCCGCTGTTCGTCGAGCTCGCCCGCCTGAGCGGCTCGCCGCCCGCCTGGAACTTCCACAAGTGGCTGATCGGCCGCGACGGCTCGGTCGTCGCCGCCTTCCCGAGCGCGGTCGCCCCCCTCGACGACCGCCTCGTCCGCGCGATCGAAAGGTCGCTCGGCCGCTGACGACGCACGCTCGTCAGAACATCTCAGTCATTTCGTGACTATCCGGTCATGATCGGATAGCATCCCGCCGTCACGCTGTGGAGCCGACGATGAACGCCCCCGAAAAACGCTTCCTGCCCGACGTCCAGTCGGCGGCCGACCGACGCGAGCTCGCGATCCAGCGGGTCGGCGTCAAGGACGTGACGCACCCGCTGACGGTCCGCACGGCGGCGGGCGCGCGCCCGACCGTGGCCTCGATCGACATGGACGTGGGGCTCGCCGCCGACGCGAAGGGCACGCACATGTCGCGCTTCCTCGAGGTGCTGCAGGCCTCGGACGAGCCGGTCTCGCCCGACGCGCTGCGGCGCACGATGGCCGCGATGCTCGAGCGGCTCGAGGCCTCGTCCGGCCGCATCGAGCTGCGCTTCCCGTACTTCGTCATGAAGAAGGCGCCGGTCTCGGGCGTCGAGAGCCTGATGGACTACCGGGTCACGCTGCGGGCCGAGCATCGCGACGGCGTCACCGCGGTGACGATGACGGTGCTCGTGCCGGTGACCAGCCTGTGCCCGTGCTCGAAGGGCATCTCCGACTACGGCGCGCACAACCAGCGCTCGCACGTGACGATCGCGGCGCGGCTGCGCGGCGACCTCGAGGTCGAGACGCTGATCGGCATCGCCGAGGCGGCGGCGTCGTGCGAGCTCTGGGGCCTGCTGAAGCGCCCCGACGAGAAGTACGTGACGGAGCGCGCGTACGACAACCCGAAGTTCGTCGAGGACCTGGTGCGCGACGTCGCGCTCGCGGTCGGACGCCTCGAGGCGGTCGACGGCTTCGTCGTCGAGTCCGAGAACTTCGAGTCGATCCACAACCATTCGGCCTACGCGCGCATCGAGCGCGCGGCCGCCCGCGCGGAGACGGGTCGATGAACGGCGATCCGCTGCGGATCGCGGTCGTCGGCGGCGGCATCGCCGGGCTCGGCGCGGCGCACCGCCTCGCCGCGCGCCACCGCGTGACGCTGTTCGAGGCGGCCGACTACGTCGGCGGCCACACCCGCACCGTCGACGCGACCGTGGGCGGCGTCACGCACCCGGTCGACACCGGTTTCCTGGTGTTCAACGAGCGGACCTATCCGCACCTGATCGCGCTGTTCGACGAGCTGGGCGTCGAGACCGCCGGCTCGGACATGTCGTTCTCGGTGTCGGTCGGCCCGCACGACTTCGAGTGGTGCGGCAGCGACCTCGGCTCGCTGTTCGCGCAGCCGTCGAACGCGCTGTCGCCGCGCTTCTGGTCGATGCTCGCCGACATCCTGCGCTTCAATCGCGAGGCGACCGCGCTCGCCCGCGACCCGGCCCGCGCGAACGACGCGCGCGTGCCGCTCGGCGCCTGGCTCGAGGCGAACCGCTACGGCCGGCCGTTCCGCGACGGCTACCTGCTGCCGATGGCCGCGGCGATCTGGTCGTGCCCGACCGCGACGATGCTCGGCTTCCCGGTCGGCAGCTTCGCGCGCTTCTGCGACAACCACGGCCTGCTGCAGGTCGCCGACCGGCCGCGCTGGTTCACGGTGGCCGGCGGCGCGCGCCGCTACGTCGAGCGCATCCTCGCGGGGCTGCACGACGTGCGGACCTCGACGCCGGTGCGAGGCGTGCTGCGCACGCCGCTCGACGCCGGGCGCGACGGCCGCGGCTCGGTCGCGGTGATCACCGACGCCGGACGCGAGACCTTCGACCACGTCGTGCTCGCCTGCCACAGCGACCAGTCGCTCGCGATGCTGAGGGACGCGAGCCCCGAGGAGCGCGAGATACTGGGCGCCGTGCCCTACCAGCCGAACCGCGCGTACCTGCACACCGACCTCGCGCTGATGCCGAAGCGCCGGCGCGCGTGGGCGGCGTGGAACTACCTGAGCGCCGGCCGCTTCGGCGAGCCGGCCGCCGCGCACGGCGCGAGCCCGGCGGTCGCGGTCACCTACTGGCTGAACCGGCTGCAGCCGCTGCCGTTCGCCGAACCGGTACTGGTGACGCTGAATCCGCCCGAGCCGCCGCGCGAGGCGCTGACGCTGAAGGTCGTCGACTACTCGCACCCGGTGTTCGACGGCGCGGCGATCGCCGCGCAGCGTCGGCTGCCTGCGATGCAGGGCGTGCGCAACACCTGGTACGCGGGCGCCTGGACCGGCTACGGCTTCCACGAGGACGGCCTGAAGTCGGGCCTGTCGGTCGCCGCGGCGATCGCCTCGCTCGGCGACGCGCGCCGCGATCCGGACGCCGGCCGCGAGCTGGCGGCCGCGGCCTGAGGACGGGCGCCGTGGACGGGCGCGTCGCGTTCGGCGAGCCGCTGCAGATCGGCTTCGGGCCGATCCGTCACCGGCGGCTGCGTCCGGTCGAGCACGCGTTCGGCTACCCGGGCGTGTTCCTGAGGCTGCGGATCGACGGCGACGCGGCCCGCGACGCCGCGCGCCCGCTCGGCCGCTGGTTCGGCTGGGAGGCGCGGGGCGCGCTGTCGTTCCGCGCCGCCGACCACGGCGACGGGCGCACGCCGCTCGAGGCCTGGATCCGCGGGCTGTGCGCGCAGGCCGGCGTCTCGGCCGACGGCCCGGTGTGGCTGCACTGCTTCCCGAGGATGCTCGGCTTCGCGTTCAAGCCGGTCAGCTTCTGGTACTGCCACCGCGTCGACGGCGCGCTCGTCGCGATCGTCGCCGAGGTCAACAACACCTTCGGCGAGCGGCACTGCTACCTGCTCGCCGAGCCCGGCGGCGCGCCGCTGGTGCCGGGCCGCGAGCTGCGGGCCGCGAAGGTGTTCCACGTCTCGCCGTTCTGCTCGGTCGAGGGCGACTACGCGTTCCGCTTCGTCACCCGCGCCGATCGCGCGCTGATGCGCGTCGACCACCACGACGCCGACGGCCCGCTGCTGCTGACCAGCCTGAGCGGCGAGCTGGTGCGCGCCGACCGCGCGGCCGCGCGCCGCGCGCTCCTGGGCACGCCGCTGTTCACGCTCGGCGTCGTCGCCCGCATCCACTGGCAGGCGCTGCGGCTCTGGCTCGCGCGCGTGCCCTTCCACCGCAAGCCCGAACCGCCCGAGGCGTTCGTCACCCGAGGCCGACGATGAACCGTTCCGCGTCCGCGCACCCGATGCTCGATGCCGAGTCCACCCGGCTGCTGAACCCGGCGGCGGCGCCGCTGCTCGACGGCGACGCGCGCGGCGCCGATCCGGCGCGCGCCGGCGCCGCGTCGCCGCCCGCCGCCGCGCGCGCGGTGCTCGCGCTGCTGCAGCGGCTGCGCCACGGCCGCCTCGTGGTGGGGCTGCCCGACGGCCGCACGCTGTCCTTCGGCGCCGGCGAGCCGTCGGCGACGATCCGGATCGCCGACTGGAAGGTGTTCGGCGCGACGCTGGCGCGCGGCGACATCGGCTTCGCCGAGGCCTGGATCGACGGCGACTGGACGACCGACTCGCTGCCCGCGCTGCTGCGCGTGCTGCTCGCGAACCGCGACGTGATCGATCGCGCGATCTACGGCGGCCGGTGGGGCGGCGCGCTGTACCGGCTGCGCCACCTGTTCAACCGCAACAGCCGGGCCGGCTCGCGGCGCAACATCCACGCGCACTACGACCTGGGCAACGCGTTCTACGAGGTCTGGCTCGATCCGAGCATGACCTACTCGAGCGCGCTGTTCGGCGACCGGCCGACGCGCACGCTGCAGGACGCGCAGCACGCGAAGTACCGTCGCATCCTCGACCGGCTCGCGCTGCCGGCCGGCGCCCGGGTGCTCGAGATCGGCTGCGGCTGGGGCGGCTTCGCCGAGACGGCCGCGCGCGACGGCCTGCACGTGACGGGCCTCACGCTGTCGACCGAGCAGCACGCGTGGGCGACGCGCCGGCTCGCCGAGGCGGGCCTCGCCGACCGCGCGCGCTTCCTGCTGCAGGACTACCGCGACGAGCGCGGCCGCTACGACGCGATCGTCTCGATCGAGATGTTCGAGGCGGTCGGCGAGGCGTACTGGCCGTCGTACTTCGGCACGCTCGAGCGCTGCCTGGTGCCGGGCGGGCAGGCGCTGGTGCAGACGATCACGATCCGCGACGCGCTGTTCGAGCGCTACCGCCGCGGCACCGACTTCATCCAGCAGTACGTGTTCCCCGGCGGCATGCTGCCCTCGCCGGGCGCGTTCGAGCGCGGCGCGCGCGACGCCGGGCTGCGCGTCGAGGACGCGTTCGCCTTCGGGCGCGACTACGCGCGCACGCTGTCGGCGTGGCGCGACGCGTTCCTCGCCGGCCTGCCGCGGATCGCCGCCCAGGGCTTCGACGCGCGCTTCGCGCGCACCTGGGAGTTCTACCTCGCCTACTGCGAGGCGGGCTTCTCGCAGGGCGACATCGACGTCGTCCAGTACGCGCTGCGCGCGCCGGGCCGACCCGTCCCGCCGCCGCGATGACCGCCCGGTCCGCCGCCCTCGCCGCCGCGCTGTGCGCGGCCTGGCTCGCCGCGTTCCCCGCCGGGCCGGCCCGCGCCGACGCGCCCGCGCCGGGCCCGGTCGCCGCGTCGTTCGCGCAGGCGCGGCTCGCCGGCGAGGGCGAGCTGCGCTGGTACGGCCTGCGCGTCTACACCGCGCAGCTGTGGGTGCCCGACCCGACGGTGCGCTTCGACGCGCTCGCCCGCGGGCCGTTCGCGCTCGAGCTGCGCTACGCGACCGGGCTCCGGGGCGAGGCGATCGCCGAGCGCAGCGTCCAGGAGATCGAGCGGCTCGGCTTCGGCGACCCGAGCCGTCGCGCGCGCTGGCTCGGCGAGATGAAGCGGCTGTTCCCCGACGTGGCCCGCGGCGACCGGATCGCCGGCATCCACGAGCCGGGACGCGGCGCGCGCTTCTACGTCAACGACCGGCCGGTCGGGCGGGTCGACGATCCGGACTTCGCCGCCGCGTTCTTCGCGATCTGGCTCGACGAGCGCACGGTCGCGCCGGCGCTGCGCGAGTCGCTGCTGCGCCGCCTCGGCGGCGGGAGCCCGCGGTGAGCGCCGCCGGCGACGCCGCGCGGGACGCCCCGCTCGCGACGCCGTCCGCGCCCGACGTCCGGCCCGGCGACGCCCCGCCGCTGCGGGCGCGCGACCACGTCGCGTACGGCGGCCTGCGCGCGCCGCTCGCGCTGCTCGAGCTGCCGCTGTTCGTGCTGCTGCCGACCTTCTACGCCGAGACGCTCGGCGTCGACCTGAGCGCGATCGGCGCGGTGCTGTTCCTCACGCGGCTGCTCGACGCGGTCGTCGATCCGGCGATCGGCGTCGCGCTCGACCGCCGGCCGGGGCGCACGACGCACCGCCGCGCGATCCTGTGGTCGCTGCCGGTGCTCGCGCTCGCGTACGCCGCGGTGTTCTCGCCGCCGTCGGGCGTGTCGCCGGTGGCCTGGCTCGCGGTCGCCTCGAGCGTCACCTACGTCGCGTACTCGGTGGTCTCGATCGCCTACCAGGCCTGGGGCGCGCGGCTCGGCGACGGGCCGCTCGAGCGGGTGCGCGTGACCGCGAGCCGCGAGGGCTTCGGCCTGCTCGGGGTGCTGCTGTCGGCGAGCCTGCTGCTGCCGGAGCGGGCGGGCTGGCTGGTCGCGCTGTTCGTCGCGGCCGCGGCGCTCGCCGCGCTCGGCATCGCGCGCGCGCCGCTGCCCGCGGTCGCGCCGCCGCCGCCCGGGCCGCGCCCGACGCTGCGCGCGACGCTCGCCGCCAGCTGGCGCGACGTCGCCGGCAACCGGCCGTTCCGCTGGATGCTCGCCGCGTTCATGATCAACGGCATCGCCACCGCGATCCCGGCGACGCTCGTGCTGTTCTACGTCGGCGACGTGCTGCTCGCGCCGCAGCGCGCGCCGATGTTCCTGATCGCGTACTTCCTCGCCGCCGCGATCGGCATGCCGATCTGGGTCCGCATCGCGCGCCGGGCGGGGCTGCGCAACGCGTGGCTGTTCGGCATGGCGCTCGCGGTGTTCGCGTTCGTCTGGGCCTTCGGCCTGGGCGAGGGCGACACCCTCGCCTTCCTCGCCGTCTGCATCGTCACCGGCTTCGCGCTCGGCGCCGATCTCGCGGTGCCGCCCGCCCTGCTCGCGAACGTGCTCGCGGACGAGGGCGCGCCGCGCTCGAGCGACGGCGCGTTCTTCGGGGTGTGGAACCTCGCCACCAAGATCAACCTGGCGACCGCGGCCGGCCTCGCGCTGCCGATGCTCGGCGTGCTCGGCTACGCGCCCGCCTCGCAGCCCGGCAGCACGCTGGCGCTGTCGGCGACCTACGCGCTGCTGCCGAGCGCGCTCAAGCTGGTCGCGGGCTTCGTGCTGCTGCTCGCCCCGCTCCCCCTCGACGACGACCGTTCCGCCGAGAGCCCGCCATGACCCCGACCCTCCTCCTTCCGCGCGCCGGGCGGCGCGCCGCGCTCGGCGGCCTGGCCGGCGGCGCGCTGCTGCTCGCCGGCGGCTGCACCGGCGTCGATCCGACCCGCTACGCGGCCGAGCGCCCGGCGCTCGACCTGCGCACCTACTTCGACGGCGACGTCGACGCCTGGGGCGTGTTCCAGGACCGCTCGGGCAAGGTGGTGCGCCGCTTCACGGTCCGGATGAAGTGCTCGTGGAGCGGCGACGTCGGCACGCTCGACGAGGACTTCCTGTACTCGGACGGCACCCGGCAGAGGCGGGTGTGGACGCTGCGCCGGCTGCCCGAGGGGCGCTGGGTCGGCACCGCGGCCGACGTCGTCGGCGAGGCCCGGGGCGTCGTCTCGGGCAACGCGTTCAACTGGCGCTACACGCTCGCGCTGGACGTCGACGGCACCGTCTGGAACGTCGACTTCGACGACTGGATGTACCTGGTCGACGAGCGCGTGATGCTGAACCGCGCGACGATGAGCAAGTTCGGCGTGCGCCTCGGCGAGGTGCTCCTGTCGTTCGCCAAGCGATGACCGGCCACGCCGCTCTGCCGCGCCGGTTCCTGCCCGCCCCGGCCCGGCGCGGCCCGTTCCCCGGGCTCGCCCCGCTGAATCCGGG
>DASPJX010000390.1:0-14343 GCA_035628395.1 Burkholderiaceae bacterium | reverse complement strand
GCTGGCCTCGTACGTCGTGCCGATCGCGCTCGCGATCCTCGTCGCCCTCTTCGTGATCCAGCGCCGCGGCACCGCCAGCGTCGGCCGCCTGTTCGGGCCGGTGATGGTCGCGTGGTTCCTCGTGCTCGCGGCGCTCGGGATCGCGAGCGTCGCGCGCACGCCCGAGATCGTCGGCGCGCTCGATCCGCGGCACGCGCTGCGCTTCGCGCTCGAGTCCCCGCACCTCGCGTTCGTCGCGCTGTCCGCGGTGTTCCTCACGATGACCGGCGCGGAGGCGCTCTACGCCGACCTCGGCCACTTCGGCCGGCGGCCGATCCGGATAGGGTGGTTCTCGCTGGTGTTCCCCTGCCTGATGCTGAACTACCTGGGGCAGGGCGCGCTGGTCATGCGCGACCCGGCGGCGGCGCGCAACCCGTTCTTCCTGCTCGCCCCCGACGTGCTGCTCGTGCCGCTGGTGGCGCTCGCGACGCTGGCGACCGTGATCGCGTCGCAGGCGACGATCTCGGGCGCGTTCTCCGTCACGCAGCAGGCCTCGCGTCTCAACTACCTGCCGCGCCTGAAGGTGCTGTACACCTCCGACGTCTCGCGCGGCCAGATCTACGTCCCGGTCGTCAACTGGCTGCTGCTCGTCGCGGTGCTGCTGCTGGTGCTCGGCTTCCGCAGCTCGAGCGCGCTGGCGGCCGCCTACGGCGTGGCGGTCTCGGGCGACCTGCTGATCGGCAGCCTGCTGCTCGCCGCGACGGTGCTGGTGACGCCCGCGCGCCGGATCCGGTGGCTGCTGCCGCTGCTCGCGCTGTTCGTCGCGCTGGAGCTCGGGTTCTTCACGGCCAACCTCGCCAAGGTCGCCGACGGCGGATGGTTCCCGCTCGCGGTCGCCACGGTGATCTTCACGATGCTCACGACCTGGCGCCGCGGCATGGAGATCATGCGGGCCCGCAAGGACGCGCTGCCGCGCGCCCGGCGCGACGAGATCGACCTCGACCTCGACCTGTCGGACGTGCCTCGGGTGCCGGGCGCGGCGGTGTTCTTCAGCTCGACCCGCGTCGGCTACCCGGGCAGCTTCCTGCACAACCTGAAGCACAACAAGGTCGTCCACGAGCGCACGGTGTTCATGACGGTCGAGTTCGACGACACGCCGCGCGTGCCCGACGACGAGCGCATCGAGCTGCAGCGCGGCCGCGGCGGCGTGGTGCGGCTGGTCGCGCACTTCGGCTTCCGCGAGGATCCGGACATCGGGCGCGCGCTGCGCCTCGCGCGCCGCAAGGGCCTGGAGCTCGATCCCGACGACACCTCCTTCTTCACCAGCAAGCCGGTGGTGGTGTCGGTGTCGCGGCGCGGCCCGTTCGGCTGGCGGCGCACGCTGTTCGGCTGGATGCTGCAGAACAGCCCGAGCGCGGCGAGCTACTTCAACCTGCCGCCGAACCGCGTGATCGAGCTCGGCGCGCAGGTCGGGATCTGAGGGCTCAGTCCTCGAGCACGGTGTCGCGCAGCACCTGCGCGTAGACCTCGTGGTCGACGTTGGCGCCGCACAGCGTGAGGCCGACCCGTCGCCCGGCGATCTCGTCGGGCCGTTCCCGCGCGAGCCGCAGGGCGGCCGCGAGCGACGCGGCGCCGGCCCCCTCGGCGACGTTGTGCGTGTCGACGTGCAGCGCCTTCATCGCGCGGGCGATCTCGTCGTCGTCGACCTCGACGATGCCGTCCACGCCGGCGCGGATCACCTCGAACGCCGACGCGTCGGGCACGCGGACGGCCATGCCGTCGGCGAGCCGCGTCGTCACCGGCGAGGCGAGCGGTCGGCCGGCCTCGAGCGACAGCGCGTAGGCGCGCGCATGGGCCGAGACGACGCCGAGGATCCGCATCCGCGCGCCGAGCGCCGCGCGGGCGGCGAGCGCGGCGCACAGCCCCGAGCCCAGCCCGATCGGCACCAGCACGAGGTCGAGGTCGGGCACCGCGCGGAAGAACTCGAGCCAGCCGGTGGCCACGCCGCGCACGAGGTCGGGGTGGAACGAGGGCACGCGGTGCAGCCCGCGTTCGGCGGCGAGCCGCGCCGCGTGCTCCGACGCCTCGCTGAAGTCGTCGCCGTGCTCGACGAGGGTCGCGCCGAACGCGCGCATCGCGGCGTTCTTCTCGCGGCTGTTGCCGCGGGGAACGACGATCGTCGCCTCGAGACCGTGGCGCCGCGCGGCGAACGCGAGCGACTGGCCGTGGTTGCCGCGCGTGGCCGAGACGATGCCCGGGCAGTCGGGCTCGCGGCGCGCGAGCCCGTCGACGTACACCAGGCCGCCGCGCACCTTGAACGCGCCGGTCGGGGTGTGGTTCTCGTGCTTCAGCCAGACGGTCGTGCCCAGCCGGCGCGCGAGCAGCGGCCACGCGTACTGGGGCGTGGGCGGCATCGAGCGGCGGACGAGTCCGACGGCCGACTCGATGTCGGCGAGCGAGGGCAGGGCGGGCACGAGGACCTCGTGGGAGCTGGCGCGGTGCCGAAGTGTAGCGGGGCACGCCCCCGCCGGGCGCCGCGCGCCTAGGTCGCCGGGAGCCGACCCGGCGGTCGCGACGGCAGCTCGACGACGAAGGTCGCCCCGCGGCCCCGTCCCGCGCTCTCGGCGCGCACCCGGCCGCCGTGCAGCTCGACCAGCCGGCGCACCATCGCGAGGCCGATGCCCAGCCCGCCCTGCGGCCCGGGGGCGTTCCCCGAGGGGGTCCCCTGCACGAACATCTCGAACACCCGCTCGAGGTCGTCCCCCTCGAGGCCGATGCCGTCGTCGCTCACGGTCAGCCGCGCGCCGTCCGCCGTCGCCTCGACGCCGACCCGGATCGGCCCGCCGTCGGGGGAGAACTTCGAGGCGTTCAGCAGCAGGTTCTCGAGCACCTGGGTGAGCCGGTGCGGATCGGCCGTCAGCCGAAGCGGCTGCGCGGGATGCGCGAGGCGCAGCGCCTGGCCGCGCTGCTCGAGCGTCGGCGCGAGCGACTCGGCGACCTGCGCGACCAGCCGTCCCAGCTCGACCGGCTCCGGCACGATGCCGATCTGACCGCGGTTGATCCGGCTCAGGTCGAGCAGGTCGTCGACGAGCCGCCGCATCTGCAGCGCCTGGCGATCGATCATGTCGACGGCCGAGCCGCCGCTCGCGCCGAGCGGCCCGCTTCGCCGCAGCACCCGCACCGCGTTGACGATCGGGGCGAGCGGGTTGCGCAGCTCGTGCGCGAGCATCGCGAGGAACTCGTCCTTGCGCGCGTCGGCCTCGCGCAGGCGCCGCTCCGTCTCGCGCACCCTCGCGAGCGAGCGGTTCATCACGTGGATGACGACGCAGTCGATCGCGAGGATCGCCGCGAAGAAGACCAGCGCCACCACGTCGGCCTGGTCGAGCCCGGTGAACGAGTCGCTGTCGCCCAGGAACCAGTACCACGCGGACAGGATGCTCAGCACGGCGGTGAGCAGTCCCGGACCCAGACCCGCGACGTACGCCGAGAGCAGCACGGCGGGGAAGAACGTCAGGAACGGGAAGCCGCGCGGCGGGAGCGTCCCGGTCAGCGCGAAGCGACCGGCGAGCGCGGCCGCGTAGAGCGCGATCGCCAGCCCGTAGCGCAGCGCGACCCGCGACGGATCGAGCGGTCGCGGCCACGGCACCCCCCCGGGCCGCGGCGGGGCGGACGCGTCGTTCCTGGGATCCTGGGCGAGCGGCATGCGCGGGGGCGAGGGACTGCGTGGGCACGGCCGGGCCGGACCGTCCGGCGCGGCGACGAACGGCGGCGGCGTCGACCGACCCGACCGGCCCGGCGGTACCGGCCCGGGCGAGCGCGAGCATACCCGAGCCGCCGGCCCCGCGGCGCGAAGGGCCGCGGGCGCGACGCGTCGGCCGGTCTAGAGGCTCGGCGACCGCGCGCGGACGCGGCGCGAGGGGTAGAATGACTGTATGAAAACACAGTACCGAGCCGCCCGCGCGGCGCCGCGCGGTCCCGTGCGCGGGGCGGCCCCGGCCGGCCGCGGTGTCGAAGCGCGCGATAATCGTCGGATGGCCTCCCGCAAGAACGACTACACCGAAGCCTCGATCCGCGTGCTGAAGGGGCTCGAGCCCGTCAGGCAGCGACCGGGCATGTACACGCGGACCGACAATCCGCTGCACGTCGTGCAGGAGGTGATCGACAACGCGGCCGACGAGGCGCTCGCCGGGCACGCGCGCCGCATCGCGGTCACGCTGCTCGCCGACGGCGGCGTCGCGGTGGAGGACGACGGCCGCGGCATCCCGGTCGGCCTGCACCCCGAGGAGGGCGTGCCGACGGTCGAGATCGTGTTCACCCGGCTGCACGCGGGCGGCAAGTTCGACAAGCAGGCCGGCGGCGCCTACAGCTTCTCCGGGGGCCTGCACGGCGTCGGCGTGTCGGTGACCAACGCGCTGTCGAAGCGCCTCGCGGTCACCGTGTGGCGGCCCGACGACCGCGGCAACGGCGTGCACACGATCGTCTTCGCCGACGGCGAGGTCGTGCAGCCGCTCGCCTCGCGTCCCGCCGAGAAAGGAGAGCGGCGCAGCGGCACGCGCGTCGAGGTGCGGCCCGACCCGAAGTACTTCGACAGCCAGGCGCTGCCGATGGCCGAGCTCGAGCGGCTGCTGCGCTCCAAGGCGGTGCTGCTGCCGGGGGTCGAGGTCACGCTCGTCGAGGAGAAGACCGGTCGGCGGCGCAGCTGGCAGTACGCCGAGGGCCTGCGGGGCTACCTCGCCGAGGCGCTCGCCGGCGAGGGGTCCGGCGCGGTGGGCACCGAGGGCGGCCCGGTCGTGCCGCTGTTCGAGGGCTCCCAGTACGCCGAGCTCGGCCACGACACCTTCGCCGAGGGCGAGGGCGCGCACTGGGTCGTCGCCTGGACCGAGTCGGGCACGCCGGTGCGCGAGTCGTACGTGAACCTGATCCCCACGCCCGCGGGCGGCACGCACGAGTCGGGGCTGCGCGAGGGCCTGTTCGGCGCGGTCAAGGGCTTCGTCGAGTTGCACGCGCTGCTGCCCAAGGGCGTGCGGCTGATGCCCGAGGACGTGTTCGCCCGCGCGAGCTTCGTGCTGTCGGCGAAGGTGCTCGACCCGCAGTTCCAGGGGCAGATCAAGGAGAAGCTGAACTCGCGCGACGCGGTCCGGCTGGTGTCGGGCTTCGTCAAGGGGCGGCTCGAGCTGTGGCTGCACCAGCACGTCGACTGGGGGCGGGCGCTCGCCGAGCTGTGCGTGCGGCAGGCGCAGGCGCGCCAGCGCTCGGCGCAGAAGGTCGAGAAGCGCAAGAGCTCGGGCGTCGCGGTGCTGCCCGGCAAGCTGACCGACTGCGAGAGCACCGATCTCGCGCGCAACGAGGTGTTCCTCGTCGAGGGCGACTCCGCGGGCGGCTCGGCGAAGATGGGCCGCGACAAGGAGTTCCAGGCGATCCTGCCGCTGCGCGGCAAGGTGCTGAACACCTGGGAGACCGACCGCGACCGGCTGTTCGCCAACACCGAGATCCACGACATCGCGGTCGCGATCGGCGTCGATCCGCACGGCCCCGGCGACAAGCCCGACCTGTCGAACCTGCGCTACGGCAAGATCTGCATCCTGTCCGACGCCGACATCGACGGCGCGCACATCCAGGTGCTGCTGCTGACGCTCTTCTTCCGTCACTTCCCCGCGCTGATCGAGGCCGGGCACGTGTTCGTCGCCCGGCCGCCGCTTTTCCGCATCGACGTGCCGGCGCAGGGCCGGCGGCCGCTGCGCAAGGTCTACTGCCTCGACGAGGGCGAGCTGCGCCACGCCGAGGACAAGCTGCGCAAGGACGGGCTGAAGGACGGCGCGTGGACGATCTCCCGGTTCAAGGGGCTGGGCGAGATGACCGCGGAGCAGCTGTGGGAGACCACGCTGAATCCGGACACCCGCCGGCTGCTGAAGGTGTCGTTCGGCGACGTCGACGCGCCGCTGACCGTCCGCCGCTTCACGATGCTGATGGGCAAGGGCGAGGCCGCCGCGCGACGCAGCTGGCTCGAGGAGCACGGCAACGAGGTCGAGGTCGACGTCTGACGGAGCGACCCGACGCATCCGCGCGCGACGCGCGCGTTCCCGCACGGAGGCTTGGCACGATGTTCAGGATGTCGATCGGATCGGTCCGCGGCGCGGGGTGCGCCGCGCTGCTCGCCGCGGCGCTCGCCGGATGCGGCGGCGACGGCGCCGGCGGCGGCGCGGGCTTCACGCAGACGCCGGTCGCCGACCCCGGCACGACGCCGCCGCCCGGCTTCTCGCTCGTCGTCTCGGCCGCGGTGCCGGCCACCGGCAACGGCACCGTCACCGGCGCGGCGGGCACGTCGGTCGCGTTCCAGGGCACGGTGCGGCGCGCGGTGTTCGAGGGCACGACCGAGACGGCCCGCCACCGGGTGAGCGTCGACTACGACACCGCGACCGGCCTCGTGCTGGCGGTCGTCCACCAGTGGGGGCCGCCCGCCGGCGCGTTCGACGCGCTCGCGCAGTGCGTGCGCGTCGCCACGGTCGCCGGGCAGCAGCTCTGCTCGAACGCCTCCGTCGACGTCGCGGCCTCGCGCGCGAGCTTCGGCGCGACGACGCTGCGCGGCGCCGGCACCTTCGCCTCGATCCTGACCGGCAGCGGCCTGCCGTTCACGAACCTCTGACCGCCTCGAGCCGCGCGCGCGACGACGCGCGCGGCCGCCTCCTCCTTCCGAGCTCCGCCCGATGGACACCCGAACGATTCCCCCGGAGCCGCCCGCCGGCGACGACGACACGCTGACGCTCGCGCGGTACGCCGAGCGCGCCTACCTCGACTACGCGGTCTCGGTGGTCAAGGGGCGCGCGCTCCCCGACGTCGCCGACGGCCAGAAGCCGGTCCAGCGGCGGATCCTGTACGCGATGAACGAGATGGGCCTCGGCCCGAGCGCCAAGCCGGTCAAGTCGGCGCGCGTGGTCGGCGACGTGCTGGGCCGCTTCCACCCGCACGGCGACACCGCGGCCTACGACGCGCTGGTGCGGATGGCCCAGGCCTTCACGCTGCGCTACCCGCTGATCGACGGGCAGGGCAACTTCGGCTCGCGCGACGGCGATGGCGCGGCGGCGATGCGCTACACCGAGGCGCGGCTCACGCCGTACGCGCGGCTGCTGCTCGACGAGATCGGCGAGGGCACGGTCGACTTCGTGCCGAACTACGACGGCTCGACGCAGGAGCCGGCGCTGCTGCCCGCGCGGCTGCCGATGGTCCTGCTGAACGGCGCCTCGGGCATCGCGGTCGGCATGGCGACCGAGATCCCGCCGCACAACCTGCGCGAGGTCGCGCAGGCGGCGGTGGTGATGGCCCGCAACCCGAAGGCGGGCCTCGACGACGTGCTCGCGGTGCTGCCCGGGCCCGACTTCCCGGGCGGCGGCCAGGTGATCTCCTCGCCGGCCGAGATCCGCGACGTCTACGCGAGCGGACGCGGCTCGATCAAGGTGCGCGCGCGCCACACCGTGGAGGAGCTCGCGCGCGGCCAGTGGCAGCTCGTCGTCACCGAGCTGCCGCACGGCGTGTCGGCGGCGAAGGTCCTCGAGGAGATCGAGGAGCTGACCAATCCGAAGGTGCGGCTCGGCAAGAAGGCGGTGACGCCGGAGCAGCTGCAGCTCAAGCAGACGGTGCTCGGCGTGCTCGACGTGGTGCGCGACGAGTCGGGCCGCGACGCCGCGGTGCGGCTGGTGTTCGAGCCGCGCAGCTCGCGGATCGAGCCGCGCACGCTGGTCTCGACGCTGCTCGCGCACACCAGCCTCGAGACCGGCGTGCCGGTCAACCTGGTGATGATCGGCCGCGACGGCCGGCCGCGCCAGAAGCCGCTGGTCGAGATCGTCGCCGAGTGGGTCGAGTTCCGGGTCGGCACGCTGGTGCGGCGCACGCGCCATCGCCTCGCGAAGGTCGACGACCGGATCCACATCCTCGAGGGCCGGCAGCTCGTGCTGCTGAACATCGACGAGGTGATCCGGATCATCCGCGAGGCCGACGAGCCGAAGCCCGCGCTGGTCGCGGCATTCGGCCTGTCGGACCGCCAGGCCGAGGACATCCTCGAGATCCGGCTGCGCCAGCTCGCGCGGCTCGAGGCGATCCGGATCGAGAAGGAGCTCGCGGGGCTGCGCACCGAGCGAGGCCAGCTCGACGCGCTGCTCGCGAGCGACTCGGCGATGCGCCGGCAGCTGATCCGCGAGATCGAGGCAGACGCGAAGCAGTACGGGGATGCGCGCCGGACCCTGATCGAGGAGGCCGCGCGCACCGTCGTCGAGGTGCGCATCGCCGAGGAGCCGGTCACCGTCGTCGTGTCCGAGAAGGGCTGGGTCCGCGCGCGGCAGGGCCACGGCCACGACGCCTCGCAGTTCGCCTTCAAGGCGGGCGACGCGTTCTACGGCGCGTACGAGGTGAGGACGACCGACCAGCTCTACGCGGTCGCCCCCAACGGGCGGGTGCACTCGATCCCGGTGTCGTCGCTGCCGTCCGCGCGCGGCGACGGCGTGCCGGTCACCAGCTTCGTCGAGCTCGAGCCGGGCGCCCGGATCGAGCACGCGTTCGCCGCGCACGCCGAGGCCGGCGTGCTGCTGACCACCCGCGGCGGCAACGGCTTCATCTGCCAGGCGGGCGACCTCGCGAGCCGCAACAAGGCCGGCCGCCAGTTCCTGACGCTCGACGATGGCGACTCCCCGGCCCGGCCGGCGACGTTCGTGCCGGGCCAGGGGCTGGTCGCGCTGCTGGCGGGCACCCGCGAGAAGGCGCGGATGCTGGTGTTCGGCCTCGACGAGCTGAAGGCGCTGAAGAACGGCGGGCGCGGCACCGCGCTGGTCGACCTCGGGGCGGGCGAGTCGCTGCTGCAGGCGGTCGTCTGCGGTGCCGAGGGATTGCTGCTGACCGGCATCGGCAACGGCGGCAAGATCCAGGAGGATCGCCTGACGCCGGCGAGGCTGGAGGAGTACCGCGGCTCGCGCGGCCGCAAGGGCAGGGCGCTCGAGCCGCGCCGCAAGGAGCCGAGGCTCTCGGCGCCGCGGGCGGCGGGCGAATGACGTCGCGGCCGCGCGGCGCGGCGCGGCACGTGGGCGGCGCGCAGGCGGCGCGTAGGCGGGCGCCGCCGTCCGGGCCGGCGCGTCCGCCGGCGATCCCGAACTCCGGAGGCGAGGACCGATGACGGCATCGAACCCGGCGCGCCGCGCGCCGCGGCGCGCCCCCCGCGCGGCACGGCGCCTGCCGATCGCCGCGCTCGCGCTCGCCGCGCTGCTCGCGGGCTGCGCGACGGGGAACCCCGACTTCGACCCGTCGAAGCCGCACCACCGGCCGGACGGCTTCACGAACGTCGACGGCCCGCGCGGCGGCCGGCCGCTCGCCGAGTTCCTGCGCTGGCAGGTCGGACGCCTGCGGGAGGGCCTGCCGCGCGCGCCGGCGGCCGGCTACGCCGCGTTCCCGGTGGTGCGTCCCGACCTCGCGCTGCTGCACGCGAACCGGCGCGGCGAGCGCGTGTCGGTCACCTGGCTCGGCCACGCGACGCTGCTGCTGCAGATCGGCGGGCGCACCGTGCTGATCGACCCGGTGTTCTCCGAGCGCGCCTCGCCGCTCCCGTGGGCCGGGCCCCGGCGGCGGGTGCCGCTGCCGGCGCGGCTCGACGAGCTCCCGGCGATCGACGTGGTGCTGGTCTCGCACGACCACTACGACCACCTCGACGCGCCGACGGTGCGCGCGCTGATCGCGCAGCCGGGCGGCGCGCCGCTCTTCGTCGCGCCGCTCGGCGTCGACCGCTGGCTGCGCGAGGCGGGCGCGCCGCGCGTCGCGCGGCTCGACTGGTGGGACGCGCTGCGCGTCGACGGGCTCGAGATCGTGCTGACGCCCGCGCAGCACTGGAGCGCCCGCACGCCCTTCGACCGCAACACCCGGCTCTGGGGCGGCTTCGCGGTGCGCACCCCGGCGTTCTCGTTCTGGTACTCGGGCGACACCGGCTACGCCCCGGTGTTCGCCGAGATCGGCAGGCGCCTCGGCGGCTTCGACCTTGCCGCGATCCCGGTCGGCGCGTACGAGCCGCGCTGGTTCATGAAGGACCAGCACGTCGATCCCGGCGAGGCGCTGCGGATCCTGGACGACGTCGGCGCGCGCGAGGCGATCGGCGTGCACTGGGGCACCTTCGAGCTGACCGACGAGCCGCTCGACGCGCCGGCCGCGGCGCTGGCCGCGGCGATGGACGCGCGGCGCGTGCCGCGCGAGCGCTTCGTGCTGTTCCGGCACGGCGAGACGCGGCTCTACCCGCCCCGCGGGCGCTGAGCGCACCGGGCCGGCCCGCCTCGGAACGGATCGCCGCCGCCGCGCTGGTACGCTCGCGGCTTTCGAGCCCCGCCGATCGCGACCCGACGATGACCGACGCCCGACCGCCCCACGCCCCGTCCGCCGACGACATGCAGTTCGAGGTCCGCGACTGCGCGACCCCCGGACGCCGGATCGGCATCGCGCGGCTGAACCGCCCGGCGCAGCTGAACGCGCTGAACCTGTCGATGTGCCAGTCGATGCTCGACACGTTCCGCGCGTGGGCGTCGGACGAGTCGATCGCCTGCGTGGTGCTCGCGGGCAACGGGCCCAAGGGCTTCTGCGCCGGCGGCGACGTCGCCGAGGTGATACGCCGGGTGCGGGCCGGCGGCCCGGACCGCTTCGTCTACGGCGACGCGTTCTTCGACGTCGAGTACCGGCTCGACCTGCTGCTGCACGCGTTCCCGAAGCCGGTGGTCACCTGGGCGCACGGCGTCGACATGGGCGGCGGCGTCGGGCTGTCGGTGGCCGGCTCCGAGCGGATCGTCACCGAGGGGCTGAAGCTCGCGATGCCCGAGATCCACATCGGGCTGTTCCCGGACGTCGGCGGCGGCTGGTTCCTGAACCGCGTGCCCGGCGAGGCGGGGCTGCTGCTCGCGATGACGGGAGCGATCGTCGACGAGGCCGACGCGCTGTTCGCCGGGCTCGCCGACCACGCGATCGCGCACGAGCGCCAGCCCGAGTTCCTCGAGCGCCTCGCCGCGCTCGACTGGAGCGGCGCGTCCGGTGCGCGCCGCGCGCGGCTGCGCGCGTTCTGCCTCGCGTTCGCCGCCGAGCGTCCGCTCGCGCTGCCCGAATCCGGCCTGCTCCGCCATCGCGACGCGATCCGCGCGATCGGTCGCTGCGGCGACGCCGCGTCCTTCCTCGCCGCGCTGCGCGAGGCCGCCGCCCGCGAGCCCTGGTTTCGCAGGCCGTACGAGAACCTCGCCGCGGGCTCGCCCACGGCCGCGCGCGTGACCTTCGAGTACATGCGTCGCTGCCGACCGCTCGGGATCGCCGACACGCTCGCGCTCGACCTGGTGGTCGCGCGGCAGTGCCAGCGCCACGAGGACTTCCCCGAGGGCGTGCGCGCGCTGCTGATCGACAAGACGCGCGACGCGGCCTGGACGCCGGCGACGCTCGACGCGGTGACCGACGCGCGGGTCGCCGGGTTCTTCGAGCCGCTCGCGCACTGAGCGCGGCCGCCGGGCCGTCCGCGGCCGCCCGGGCGGCCGGGCGCGCCACCGCGGACGGCTCCGTGAGGCGCCGTTGGCGGCCCCGTGCGGCGCCGCGGGCGTCTTCGTGCGGCGCCGCGGGCGGCCCGGCACGGCGCCGCGCGGGTCGGTGGGCGCGGCCCCCGGGTCAGTCGAGCGCGATCCGCCCCTCGACGCAGATCACCGCGTCGCCGCCGACCTCGATCGACTCGCCGCGGTAGGACACCGCGATCCGGCCGGCGCGCCCGATCGCCTCGCCCTGCGTGGCGACGTAGTCCTCGCGCAGCCCGCGGGCGCGCCGCTGCAGCGCGACGCACGCGTTGCCGCTGCCGCAGACCGGATCCTCGGGCGCGCCCGCCGCCGGCGCGAACGAGCGCACCGCGATCGCGGGCGCGAGCCCGTCGGCGTCGCGCGTGCCCGGCGGATGCGGCGCGTGCAGCGTCACGCCGGTCGCGCGCAGCGTGCGCGACAGCGCCGAGAGCGCGGCCATGTCGGGCTCGAGCGCGAGGAGCGTCGCGGCGTCGTCCAGCGCCGCCACCAGCCAGACCGGCCCGATGTCGATCGACTCGAGCCCGCGCGGGGCCCCCGGCAGCCCGAGCGCGCGCGCGAGCTCCGCGGCGTGCTCGCCGGACACCGGGGCGACGCGCGCCGGCGGCGCCTCGAACGCCTGGCGCGCGCCGTCGACGCGCAGCGTCACGCGTCCGGCGGCGCACTGCTGGACGAGCCGTCCGTCGCGCGCGCTCGCGCGGCCGCTCGCGAGCACCGCGCGGGCGCTGCCGAGCGTCGGATGACCGGCGAAGGGCAGCTCGCGGTCGGGCGTGAAGATCCGCAGCGCGTAGTCGGCGAGCGGGTCGGTCGGCGACTGCACGAAGGTGGTCTCGGACAGGTTCGTCCAGCGCGCGATCCGCCGCATCGTCGCGTCGTCGAGCCCGTCGGCATCGAGCACCACGGCCACCGGGTTGCCGAGGAACGGCCGGGCGGTGAAGACGTCGACCTGCATGAAGGGAAGGCTGCGGCTCATCGGACGGTCCTCGGGGTGGAAGCGGGCGGGGCGGCGACCGGCGCGAGGCGCTGCAGTGCGACGACCGCGACGACCGCGGCGGCGAACGCCCAGGTCGCCGCGTCGGGCGATTCTCCGGCGACGAGCGCCGCGAAGCCGAGCGTCATGAAGGTCTGCAGCAGCTGCACCTGGGACACGCGCGCGATCCCGCCGAGCGCGAGCCCCTTGTACCAGGCGAAGAAGCCGAACAGCTGGCTGACGAGCGTCACGTACGCGAAGCCGAGCCAGGCCGACGGCCGCGCCTCGACGCCGTGCCGCCAGGTGAGCCACGCGACCGGCAGCACGAGGAACGGCGCGGCGAGCACCAGCGTCCAGCAGATCGTCGCCGGGCCGCCGAAGCGCCTCGCGAGCCGCGCGCCCTCGGCGTAGCCGACGCCCGCCGCGGCGACCGCGGCGACCAGCAGGCCGTCGGCCGGCTGCGGCCCGCCGCCGCCGGCCCGCAGCGCGAACGCGCAGACCAGGGCCGCGCCGATCGCGGCGAACGTCCAGTACGCGCGCGACGGGCGCTCGCCGGCGAGCCGCGCGCCCGCGAGCGCCGTCGCGAGCGGCAGCACGCCGAGCACCACCGCGCCGTGCGACGCGTCGACGTGGCGCATCGCCACCGAGGTCAGCACCGGGAAGCCGAGGATGATGCCGGCCGCGACCACCGCGAACCGCGGCCACGACTCGCGCGGCGGCATCGGCGCGCGCGTCCACGCGAGCCACGCCGCCGCCGGCAGCGCGGCGAGCAGCGCCCGCGCGAGCCCGATCCACACCGGATCGAGGTCGACCACCGCGAGGCGGGTCATCGGCAGCGTCAGCGAGAACGCCGCCACGCCGATCGCGCCCAGCAGCAGGCCGCGGGTCTCGTCGCGCACGGCGTCAGCGCAGCATCGCGAGCGCGCTCGCGGCGAGCAGCGCGCCCATCGCGCGATCGAACCACGCCCGGCGCGATCCGACCGCGAGCCAGGCCTGCATCGACTGGCCGAGCGCGGCCCACGCGAGGTTGGCGGCGGTGGTCATCGCGGCGAACACGACGATCGGCACGGCGGCGAGCGCCGGGACGCGCTGCACCGCCGCCGACCAGGTCGCGGCGACCGCCACGCACAGCATCCAGGCCTTGGCGTTGGCGAGCTGCAGCAGCGCCGACTGCCAGGCGGCCAGCGGGCGATCGAGCCCCGGCCGGTCGCCGCGGCCGCCGCGGGCGACCTTCCAGCCCAGCCAGAGCAGCCAGGCGACGCCCGCCGCGCGCAGCGCCGGCTCGAGGCCCGGAACCGCCTGCAGCAGGCCGACCGCCCCGAGCGCGGCCAGCGCGAGCATCGCCGACAGCCCGATCGCCACGCCGAGGGCGTGCCCGCCGACCCGGCGCCAGCCGAAGCGCGCGCC
Organism: Burkholderiaceae bacterium; assembly: GCA_035628395.1. GTDB lineage: Bacteria > Pseudomonadota > Gammaproteobacteria > Burkholderiales > Burkholderiaceae_E > UBA4615. The sequence continues at coordinate 429 of DASPJX010000390.1, read as the reverse complement.
GATCGCGAGCGCGAGCGTCGTGTTCGGTCCGGGCGTGAACGAGCCGACCGCCGCGAAGGCGACGAAGGCGGGGAGGTCGGGCATCGGATCCATCGCTTGCAGCCTACCGGAAGCGATCGGTACAGTACCGGTACAGCATGCCGGATCGGTCGAGCGACCGGCCCGGTCCGTTCACCGACACGGCGAGGACCCGATGGCCGTTCCCGTGCCCCCCGCGGCGCCGCGACCCCCCACCCGCCGCGGCCGGACGCCCGCCGACGCGCCGCGGGTCCCCGCCTCGCACGCGTCGGCACCCGGCGGCGAGCCCGTCGCCCGCGCCGGCACGACACGCGCCGCGCCGGCCGCCCGCGCCGGCGATCCGGACGTCGCGGCCGCGGCCCGCGTCGGCGATCCGAGCGCCGCGGCCGCGGCCCTCGCCGGCGATCTTGG
>DASPJX010000389.1:0-6269 GCA_035628395.1 Burkholderiaceae bacterium | reverse complement strand
CCCCCGGCCCGGCGGCGCCGGCGCCCGGCGCGGCGCCGCCCGGCGCGGGCTGCGCGTGCGCGGACGGCAGCAGCGCCTCGAGCGCGGCGCGCGCCCCGCCCGCGTCGGCGGCCTTCGGGGCGTCGGTCCAGCCCGGCGGGCGGAAGCGCAGCGCGGCGTTCGGCACCTTCAGCGCGTTCTCGCGCGTGTCGGTGACCACGCGCACGTTCGCGGTCATGCCCGGCAGCAGCGTGTTCGCGTCGTTGTCGGCCGAGACCACCGCGGTGTAGGTGATCACGTTCTGCTCGTTCTTCGAGGCCTTGCGCACCTGGCGCACCGCGCCCTCGAAGGTCCGGCCCGGGAAGGCGTCGACGGTGAAGGTGGTGCGCTGGCCGATCCGCAGCCGGGCGACCTCGGCCTCGTCGATCGACACCTCGACCTGCATGTCGCGCAGGTTCTGGGCGATCAGGAACAGCTCGGGCGCGGCGAGGCTGACCGCGACCGTCTGGCCGGGCTCGATCGATCGCTTGATGACGACGCCGTCGACCGGGGCGCGGATCACGGTGCGGCCGAGGTCGACCCGGGACGAGGCGAGCTGGGCCTCGCGCTGCGCGACGGTCGACTGGGCGTTGCGGACCTGGGCCTCGGCGAGCTGGATCTGCGCGCGGGCGCTCGCCATCTCCTGCTCGGTGGTGCGCACCAGCGCGCCGGCGCGATCGACCTCGACCTGCGAGATGAAGTTGCGCGCGACCAGCCCCGCCTTGCGCTCGAGGTCGCGGCGCGCCTCGTCGAGGTTGATCTGCGAGCGCGACAGGTCGGCGCGGCGCGCGAGCAGCGTCGCCTGCTGCACGCCCACCTGGGCGCGGGCCGCCTCGAGGTCGGCCTCGGCCTGCCGGACCCGGTACTCGAAGGTCTCGGGGTCGAGCCGCGCGAGCACCTGCCCCTTGCGCACCTCGTCGTTGAAGTCGGCCAGCACCTCGCGGATCTGGCCGGAGACCTGCGAGCTGACCTGCACCTGGACCGTGGCCGCGAGCGTGCCCGAGGCGGCGACGGTCGCGACCAGCGGCCCGCGCTCGACCTTGGCGGTTCGGAACTGCGGCGCGACCGAGGCGGACTGCTGCTCGGTCCACCACCAGCCCGCGCCGCCCAGCGACGCGAGGAGGACCGCGACGACGATCAGGGTACGGGGCGTCTTCATGCTGCGGCCAGTATAAGCACTGGACGCGGACGACCGCGCGACACCCTCGTTGCCGGGCCGTAAACGCCGTAACACCGGTCTCGGGGCGGGTCGGACCCGACCCGCCCCCCGCCGGGGGACGGGCGCGGGACCGCGCTCAGGGCGCGATCGTCAGGTCCGGCACGATGCGGTCGGCGGCGGCGGCGTCGACCGGCGCGCTGCGCACCGCGCCCCGACCGGCGGCCGAGGCCTCGACGACGTAGGTCGCCGGCGCGCCGGCGGCGGGCGCGAACGACAGCGGGGTCGACGGCGTCGCCGGGAAGGTCGCGACGCGGGCCGCCGCGCGGGGCACCCGCAGCAGGTACCCGCCGGTCAGCGCGTCGGGCACGGTGCCCGCGACCTCGACCTCGACGCCGTCGACGGTCTGCAGCGCGCGGACGCTCGTGCCGTCGAGCCCGGCGGGCAGCGCGAGGCCGGTCAGCGCCGAGGCCGGCGACGCGGTCGCCGGGATCGGTGCCGCCGAGGTGGAGAGCACCGTGGTCTGCTGGCGCACGACGGGCACCGAGCGGACCACCGCGGTCGCGGCGTTCGGCGCGCCGACGACGACGGTGTAGGTGGTGCCGGCGGCGGTCGCCGGCAGCGGCGACAGCGCGAACGAGCCGTCGACGGCGACCTGCGTCGACTTCACGACCACCGGCGCCTGGCCGGGCGCCGTCGCCTGCGCGCTGACGAGCGCGCCCGCGGTCGCGACGCCCGCGATGCGGCCGACGTCGAGCAGCGGGATGACCGCGACGGTCGGCTTCAGCAGCCAGTTGCCCGAGTTGCCGGCCCGCACGACCGAGCGGCACGCGTCGAAGTCGAGCATCAGCTCGACGATCTGCCCGGGCGCGACGTCGAACGGGCGGATCAGCTTGACGCCGCTGCGCTGCGCGCTCGGCGTGGTCAGCGGCGCCCGCGAGCCGTCGGCGAACACCACCTCGTTCGCCGGCGTGCCGGCGCCGTTGTCGGCGAGCACGAGCCGCAGCTGCGTGTAGCGTCCGGCGGCCAGGTCGAGGTCGCCGAGCTTCAGCGACACGCCGTTCTGCAGCTCGAGCAGGTTCACGCGGCGCTGCGCGGGCGACAGCGCGAGCGGCACGTCGCGCCAGCCGGCGTCGCTCTCCGCGGCGTCGCCGCTCGCGTGCACGCGCAGCCGGTCGACGGTCACGAAGACGGCGCGGTAGTCGCAGGGGTTGTCGGTCAGCGAGACCGACAGCGTGCCGGTCGACGCGCCGGTGCCGCCGCTGCCTCCGCCGCCGCAGGCCGCCGTCAGCATCGCCGCGGCGATCGCCGCGCTCCAGGTCGTGTGCTTCATTCGAGGCTCCTCGGACCCGAGTCCGATGGGTGGAAGATCATGGAATATTTTCCCATAACGAATCGGGGTGACGCCGGATGACCGACCCGACGGATCGCGAACGGCCCGTGCCGGCGGACCGGCGGCGGATCGGGGGCCGGACCGCCCCGGCCCGGTGCGTCGCGACCCCTCAGGGCGCGGTCAGCGTCTCCAGCCGGGCGAGCCAGGCCAGCGCGTGACCGCGACCGTCGCCGCACATCTCGGGCGACGGCCGCAGCCCGCCGCAGCAGGCCGGCCGCTCGGGGCGGCCGAACAGCCGGCAGCGCAGGTCGTCGTCGAGCTGCACGCAGCGCACGCCGGCGGGCTTGCCCCGCGGCATGCCGGGGATCGGGCCCGAGATCGACGGCGCGATGCAGCACGCGCCGCAGCCGGGGCGGCAGGCGGTGTCGGGCGGCGGCGTCGCGGCGGGTCCGGAGGTCACGGGGCGGCATCCTGCCACGGCCCCGCGGCCACGCTTCGCCGGGCGGCCGAACGGCGCCGGGCGGTCCGTCAGCGCGCGGCGGTCGCGGCCCGCGGGTCGGCCAGCATCGCGGCGACCTCGCGCCAGTGCTCGTCGTGCGCGGGCAGGTCGTCGTGGGCGGCGAGCGGCAGCCGGAGCACCCGCACCGGTCCGCCCCAGGCGGCGACCAGGCGCTCGCCGTGCTCCGGCGGCACGATCGTGTCGCGCAGCCCCGCGATCGCGAGCATCGGCGTGCGGATCGACGGCGCGCGCCCGATCGAGTCGTACGGCTGCGTCAGCAGGAACGCCAGCGCCGGCAGGTGGTGCCGGGCGAGCGCCGCGATCGAGTCGTACGGCGACGACAGGATCACCGCGTCGAGCGTCCGGCGCGACGCGAGCCAGGTCGCGACGCCGGTGCCGAGGCTGTTGCCCCAGGCGGCGATCCGTCCGGGGTCCACGTCGGGTCGGGCCGCGAGCCAGTCGTGCAGCGCGAGCGCGTCGTCGTACAGCGCGCGCTCGTGCGGCGCGCCGGTGCTCGCGCCGTAGCCGCGGTACGGGACGACGAGCAGCGAGCGTCCGCCGAGCCGCCCGACGTGCGCCAGCAGCCACGACGGCTCCTCGGCGTTGCCGCCGAAGTACGTCACCGCCGGACCGCGCCCCGCCGCGCCCGGCGGCCGCAGCCACCAGCCGCGCAGCACGGCGCCGTCGCGCCGGAGCTCGACCGGCTCGGCCCGCGTGCGCGCGGCCGTCGCGCGCCACGTGTCGATGCCGGTCGGGCGCGGGTCGTACAGGAAGCGGTCGTCGAGCCGGCAGCCGGCCGCCGCCAGCGCGGCCGTGCCGGCGATCGCCGCCGCGAGCCGTCGTCGGATCGTGCCCATCCCGCGCATTGAACCACCGCGGCGGGCGCGCGGCTTGCGTGCGCGGGCCGCGACCCGTCCCGACCCGAGCCCGATGAGCCTCGATCCCGACACCGAGCGACGTCTGCTCGACTTCGTGCGCACCGCGTCGTTCGGCGAGCGCGGCGCGGTGATGACCGACCTCGACGGCACCGCGGTCCACGAGCACGGCGGCCGGACGGTGATCCCGCCGACGGTCGAGGACGGCCTGCGCCGCATCCGCGAGCTCGGCCGCCCGGTGATGATCAACTCGCTGCGCTTCCCGCTGTCGGTCATGCGCAGCTTCGGCCACGAGTGGTGCGCGATCTCGGCGGCGCCGCTGCCCACGGTGTCGCTCAACGGCAGCCTGCTCGGCTGGCTGACCCGCTCCGACTCGGGCGAGCTCGCGTTCGACGAGCTCGCGTGCTTCCCGCTCGAGCCGGGCGAGGTGGAGGCGGTGCTCGAGCGGATCGAGGGGCTGCTGTCGGCGGGCATGAGCGAGCTGCTGGTGTTCTGGTACCCCCGCGACTGGACGCTCGGCGAGCGGATCTGGACGTTCCGCCCGGAGCGCGTCGCGCCGGTGGCCGCGCGCTACCCGAGCGCGAGCCTCGTCGAGTGCGGCGACGCCGGCGCGCTGCGGCGCGCCTGGGCCGGCCACGACCTGTGCATGGCGCTGCTGCTGCTCGACGTGCCGCAGGACCGGCTGATGGCCTACCAGCACGCCGAGCGCGAGCGCTTCGTCGTGCACGCGGGCATCGACAAGCTCGAGGGCGCGCGGCGGCTCGCCGACCGGCTGCAGGTCTCGCTCGAGGACTCGGTCGGCGCGGGCGACACCGTGATGGACACCTTCCTCGAGGGCGTCGGCCTCGCGGTGACCGTGGGCGCCGCCGCGCCCGACTTGCGCGGCCGGCGCGGGACGATCCGCGTCGACGACTCGCCCGCGCTCGGCCGGCTGCTCCACCGCCTCGCCGAGCTGCACGCGGCCGGCGCCGCATGAGCGCGGCGCCGCCGTCCCGGTCCGCCGCGCGCCGCGCGCGCGCCGAGGTCTCCGCGATCGTCGAGCACCACTTCGGCACGCCGCCGCGCCGCGTCGTGCGCCGCGGCGGCGGCCTGACGAACCTCGTGTTCGCGGTCGACCATCCCGAGGGCGAGCTCGTCGTGCGGATGAACCCCGCGCCCGACAAGATCGGCGAGTTCATCAAGGAGCAGTGGGCGGTCGCCCGCGCGCGCGAGTCCGGCATCCCGGTGCCGGAGGTGCTCGAGGTCGGCAACGGCGTCGGCACGCATCCGTACATGATCTCGCGCCACGTGCGCGGCGAGCCCGCGCTGCGCCACCCCGAGCGCGAGCGGATCCTGCGGGAGATGGGCCGGCTGACGGCCCGGATCAACGGCATCCCCACCGACGGCTGGGGCGCGACCTTCGACTGGTCGCACAACCGGCTGTCGCGCAACGACAGCTGGGAGGCGTGCCTGCAGCGCGAGCTGTGCGTCGACGACCGGCTCGCGGTGCTCGCCCGTCTCGGCGGCCTCGACGACGATCGCCTCGCGCGGCTGCGCGAGGCGCTCGAGGGGCTGTCCGACGCCGGCCCGACGCTCGCGCACGGCGACATGCGGATGAAGAACGTGATCGTCGACGCGCGCGGCGGGATCGTCGCGGTCATCGACTGGGACGAGTGCCGCTCGGCGCCCGCGCCCGCGTGGGACCTGGCGATCGCGCTGCACGACCTGTCGATCGACGACAAGCGCGCGTTCGTCGAGGGCTACGGGCTCGACGCCGACGCGCTCGAGCGGCTCGCCGGGCCGATGCGCGCGCTGAACCTGCTGCACTACGCGCCCTGGCTCGAGCGCGCCGAGGCCGCCGGCGACCGGGACGAGCTCGCGCACCTGCGCGCACGGCTGCGCGGCGCGTTCGAGCTCTACGGCGTCTGAGCGCCGCGCGGCCCGCTCAGCGCGCGACGCGCCGGAAGCGCCCGTCGTCGGTGCGCGCGACGCGCCCGTCGGCGAGCATCTCGTCGAGGTGCTGCGCGATCGTGCGGCGCTCGGCGACGTCGACCCAGAGCTCGTCGTGCGCCGCCGGATACAGCAGCCTCGCGCGCACCAGCTCGTCGATCGTGCGCGGCGCGTCGCCGAGCATCGCGAGCAGCTTCGCCTCCCGCGCGTCGAGCGTCGCGGCGTACGCCCGCAGCGCGGCGACGAAGGCCTCCCGCTCGGTGTACACGCCCTTGTGGTGCGAGGTGACCCAGGCCGAGGCCGGCAGCGATCCGACGCGCTCGAGCGAGCGCCGGAAGTCCCCGAGGTCGGAGGTCGCGTCGCCGTAGTACGGCCCGAAGCTCGAGAGGTCGATGTCGCCCACGAAGGCGACCCCGGCCGGCTCGACGACCAGCACGCAGTGCCCCGCGGTGTGGCCCG
>DASPJX010000388.1:0-2365 GCA_035628395.1 Burkholderiaceae bacterium | reverse complement strand
GTCGTGCCGGCCGCGCGCGTCGCGCCGCCGGTCGCACGGGTCGCGGCGCCGCGCGTCGTGGTCGCGCGGGTGGTCGCGGTCCGGGTGCCCGTCGCGCGGGTGCCGGTGCCGCGGCCGCCGGCCGACGCGCGACGGCCCGTGCCGCTGCCCGAGCCCGACGCCCGACGGCCCGCCGCCGCACCGGCGCGCGCGGCCGACGCCGCGGCGCGGATCGGCATCATCAGCATCGAGGCGATGGTGTCGAACGGCTCCATCGAGTGCTCGGCCTCGAGCGCCTGGCGGCGCTCGGTCATCCGGCGCCCGAGGTCGGCGAGGTCGACGCGAGCCCGCTTCGCCTTGCGGAACATCTCGTTCTCTTCTTCCTCGACGTGGTGGTTCACGTACTCGCCGAGCACCTTGACCTTGGCGTCGAACAGCGCGTCGGCCGGCGTCATCGAGCGGATCTGGCGCATCAGGTCCTTGGCCGAGTCGTGCTCGACCTTCGCCTCGTCCATCATGTCTTCGTCGTCGATGGCGGCCCGGACCGCCGGATAGAACAGCTCTTCCTCGAGCTGCGCGTGGACGTCCAGCTCCTGGCAGAGGCGCTCGGCGAGCTTGCGCTTGCGGTCGTCGTCGGGCGATTTCGCGCCGGCAGCCTTCTCGTACTGCTCGACGAGTTGCCGCACGCGCTCGTGGTCGGCCTTCAGCATCGCGATCGCGTCCGGTGCGCTGCGACTGGCAGCGGGGGTCCTGGTGGCCATGGGCATCTCCGTCGGTTGGTTGCATGACCCGACCGGGCGGCGCACCATGCGCCGCCCGGTCGGGCCGGCGACCGACGAAGGGCAATGCGCGTGCCCGGCTTCGCCGCACCTCGACGCGCGCCCGGGCGGAACGCCGATCACCACGCGCCGGCGGCGAAGCGTCCGTCGTACCAGAGCCAGGTGGTGTCGCCGACGTCGATCGCCCGGTCGAACGCGCGCGACGCGCCGGCGCGCCCGCGCATCGGTGCGACTCCGTCGGTCGACGCGTCGGGCGCGACCACCGGCGGCGCATCCGACAGCGTCGCCGTCGCGGGATCGACGTTCCAGCGATACGCGGCCAGCCGCGAGAAGTCGCGCGGGCGCAGCGATTCGGGCTCCGACCACGACGACGGCCACGCGGCGCCCTCGTGCACCCAGACCGGCAGCGCGATCCGCACGCGGTCGCCCGCGATCCGGATCGTGGTGCCGAGCGGCGACAGGTCGGCCGCCGACCCGCTGCCCCGCTGGCCGAGCACGCGTCGGGCGCGCTCGACCGGCCGCGCCGGATTTCGCACGTCGATCAGGCTGACGAGCACGCCGCCCGGCAGGTCGAATCCCTGCCCGCCGGTGGTGTCGTACCCGAGACCGAGCAGCAGGCCGTCGGCGACCGGATACAGCCGGTCGGAGAAGCCCGGCACCTCGAGCGCGCCGAGCACCCGCGGATCGGTCGGGTCGGACAGGTCGATCGCGTAGACGGGATCGATGCGGAGGAACGTGACGACGTAGGCGCGCGTGCCGACGAAGCGCACCGCGTGGACCTGCTCGCCGGGCTTGCCGATCGGCTCCGGACGGCGGGCATTCGGCAGCGTCGACACCGTGGCGAGGTCGCCGACGCCGCGGTCCTCGAGCACCGTCAGGTGCGCGGGGCCGGCGGACCCGGGCGCGTCGCGCTGCGTGAGGACGCGCAGTCGCGGACCGTCGATCGACATCATGAAGCGGCCGGTGTCCCGCCCGCGATCGAGCCGCCCGGGCACGGTCGCCGAGCCGCGATACGCGATCGACGCGGACGACAGCGCGAAGCGGTGCACGTCGGTGACCCGCTCGCCGAGCGCCGCCCCCGTCCCGTCGCCGGCGTCGACGAGCGTCCAGCGGGATGCGGCGGCCACCAGGGTGCCGCGCGAGACCAGCACCGTGTCCACCGGCGCGGCCACGCAGCGCGCCAGCGGCGGTGCGTCGGGGGCCGCCAGGTCGAACGCGGCGATCGTGGTGACGGGCGTGACCTCGTACGGATCCTCGACGGCGCCGGGCTGCAGCAGGCAGGCCTCGGGCGGCGCGAGCGGTCGCGGCGGCGAGCCGTCGACGCGCAGCGACGGCAGCACCGCGTCGGCGGTCAGCCCCGCGAGCCAACGGTCGTTGGCCGCCGGATCCAGCCATCGCCGGTCGAACCCCTCGACGGCCGGCCGGTTGCGCACGACGGTCCAGATCCGGCCGTCGGCGATCCGCGCCGCCGTCAGCCGTCCGCCCAGGCGCAGCGTGCTCGCCGTGCGCGGCGCCGACGGGTCGGTCGCGTCGACGAACACCAGGGTCGCCTCGGGAGACGCTGCCGTCCCCGCTCCGTCGCCGTCCGAGACCACGATCACGCGGCC
>DASPJX010000387.1:0-2906 GCA_035628395.1 Burkholderiaceae bacterium | reverse complement strand
GGTAGAGGCCGACGTCGTCGGCAGGCCGGGCCGAGAGGCGGCAGTGGGTCTCGGTCGTGACGGCGCGGATGGCCGCGCCGGCTTCCAGCGGCGCGCCGGCGCACCGCGCGCGGCGCCGCGCGGCGCGATCGCGCGCGCGCCGGCGTCGGGCTCGAGCGCGAGCCGCAGCTCGCGGCCGGCGCGCTCGACGCGGTCGGCGAGCGAGCGCCAGTCGGCGCCGTCGGGTGCGCCCACCAGGCCCGCGCGGACCAGGTCGCGCGCGAGATCGACGACCTGCCGCGTCGAGATCGCCTCGCCGAAGAACTCGGTCGCCGCGTCGGGCAGCTGGTGCGCCTCGTCGAACACCACGGCGTCGGCGGTCGGCAGCAGCTCCGCGATCGACTCGTCGCGCAACGCGACGTCGGCGCAGAACAGGTGGTGGTTGACCACGACCACGTCGGCGGCGAGCGCCTCGCGCCGCGCCCGGAACACGAAGCAGCGCTTCAGGTCCGGGCAGTCCTGCCCGAGGCAGTTCTCGCGCGTCGAGGTCGCGTACGCCCAGGCGGGATCGTCCTCGGACAGGTCGGCGCAGCCGGCCCGGTCGCCGTCCTCGCTGGTCTGCGCGAAGATCCGGATCCGCCGCAGCCGCGCGGGCGTCTGCGGGTCCGGGAAGCGGCCGTCGACGAGGTGACGCTCGAGATGGTGGTGGCAGACGTAGTTGGCGCGCCCCTTCAGCAGCGCGGTGCGCACGTCGAGACCGAGCGCCGCGCGCACCGCCGGCAGGTCGCGGCCGTGCAGCTGGTCCTGCAGGTGGCGCGTGCCGGTCGAGACCAGCACCTTGCCGCCGGCGAGGAGCAGCGGCACCAGGTACGCGAAGGTCTTGCCGGTGCCGGTGCCCGCCTCGGCGACCAGCGCGCCGCGGGTGGAGACGGCGGCGCCGACGCTGCGGGCGAGCGCCTGCTGGCCGGCGCGCGGGCGGAACCCCGGCAGCGCGCGCGACAGCGCGCCGCCCTCGCCGAGCGCGGCGGTCGCGGCACGCAGGAGGTCGGGGTCGGCGTCGGGAAAACCGTGATCGTCGTCGGTCACGCGGCGGGGCTCATGCCGGCATGTCCGGCGTCAGCTGCATCTGCAGCAGCGCGATCGTGTCCTTCAGCTGCAGCTTGCGCTTCTTCAGCCGGCGGACCTGCAGCTCGTCGGGCGTCGCGCCGTCGATCAGCGAGACGATCTCGAGGTCGAGGCTGCGATGCTCGAGCTGCAGCTCCGCGATCCGTCGCTTCAGGGATTCCGCGTCTCGCATCGGTCGGGGGTGGGAACGGGGGATTCGGCCGGAGTCGGCCGCTCGGGGGCGAAGCCCCGAATGATAAGCCGCGCCCCGCCCCGGATCCAGCCGCGCCCGACGCCGTCGATCAGCGCGGCGGCGCGGCCGGCGCGGCCGGCGCGGTGCCCGGACCCGCGCGGGGTCCGCGCTCCTGGCGGCGCCGCTCGGCCTCGGCCTGCTCGGCCGCCCGGCGCTCGGCCGCCTCGCGCCGCTCGCGGGCCGCCTCGCGCTCGCGTTCAGCCCGCTCCGCGGCCAGCCGCCGGTTCTCCTCGATCTCGCGGGCGCGCGCCGCCGCGTTCGGAGCGTCCTCGCGCGCGCGGCGGGCGGCCTCCTCGCGCCGGGCCGCGTTCTCCGCCCGCCGGCGCTCGCGCTCGCCCCGGTTGGCCGCCTCGCGGGCGGCCAGCGCCGCCGCGTCGCGCTCGCGCGCGGCCGTCTCGGCCGCGGTCGCGGCGCGGCGGGCCTCGAACGTCCGCCGGTTCTCCTCGCGCCGCGCCGCCTCGGCGTCGGCGTCCGCGTCCCGCCGCGCGAGCGCCTCGGCGGCGCGCCGGTTCAGCTCCAGCGCGGCCTCCTCGCGGAGCGCCTGGTTCGCGGCGACCTCGATGCCGTCGAGCCGGTCGCCCGCGAGCCGCTCGCGACGCGCGACGTCGGCGAGGCACCCGTTGACGAGGAAGCGGCGGTAGCAGGCGATCTTCTCGCGCACCAGCGCGTCCTCGACCTCGGGGCGCAGCGACCTCACCGAGCGCAGCGCGCCGCGCGCGGTGTCGGCGTCCATCGGCACGTCGGTGCGCAGCCCCGGCAGCAGCGCGCCCGGCTCGACGCGCTCGATCCGCGCGGCGACCGACGGCGGCGGAGACGTCTCGACGTCGCCGCCCTCGGCGAGCGCCGGGCCCGCGGCGGCCGCCGTCGCGAGCGCGAACGCCGCCGCGGCGAGCGCGCGCAGCGTGGGCGAGGCCGCCCTCGTCGCGGACGTCGCGCGGGCGTCCGGACCGCGCGGGCGAGACGCTCGGGCGTCCCCGGACGCTCGGGCTTCCACCCATGCGCCGAGCTCAACAAAAGCGCGAGCCACCTCGGATGCGCGAGTCACCTCGGATGTGCGAGCCACCTCGGATTCCGGATCCACGGGCAGTCCTCCGTCGCGGCCGATTGTCGCACGGCCTCCCGCGGGGCCCGGCGGCGCGGGGGCCGCGCGCTCAGGACAGCGACTCGGCGACGCCGCGGCGCGGCGCCTCGAGGTACTCGCGCGACTGCATCTCGACGAGGCGGCTCACCGTGCGCGGGAACTCGTGCGCCATCGCGCCGCTCGTGTAGAGCGCCTCGGGCGGGCACTCGGCGGAGATCAGCAGCTTGACCTTCTGGTCGTAGAACACGTCGACGAGCCAGGTGAAGCGGCGCGCCTCCGACGACATCGAGGCGCTCATCGCCGGCACGTCGGAGAGGATCACCGTGTGGAAGCGGGTCGCGATCTCGAGGTAGTCGAGCTGCGAGCGCGGGCCGCCGCACAGCGTCGCGAAGTCGAACCAGATCACGCCGCCGGCGCGGCGCAGGGCCCTGATCTCGCGCGACTCGATGCGGATCAGCGGGTCCTCGTCCTCGCTTTCCGCGATCCGCG
>DASPJX010000386.1:0-8936 GCA_035628395.1 Burkholderiaceae bacterium | reverse complement strand
TGCTCGACGCGCAGCTCTCGGACGACGAGCGCATGGTGCGCGAGGCCGCGGCCCAGTACTGCCAGGATCGGCTGGCGCCGCGGGTGACCTCGGCCTTTCTCGAGGAGCGCACCGACGTCGAGATCTTTCGCGAGATGGGCGAGCTGGGCTTGCTCGGCCCGACGATCCCGACCGACTACGGCGGCCCGGGGCTGGGCTACGTCGCCTACGGGCTGATCGCGCGCGAGATCGAGCGCGTCGACTCGGGCTACCGCTCGATGATGAGCGTGCAGAGCTCGCTGGTGATGCTGCCGATCTTCGAGTTCGGCACCGAGGCGCAGCGCCGCCGCTACCTGCCCCGCCTCGCCTCGGGCGAGTGGATCGGCTGCTTCGGGCTGACCGAGCCGAACCACGGCTCGGATCCGGGCAGCATGGAGACGCGCGCGAAGCGCGTCGACGGCGGCTGGCTGCTGACGGGCGCCAAGATGTGGATCTCGAACTCGCCGATCGCCGACGTGTTCGTGGTCTGGGCCAAGTGCCAGGGCGGCGACTTCGACGGGCGCATCAAGGGCTTCGTGCTCGAGCGTGGCATGAAGGGGCTGAGCGCCCCGAAGATCCAGGGCAAGGTGGGGCTCAGAGCCTCGATCACGGGCGAGATCGTGATGGACGAGGTGTTCGCCCCCGACGAGGCGCTGCTGCCGGGGGTCGAGGGACTGAAGGGCCCGTTCACGTGCCTCAACAGCGCGCGCTACGGCATCGCCTGGGGCGCGCTCGGGGCGGCCGAGGACTGCTGGTTCCGGGCGCGCCAGTACGTGCTCGACCGCAAGCAGTTCGGCCGCCCGCTCGCGGCCAACCAGCTCGTGCAGAAGAAGCTCGCCGACATGCAGACCGAGATCACGCTCGGGCTGCAGGGCTGTCTGCGGCTCGGGCGCATGAAGGACGAGGGCAGCGCGGCGGTGGAGATCACCTCGATCATGAAGCGCAACAGCTGCGGCAAGGCGCTCGACGTCGCCCGCCAGGCGCGCGACATGATGGGCGGCAACGGCATCTCGGCCGAGTACGGCGTGGCGCGCCACCTGGTGAACCTGGAGGTGGTCAACACCTACGAGGGCACGCACGACATCCATGCGCTCATCCTCGGGCGCGCACAGACCGGCATCCAGGCCTTCTTCTGATCCGTCCATGACCGTCTCCCACGACTTCTCCGGCCGCCGCGTGCTCGTCGCCGGCGGCAGCCGCGGCATCGGCCGCGGCATCGCGCTCGCCTTCGCCCGTGCGGGCGCCTCGGTGTCGATCTGCGCGCGCGGCGCCGACGCCCTCGAGGAGGCGCGGCGCGAGATCGCCGCGGCCGGTGCCGGCACCGCGCACGCGCAGGTCTGCGACCTCGCCGACGACGCGCGGATCCGCGCGTGGGTCGAGGCGGCCGCGACCGCGCTCGGCGGCATCGACGTGCTCGTCAACAACGCGTCGGGCTTCGGCGCCGGCGACACCGAGGACGGCTGGGCGACCAGCCTCGGCGTCGACGTGCAGGCGGTGGTGCGCGCGAGCCGCGCGGCGCTGCCCTGGCTCGAGCGCGGCGTCTCGCCGAGCGTGATCAACCTGTCGTCGATCTCCGCGCTGCGCCCGTCGACCCGCACGCCCGCCTACGGGGCCGCGAAGGCGGCGGTGGTCCACTACACCGCGAGCCAGGCGGCGATGTGGTCGAGGAAGGGCATCCGCGTCAACAGCATCGCGCCGGGCTCGATCGAGTTCCCCGGCGGGGTCTGGGACCAGCGCAGGCGCTCCGACCCGAAGCTCTACGAGCGGATCGTCGCGAGCATCCCGTTCGGGCGGCTCGGCACCGTCGAGGAGGTGGCCGACGTGGCCCTCTTCCTCGCGTCGGACGCCGCCCGCTGGGTGACCGGGCAGACCCTCGCCGTCGACGGCGGCCAGATCCTCGGCGCCTGACGGGTGTCCGACGCGCCTGCGCCGCTCGCGGCCGCGCAGGTGCGCCGCCGCGTGCTGGCGCTGATGCCGGCGATCTTCCTCGGCGCGATCGACCAGTCGATCGTCTCGGTCGCGCTGCTGACGATCGGCCACGCGCTCGGCGACCTGACGCTGATCGCGTGGGTGATGTCGGGCTACCTGGTCGCCGGCACCGTCGCCACGCCGCTCTACGGCAAGCTCTCCGACCTGCACGGCCGGCGGCGGATGCTGGCGCTCGCGCTGTCGGTGTCGATGGCGGGCTCGACGCTCGCCGCGCTGTCGGTGTCGATGCCGATGCTGATCGCGGCGCGCGTGCTGCAGGGGCTGGGCAGCGGCACGCTGTTCGCGCTGTCGCAGGCCGCGGCCGCCGACTTCATCTCCGGCCCCGAGCGGGCGCGCTGGCAGGGCTACTTCTCGGGGGTGTTCGCCTGCGCGGCGCTCGCCGCGCCGCTCGCCGGCGGCTACCTGACCGAGCACCTGTCGTGGCGCGCGGTGTTCTGGATCAACCTGCCCCTCGCCGCGCTGGCGCTGTGGGCGCTGATGACGGCGATCCCGCCCTCGCGGCGCGCCGTGCGCGCCGGCCGGATCGACGGCTGGGGGGCCGCGCTGCTCACCGCCGGCATCGGCACGGTGCTGATCGCGCTGACGCGCGTCGGCCAGGGCGCGGGCTGGCTCGGCGCGTCGACGCTCGCCCTCGGGGCGCTCGGCGCGGCGCTGCTCGCCGCCTGGGCCTGGCGCGAGGTCGACGCCCCCGAGCCGATCGTGCCGCTGGTGCTGTTCCGCGACCGGCGCATCCGCGCGTGCTGCCTGGTCAACGTGTGCTGCTTCTTCGTGCTGGTCGGCTGCACGGTGCTGCTGCCGCTGTGGATGCAGACCGTCGGGAACGCTCGCACCGACGAGGTCGCGCGCCGGCTGGTCGCGCTGACGCTCGCCGTGCCCGCCGGCGCGCTCGCCGCGGGCCGCGCGATGCTGCGCACCCCGCACCTCGGCGCGCTGGTCGCCTGCGGCTGCGCGCTCGCCGCGCTCGGGCTGGCCGGGCTCGCCTGGGTCCGGCCGACCGCGTCGTCCGGCATCACCGCGCTGATGCTGCCGCTCGGCGCGGGCGTCGGCATGACGCTGCCCTCGGTGCTGGTGGCCGCCCAGATGTCGGTCGGCCCGGCGATGGTGGGCGTCGTGACCGGCGTGGTCGCGTTCTTCCGCTCGCTCGGCGGCGTGATCGGGATCGCGGTGCTCACCTCGATGGTGCTCGCCGGCGCCGGCGGCGGCGCGATCACCGAGGCCGACCCGCGCGCGCTCGAGCGCGCGTTCTCGGCCGCGTTCGCGACGGCGGCCGGCGTCGCGACGCTCGCCACCGCGATCGCGCTTCGGATCGGGAGCTTCAGTCGCGCGGCGGCACGAGGCGGGAGCGACGGCGCACGATCGTGACCGTCGGGGCGGCCGGCGCGCGCGGCTCGTCGGGCGTCGGCTCGGCCGCGTCCGGCTCGTCGGGCGGACGGGCCGGCGGCGCGTCGTCGCGATCGGCCCACACCCGCGGCGCCGTCGGCGCGCGCGGCTCCGCGTCCCGGCGGAAGCCGCCCTCGCCGCGGAAGCCGCCCTCGCGCCGCGGCGGTCCTCCGGGCGGACGGCGCCCGCGCTGCGCGATCGCCGGCTCGATCGTGCTGATCGCGTGACCGTAGATGACCATCTCGCCGTGCTGGGTCTCGAGCAGCACGGTGTGCACGTCGAACGAGCGGATGCGCCCGGTGAACCGGGTGCCGCTCAGCAGGTACACGTGGACGGCGGTGCGCTCGCGCCGGTAGCGGTTGAGCTGCAGGAACTGCCGACTCTTGGGATCTTCCGGAGCTTTCAACGGCGCGGTGGGGCAACGAGGCGGAGGGGCGCGGCGGCGTCGGCCGCGCGGACACGGCGATCGTACACCGGGCCGTGGCGGCGCGCGACGCGCGCCCACACGAGCGAGGGGGCCGCGCCGGCGGACCGCCGGCTTGACCCTCCCGCCGGCGCCGCCCAGAATCGGACGACCCACACCGACGCCGGCGACCACGCGGGCGCGCACCGAGAGGAGACACCCCCGTGATCCGGAACATCGCCCGCATCGTCAAGACCGCGGCCGTCGGCGTCGCGCTCGCCGCCGCATCGGCCTCCGCCTGGGCGCAGGCCTGGCCCGCCCGACCGATCACGCTGATCGTGCCCTGGGGCGCGGGCGGCGGCACCGACGCCACCGCGCGCATCGTCGGCTCGCTGCTCGAGAAGGAGCTGGGCCAGCCGGTCAACGTCGTCAACCGAACCGGTGGCTCCGGCGTCGTCGGCCACCAGGCGATCGCCTCGGCGGCGCCCGACGGCTACACGATCGGGATGATCACCGTCGAGATCACGATGATGCATCACCAGAAGCTGACCGAGCTCACGCACGCCAGCTTCACGCCGATCGCGCTGATGAACCTCGATCCGGCCGGCTTCCAGGTCCGCGCCGACTCGTCGTACAAGTCGATGAACGACGTGATCGCCGCGATCAAGGCCAACCCCGGCAAGTTCAAGGCCTCCGGCACCGGCCAGGGCGGCATCTGGCACCTGGCGCTCGCGGGCATGCTCGCCGACATGAAGATCGACCCGGCGAGCGTGCCCTGGGTGCCGTCCAACGGCGCGGCGCCCGGACTGCAGGACCTGGTCGCGGGCGGGGTCGAGTTCGTGCCCTGCTCGCTGCCCGAGGCGCGCTCGCTGATCGACGCCGGCAAGGTGCGCTCGCTCGCGGTGATGGACCCCAAGCGCGCCGACCTGTTCCCGAACGTGCCGACGCTGAAGGAGGCGACCGGCTCGGGCTGGGCGACCGGCGCGTGGCGCGGCATCGCGGCGCCGCGCGGCCTGCCCGCCGACGTCCGCACGCGCCTCGAGACCTCGCTGAAGAAGGTCTGGGACAGCAAGGAGTTCAAGGACTTCATGTCGCAGCGCGGCTTCGGCGTCCTCTGGGGCAACGGCGAGGAGTTCGGCCGCTTCATGGCGCGCGGCGACGCCGACATGAAGCAGGTGATGACCGCGGTCGGCATCGCCAAGTGAGCGGCCCGACGCCGCTTCGCACCGTCGACCGGCGGGTGGGCGTCGCGATCGCGGCGCTCGCGGTCGCGGTGCTCTGGACCTCGCGCTCGTTCCCGAACGTGCCGGGCCAGAAGCTCGGCGCCTCGACGCTGCCCGGCTTCGTCGGCGCCGCCCTGCTCGCCTGCGGCCTGCTGCTCGTGCTGCGCAGCCGGCCGGGGCGGCACTACGGCGAGGACGAGCCGCGCGACGCCGAGCGCATCGCCCCGGCCTTCGGCATCGTCGCCGCGATCGTGCTGTACCTGCTCGCCTCCGACCCGCTCGGCTATCCGGTGGCCGCGCCGCTCGCGCTGATGGTCGCCTTCGCGTCGCTGCGCGTGTCGCCGCCGAAGGCGGCGGCGTGGGCGATCGGGGCCTCGATCGCGGTGCACGTCGCGTTCTACAAGCTCCTCAAGGTGCCCCTGCCCTGGGGTCCGCTGCCTCCCCTCTACTGACCCGTCCCTCCGCGGTCGAGGACGCCCATGGATCCGATCGTCGCGGCCTTCGGGCTGGTGTTCCAGCCGTACGTGCTGACGGTGATCGTCGCGTCGGCGCTGTACGGGCTGTTCGTCGGCGCGATACCGGGCCTGACGGCGACGATGGCCACCGCGCTGCTCGTGCCGGTGACCTTCTTCATGCCGCCCGTCCCCGCGGTGGCCGCGATCGTCACCGCGACCGCGATGGCGATCTTCGCCGGCGACATCCCGAGCGCGCTGCTGCGGATGCCCGGCACGCCCGCGTCGGCGGCCTACACCGACGAGGCGTACCTGCTGACGCGGCAGGGCAAGGCGGAGATCGCGCTCGGCTCCGGGCTGGTGTTCTCGGTGCTCGGCGGCATCTTCGGCACGCTGGTGCTGATCGTCGCCGCGCCGATGCTCGCCGAGATCGCGCTGAAGTTCAGCTCGTTCGAGTACTTCTGGCTGGTGATGCTCGGCTTCACCTGCGCGGTGTTCATCGCCGGCACCGATCCGCTGAAGGGCACGGTGTCGCTGCTGCTCGGGCTGCTGGTGGCGACGGTCGGCCTCGAGAACCCGGCGGCCTTCCCGCGCTACACCTTCGGCAACGCCGACCTCACCGGCGGCATCCCCCTGATCCCGCTGATGATCGGCATGTTCGCGATCTCCGAGGTGCTGCGCTACGCGACCAGCGTCGAGCGTCCGGTGCTCGGCACCGACCGGCCCTTCGGCAACGTGTTCGCCGGCATGTGGGGGCTGATCCGCAAGTATCCGCTGCAGCTGCTGCGGGGCTCGGCGCTCGGCACCGCGGTCGGCGCGCTGCCCGGCGCCGGCGCCGACATCGCCGCCTGGATGTCGTACGGCGTGTCGAAGCGGTTCTCGAAGGAGCCCGAGAAGTTCGGCACCGGGCACGTCGAGGGCATCGTCGAGTCGGGCGCCGCCAACAACTCGGCGCTGGGCGGCGCCTGGATCCCGGCGCTGGTGTTCGGCATCCCGGGCGACTCGATCACCGCGATCGCGATCGGCGTGCTGTACCTGAAGAACATGAACCCGGGCCCGACGCTCTTCGTCGACAACCCGCAGAACATCTACGCGGTGTTCATCGTCTTCATCCTCGCGCAGCTGCTGATGCTGCCGTTCGGCTGGTTCGCGATCAAGGCGGCCAAGCAGCTGCTGCGGATCCCCGGCGAGGTGCTGATGCCGATCATCCTGCTGTTCTGCATCGTCGGCAGCTTCGCGATCAACAACACGCTGTTCGGCGTGCTCGTGATGCTCGTCGCCGGCGTCGTCGCGTTCTTCATGGAGCGCTGGGGCTTCCCGGTCGCGCCGACGATCCTCGGCGTGGTGCTCGGCACGATGCTCGAGGAGCACTTCTTCAGCTCCCTGATCAAGGCCGACGGCCGGGTGACCGCGTTCTTCGAGCGCCCGATCGCCGGCGTGCTGGGCGCGGTCACGCTCGGGATCTGGGCGTGGTGGCTGGTGCGTTCGTTCAGGAGCCCGTCCCGGGCCGAGGTGACCGTCCATGGATGATCTGAAGGGCCGCGTCGCGCTGGTCACCGGCGCCTCGACCGGCATCGGCGCGGCGGTGGCGCGCGAGTTCGGCCGGCTCGGCATGCGCGTGGCCGTCCACTACCTGAACAGCGGCGACGCCGCGCGGGCGGTGGTCGACGACATCCGCGCGGCGGGCTCGGAGGCGGAGGCGCTGCGCGCCGACGCGCGATCGAGCGCGGCGATGCGGCAGCTCGTCGCCGACGCGCTCGCGCGCTTCGGCCGCATCGACGTGCTGGTCAACAACGCGGGCGCGCTGATCCGGCGCGTGCCGATCGAGCAGTTCGACGACGCGCTGTTCGACGAGGTGATCGACGTCAACGTGCGCTCGGCGTTCGCGGCCACCTCGGCGGCGGTGCCGGCGATGCGCGCGCAGGGCGGCGGCAACGTGATCTTCGTGACCTCGGTCGCGGCCCGCCACGGCGGCGGCCCGGGCGCCTCGGTCTACGCCGGCTCGAAGGGGTTCATCAGCACCGCGACGCACGGGCTCGCGAAGGAGCTGGCGAAGGACCGGATCCGCGTCAACGCGGTCTCGCCGGGCGTCATCGCCACGCCGTTCCACGACAAGTTCTCGACGCTCGCCCAGCTCGAGTCGATGCGCCAGTCGATCCCGATGGCGCGGCTCGGCGAGGCCGACGAGTGCGTCGGCGCGTTCGTGTACTTCGCGTCGGAGCGGCTGTCCGGCTACGTGACCGGACAGGTCCTCGAGGTCAACGGCGGGCAGTACATGCCCTGACGCGGCTCAGTGCTTGGTGCCGAAGATGCGGTCGCCCGCGTCGCCGAGGCCCGGCACGATGTACGCGTTCGCGTCGAGGTGCGAGTCGAGCGAGGCGACGTAGACGCGGACCGCCGGATGGCGGCGCGCGAACTCCGCGACGCCCTCGGGCGCGGCCACCAGCGCGAGGAAGCGCACCTGCTGCGGCGGCACGCCGCGGTCGAGCAGCGACTGCACCGCGTGCGCGCCCGAGTGCCCGGTGGCGAGCATCGGGTCGCAGACGATGAAGGTGCGTCCCTCGATCTCGGGCAGCCGCACGTAGTACTCGACCGGTCGGTTGTCCTCGCCGCGGTACAGCCCCACGTGCCCCTGGCGCGCCGACGGGATCAGCTCCATCAGTCCCTCGGCCATGCCGAGGCCGACGCGCAGCACCGGCACGACCGCGATCTTCTTGCCGGCGATCACCGGCGCGTCCATCGGGCACAGCGGCGTCTCGATCGGCTGCGTCGTCATCGGCAGGTCGCGGGTGATCTCGTAGCCCATCAGCAGCGTCAGCTCGCGCAGCAGCTGCCGGAACGTCCGCGTCGAGGTCGTCCGGTCCCGCATGTGCGACAGCTTGTGCTGGATCAGCGGGTGGTCGAGGATGTGGAGCGTCGGGAAGCGGGGATCCTGGCGCATCGCGACGGCTCGGGCGGGGGGTCCGGACGAGTGTAGCGCAGCACCCGCGGCCCGGCCCGATGCCGGAGGCCGTCAGGGCAGGAGCTCGACCCCGCAGCGCCGCAGCGCGCCGACGATCAGCCAGAAGCAGCCCGCGGTCGCTCCGGCGCAGACCCCCAGCGTCGGCCAGAAACCCAGTCGCGACAGCAGCGGCGGGAAGAACAGGAACATCGGCAGCGTCGGCAGCACGTACCAGAACGTGAACCACGCATGGTTCGCCAGCTTCTCCGCGGGCTGCGCCTCGACGTGCAGCCAGACCAGCGTGAGCACGCTCACCAGAGGCAGGGCCGCGACGAGCGCGCCCGCGCGGTCGCTGCGGCGCGCCAGTTCGGACACCAGCACGACGAGCGCGGCGGTGACGAGGTACTTGACGATCAGCGGCAACGACATCGATCCGCTCCGCGGCATGGGGATCCGTGCCATCGTAGCGCCACCGCCGTCCGGGCGCCGCGGGCCGGCGGCCGCCCGACGCCCGCCACGCCCGAGGTCCG
>DASPJX010000385.1:0-2234 GCA_035628395.1 Burkholderiaceae bacterium | reverse complement strand
GCCCCGGCCGCTCGGCGACGCGGCCGCGGCGCGGGCGGGACGCGGCGTCCGGCGGCGCTCGCCGGACCGCGATCGGGGAGCGGGCGGGCGCGGCCCCGGTCGGCGTCGGGCGGGCTCCCGAGGGATCCCGCCGGGCCGTGGACGCCGCGGGGCCTCGGACGCCCGGCCCTGGACGCCGCCGGCGCCGTGTGAACGCCGCGGGCTCGGGAGACGCCGCGGGCCGGAGTCGCCGTGGGCCGGAGTCGCAGCCGGACCCGGAGACGCAGCCGGCTCCGGAGTCGGCTCCCGAGACGCAGCCGACTCCGGACGCCGTCGGGCTCAGCCGCCGGCCGGACCGCGGCGCCGGCCGCCGCGGTTGCCACCGCCACCGCCACCGCCACCACCGCCACCGCCGCCGCCGCGCGGCCCGCGCGGCGCGCCCTGCCCGCCGCCGGGGCCGCGGTTGCCGCCCTGGCCGCCGCGGTTGCCGCCGGTGCGACCGCCGCCGGCCCGGTTGCCGCCGGCACGCGCGTTGCCGGCGCCGAAGCCCGACGGGAAGGTGGACGCGGCCTCGTAGCCGCCGACCACGCCGACGCGCGCCGGCGGGCCGCCGGGTCCGCCGCGACGCTTGCCGCGCCGGACCTGCCCGGCGGGCCGCGGCGCGCCCGGCAGCTGCGGCTGGCCGAAGCCCGCGCCCGCGCCGAAGCGCTGGTCGCGGCCGTGCTTGCGGACCGCGCGCAGGATGCCCGACTGGTGGGCGTCGGCCGAGGTCGGCTGCCAGTCGTCGTCGTCGCGATCGACCCCGCCGCGCCCGCGGCGCCCGCCACCCTCCTCCGCCTCGAGCGGGAACGGCGGCTGGCGGTCGTCCTCGTCGTCGAAGTCGTCGTCGTCGTCGCGCGGCGAGGCGGCGATCGCCTCGTTGCCCGGCCCCGGCGGCGCGTCGTCGCGCTCGGGCGCGTCGTCGTCCGAGTCGTCGTCCTCGTCGCGCGCCGCGGCGTCGCGGCCGCCGGGACGGCCCTCGCCGGGCACGTCGCGGGCGACCTGCTTCAGCACCGACGCGAGCGTGCCCACGTCCTGCTCGGGCAGCTCGACCCAGCGGCCGCGCGCGAGCCCGCGCGGCAGGCCGATCGGGCCGAAGCGGATGCGCACGAGCCTCGAGACCGTGAGCCCGACCGCCTCGAGGATCCGCCGCACCTCGCGGTTGCGGCCCTCGGCGATCACGACCCGGTACCAGTGGTTCGCGCCGTCGCCGCCGACGTCCTCGAGCGCGGAGAACGACGCCGGGCCGTCCTCGAGCTGCACGCCGGCGAGAAGCTTCTCGCGCTTCTCGTCGTCGATGCGCCCGAGGATGCGGACCGCGTACTCGCGCTCCCAGCCGTAGCGCGGATGCATGAGCTTGTTCGCGAGGTCGCCGGAGGTCGTGAAGACCAGCAGCCCCTCGGTGTTGAAGTCGAGCCGACCGACCGCGACCCAGCGCGCGCCCTTCAGGCGGGGCAGCCGCTCGAACACCGTCGAGCGCTGGCCCGGATCGTCGCGGCTGCAGATCTCGCCCGGCTGCTTGTGGTACAGCAGCACCTTCGCCGCCTGCTGCTTGTGGACGCGCCGGTTCAGCGGCCGGCCGTTGACGCGCACCTGGTCGGTCGGGCCGATCCGCTGCCCCACGTACGCGGGCTGGCCGTTGACCGACACGCGGCCCGCCATGATCAGCTCCTCCATGTCGCGGCGCGAGCCGATGCCGGCGTCGGCGAGCAGCTTGTGCAGCTTGGGCGCGTCGTCGTCCGGCACCCGCGCCCGCGGCGCGGCGCGTCCGCCGGCCCGGCGGCGCGGATCGTTCGCGTCGACGCCGACGCGGGCCTGCCGCGAGAAGACCGGGATCGCCTGCTCGGGATCGACCGGCGCCTCGGGCGCGATCGCCTCGCGCGCCTCGCCGGGCTCGCGCTCGGCGGACGGCGCGTCGCCGCGCCCGGACCGCCCGCCGCGACGGCGGTTGCCCCGGCCGCGCAGGCCCTTGCCGCCGCGGCGCTCGCCGCCCTCGGGCGGCGGCCCGCTCGAGACCCGGCGCTCGCCGCCTTCGGGGGCACCGCCCTCGGTCGCCTCGGTCGCCTCGGTCGCGGCGCCGGCGTCGGCCCCGCGCTCGCCGCCCGCCTCGGTCCGGATGGCCGGGGCGCGGCGCTCGCGCGGCGCCCGCGGCGCGCCTTCGGGCGCGTCGGCGCCTGGGCCGCCCGGCTCGGCCGCGCCGTTCGCCGCGGCGGGTC
>DASPJX010000384.1:0-6441 GCA_035628395.1 Burkholderiaceae bacterium | reverse complement strand
TCGCGCAGCCGTCTAGCTCGGCGACCACCGGCGCGAGCATCCGCGTGCCGAGGTGCCCGCCCCACGGGAAGCGCTCGGTCGAGGCGGGCAGCAGCGTGTCGACCACCAGCGACTTCGGCTGGCGGCCCTGCACGAGCGTGCCGCCCGGACGCGCGAGCAGCACGTCCATCGCGTGCGCGAGGTTGCCGAGCGTCGCCGACACGCCCCAGACGACGAGCCCGGGCCGCAGCCGTCGCAGCCGCGCGAGCGCGAGCTGCACCTGCACGCCGCGCTTGCTCCCGACCAGCTCGTGCCACTCGTCGACGACGACCATCGCGACGCGGCCGAGCCGCTCGGGCGAGTCGGCGCGCGACAGCATCAGCGACAGGCTCTCGGGGGTGGTGACGAGCGCGTGCGGCGGGCGCCGCTCCTGGCGGGCGCGCTCGGCCGAGCCGGTGTCGCCGGTGCGCAGGCCCACCTGCCAGTCGAGGCCGAGCTCGGGCAGCGGCTCGGCGAGCGCGCGCGCGGTGTCGACCGCGAGCGCGCGCATCGGCGTGATCCACAGCAGCTTCGGTCCCGGTCCGTCCCAGCGGGCGTCGCGCCCGGCGGACGCGTCGGCGCGCGCGGCGAGCGTCGCCGCCAGCGCGGCGAACCAGACCGCGTAGGTCTTGCCCGCCCCGGTCGTCGCGTGCAGCAGCCCCGATTCGCCGCGCGCGACCGCCGCCCACACCTCGCGCTGGAAGTCGAACGGCGTCCAGCCGCGGCGCGCGAACCAGCCGGCCGCGTCGGTCGGCGGCCCGACCTCGGCCGCGGCGGCGCGCGGCGCGCCGGGTCGCGCGCCGCGGACGCCCGGCGGGACGACGCCGTCGGCGCCGTCGGCGACGGCGGGAGCGGGCGCGGCGCGGGACCGGCGCGGCAGCGGCCGCGGCCTGGGAAACGACGGCATGGCAGGATCGTAGCGGGATCGGCGCCGCGACCTCGCGATCGCCCGACGCGCCGGACGGGCTACGCGCCGACGATCCAGCCCTCGATCCGGTCCTCGCGCACCGGCAGCCCCCAGTGCGCGTCGCGGCGCTCCCGGGCCCATGCGGCCTGCACCATGCACAGCACGGCGTCGAGCCGGTCGGCGCCCGGCTCCTCGACGCAGCGCGCGCGCTCGGCGCCGAAGTCGACGCGCAGCCCGAACGGATGCGCGCCCGCCTCGAGCGCGGCGACCAGCCGCTCGCGCCCGGCGCGGCGCGCGTCGCAGTCGCGGTGCCTCGGGTCGTCGCTCTTGTACGAGGCGCGCCCGAGCACCGCGCGGGCGGGCAGCCCCGGATAGCCCTCGAGCGCGACGCGCGCCGGGTCGGTGCCCCGCTCGTGCAGGCCGGGCAGCGTGACCCCGGCGGCGAGCAGTCTCGGCGCGCCCGCGTGCAGCATCAGCGCGACCGGCGGATTGACCCACTTCATCGACGCGCTGCTGCCCGCGGTCGCGTCGCAGGCGCGGTGCGCGAACTTGTCGCCGACCGGCCGCGCGTCGCACCAGGCGCGGCAGCGCCCGACGAGCTCGGCGCGCGTCAGCGCGGCCACCCGCCCGACGATCCCCGCCCACGCGTCCGGGCCGTCGAGCGGCCAGCCCTGCGCCGCGACGAAGTCGCGCGCGAACCCGAACGGGAAGTCGAAGGCCGCGACCCACGGTCCCGGCTCGCGCAGCCACGCCTCGAACGACGCGAAGTCGGCGAGCGCGTCGATCCGGGCGAGCCGCAGCGTCGCGTCGCCCGCGGACGGCGCGTCGGCGAGCGCGACGGTGATCGGCTTGCGCGGCCGCGGCGCGCTCGTGAAGTCGACGCCGGCGACGCGCATCAGCGCGCGTCGGCGTCGCCGTCGAGCACGCCGCGCACGAGCCGCTCGAAGCCCGGCTCGCGGTCGGTGTAGCGCGCGCGGATCGCAGCGAGGTCGGCGTCGCGGCAGGCGGCGACGAAGCCGGCGAGCGCGTCGCGCTGCGCGGGCGCGAGATGGCGGTCGACGGCGAGCACGATCTCGGCGACGAGCGCGGCGTCGACGTGCGGGGTCGACACCGGGTGGGCGACGACGCCGTCCGGCAGGTGCGCGAACAGCTCGGCGAGCGCGCGGTCGCGATCGGGCGAGGCGATCGCCGCGAACTCGGGCAGGCGGGGGATCAGGCCGGTCGGGCCGGGTGCCCAGGCCGCGACCAGCCAGTGCGCGGGGCCGCGCTCGTCGGCGTCCCACGCGCGCACGACGAGCGCGAGCCACGCGCCGGGTCGCGGGCTCGCGACGAGGCGCGTGCGCAGCATCCGGGCGAGCGTCGCGGGATCCATCCGCCCGAGTATAGGCGGCGCGCCGCGGCGTCCCGCCCGCTCAGCCGAGCGGTCCGGTGATCGGCACCTCGGCCGGGGTCGACCCGGGGCCGATCTCGGGCGGCAGCCCGGGCATCGGCGACTCGTCCGGGGCCGAGCCGGGCGCGGCGTCCGGGCCCGCGGGCGGCACCGGCCGCTCCGCCGGCACGCCGGTCGGAACGGTGTCGCGGCCCGGCGGCGGGGTCTCGGGCACCGCGTGCGCGAGGAAACCGGTCGTGGGTTCGTGGGTGTCCATGGTCCCCGCCGGACAGGCAAGGGTCGCGCCCACGCGCGCGCGCCTGGGCGCGACCGACCGACCGCCGCGCCGCGGGCGCGAACGCTGCCTGCCGGCCGAGCGAACCGGAGGAGTCCTCCCATCGACGCGCTGCTCCTGTCGCGCATCCAGTTCTTCTGGGTCGTCGCCTTCCACATCCTGCTGCCGGCCTTCACCGTCGGGCTCGCGTGCTACGTGGCCACGCTCGAGTTCCTGTGGTGGCGGACCGGCTCGGAGCGCTGGCGACGGATCAGCGCATTCTGGACGCGGATCTTCGCGGTCTCGTTCGGCATGGGCGTGGTCTCCGGGATCGTGATGCCCTTCCAGTTCGGCACGAACTGGAGCCGCTACGTCGACACCGCGCTGCAGGTGGTCGGCGGGCTGATGGCCTACGAGGTGGTCACCGCGTTCTTCCTCGAGGCGGCGTTCCTCGGCGTGCTGCTGTTCGGGCGCGATCGCGTGCCGCCGTGGGCGCACTTCATGTCGGCGGTGATGGTGGCGCTCGGCACGCTGATGTCGTCGTTCTGGATCCTGTCGGTCAACAGCTGGATGCACACGCCCGCGGGCTTCGAGATCGTCGACGGCCGTTGGATCCCCACCGACATGATGCAGGTGGTGTTCAACCCGAGCTTCCCGTTCCGCCTCGCGCACACGGTGAGCGCGTTCCTCGTGACCACCGGCTTCGTCGTGCTCGCGGTGTCGGCGCGCTTCCTGCTGCAGCGGCGCTTCGAGGCGGACGCCTCGACGATGCTGCGCATGGCGCTCGCCTTCCTCGGGGTGATGGTGCCGACGCAGATCCTGCTGGGCGACCTGCACGGGCTGAACACGCTCGAGCACCAGCCGGCGAAGGTCGCGGCGATGGAGGGGCTGTGGGAGACCGGGCGCGGCGTGTCGGCCTCGCTCTTCGCGATTCCCGACCCGGCGAACGAGCGCAACCGGTTCGAGATCGCGATACCGAAGCTCGGCAGCCTGTACCTGACGCACGACTGGAACGGCGAGGTGAAGGGACTGAAGGAGTGGGCGCCCGAGGACCGCCCGCCGGTCGCGATCGTCTACGCCTCGTTCCGCGTGATGGTGGGCATCGGGCTCGCGATGCTCGCGGTCGTCGCCTCGGGCCTGTGGCTGTGGTGGCGCCGGCGGCTGCTCGCCACGCGCGCCTGGCTGCGCGTCGCGTCGTGGACGCTGCCGCTCGGCTTCGTCGCGGTGATCGCCGGCTGGATCACCACGGAGGTCGGCCGCCAGCCCTGGGTCGTCTACGGCCACCTGCGCACCGCAGACGCGGTGACGCCGAGCCTCGCGACCGCCGACGTCGCGCTCTCGCTCGCCGCGTACGTGACCGCGTACCTGGTGATCTTCGGCGGCGGTCTCGTGCTGCTGCGCCGGATGGTGCGCGCCGGTCCGGTGCCGCCGAAGCAGGCGATGCCGGTGCACGGCCACGTGAAGGGCGACGCGGGCACGCTGGACGAGCGCCCGAAGAGGCCGCTGTCGGCGGCGGTCGATCCGCCGCCCGACGACGGCGCGGCGGCGCCGCGCTGAGCGCGACGCACGGAAGCGAGGCGACGATGTCGATCGATCTGGTGCCGCTGTGGGCCGCGATCCTCGCGCTGGCGGTGTTCATGTACGTGCTGCTCGACGGCTTCGACCTCGGGGTCGGCATGCTGTTCGCGCTGCGCCGCGCCCCCGAGGACCGCGACACGATGGTCGCGACCGTCGCGCCGGTCTGGGACTTCAACGAGACCTGGCTGATCCTGGGCGGCGGCGGGCTGATGGCGATGTTCCCGCTCGCGTTCGCGATCCTGATCCCGGCGGTCTACTTCCCGATCCTGCTGATGCTGCTCGGGCTGCTGTTCCGCGGCGTCGCGTTCGAGTTCCGCGAGGTGAGCACGCGCCGCCGGATCTGGGACAACGGGTTCTGGCTCGGCTCGCTGCTCGCGACCTTCGCGCAGGGCACGGTGCTCGGCACGTACGTCGAGGGGCTGCCGGTGCGCGACCGCGCGTTCGCGGGCACGAGCTGGGACTGGATCGGCGGGTTCCCGCTGCTGACGGGGCTCGGGCTGGTGGCCGGCTACTCGCTGCTCGGGGCCACGTGGCTCGTGATGAAGACCGAGGGCGAGCTGCAGCGATGGGCGCGCGGCGTCGCGCGCGCCGCGCTGCTCGGCATGCTCGCGTTCATCGTGATGGTCAGCGTGTGGACGCCGTGGTCGCAGCCCGCGATCGCCGAGCGCTGGTTCTCGTGGCCGAACCTCGCGTGGCTCGCTCCGGTGCCGGTGCTGACCGCCTCGCTGTCGCTGCTCGCGTGGCGCGCGCTGGTGGCCGGCGACCGCGCGGCCGCGGACGCGCCGACGCGGCGCGGCCTCGACGTCGCGCCCTTCGCGTGCGCGATGGGGCTGTTCACGCTGTCGTTCGCGGGCCTCGCGATCAGCCTGTGGCCGAACGTCGTCCCGCCGTCCGTGACGCTGTGGGACGCCGCCGCGCCGGTGCGCTCGCAGACCTTCCTCGTCGTCGGCACGATGTTCCTGCTGCCGGTGATCCTGGGCTACGTGTTCTGGTCGTACTGGGTGTTCCGCGGCAAGGTCCGCGCGGGGGGCTACCACGCCTGAGCGCCGCCGCCGGGGCCGTTCGAGCTTCGCCGCGGGGGCCGAGCGAAGCGAGCCGTCGTGCTGCGGGCACGGCGGTTGCAGGTGAGGAGGGCCTTCCTCCCATTTTTCCTCGGATCCCTCGATGACGCTCGCGTTCGGCATCCTCTCGTCGCGCGAATCCCCGGAGTCCGTCGGTCAGCTGATCGACGCGCTCGGGCCGGGTGCGCGCGTGTGGGTGCACCACGACGATGCGAAGGGACCCGGACCGCGGCCGTTGCGCGGCGAGGCGCGCCGCATCGTCGATCCGGCCGAGACCGCCTGGGGGGAGTGGTCGCTGTGCGAGGCGATCCTGCGCCTGCTGCGCGAGGCGCTGACCGACCCCGACTGGCGCTACTTCCAGCTGCTGTCGGGCTCGTGCCTGCCGATCCGGCCGATCGAGGACTTCGCGCGGCACGTCGAGCGCTCGGACGCCGACGCGCACGTCGACATGGTCGCGCTCGGCGACGACGACGTGGCGCTGATGAGCCACGGCTTCCGCGCCTACGCGCCGCAGGGCACGCTCGGGCACCGCGTGCTGCGCCGGCTGCGCCGCTGGTACATGGGACCGCACGAGGGCTCGATCGACCGCAAGGGCCTGGGGTTCTCGCTGCCCACGCCCGGGCGCGAGGACGCGCCCGCCGCGCGGCTCGCGCTCGAGGGCATGCGCCGCATCCGCGACGGCACCGCACCGGGGCTGTCGCATCCGTTCGGCCCCGACCGCGGCTGCTGGGTCGGCAGCACCTGGTGGGGCGCACGGCGCGAGGTCTGCGAGTGGATCGTCGCGCAGCCCGAGGACGGCGAGCTGCAGCGCTTCTTCCGGCGCGTGCTGATCCCCGACGAGTTCTACTTCCAGACGCTGCTCGGCAATTCCGGCTTCGCCGTCGCGTCGTCGAACCACCGGATCAGCCGGTTCGACGACTCGCATCCGGTACGGCTCGGCCTCGACGACCTGGCCGACCTGGAGCGCTCCGACCGGTTCTTCGCGCGCAAGTTCGCCGACGACCCGCAGGATCCGGCCCGGCTCGAGATCCTCGCGCGGATCGGCGCGCAGGGCGCGACGCGGCCGCGCGCGACGCGGTTCCGCCGCGGCGAGGCGCGCGCCTGAGCCGCAGGCGCGGGCCGGCTCAGCCGACCGCGCGCCGCGCCGCCTCGAGCGGCGAGAGCTTCAGCCGGGGTCCCGCCTTCATCACCTGGCCCGGCAGCGTGCGGCCGACGACGCGCTCGACGCGCTGCG
>DASPJX010000383.1:0-17339 GCA_035628395.1 Burkholderiaceae bacterium | reverse complement strand
CGGCGATCCGGCGTTCGAGCACGTCGACGAGGGGCCCGACGACATGCCGGCGCACGTGCGCGCCGCGCTGACCGCGGTGACGCTGTCGATCCCGGTGGCGGGCGGCGCGCCGCGGCTCGGCACCTGGCAGGGCGTCTGGCTGTACGAGCACCGCCGGCGCGGCCACCGCCGCGAGGTCGACGCGCACCTGATCGGCGAGTGAGCGCCGCCTCCCGCGGAGGCGGGCACGCGGCGTGCCGCGCGGTGGAGGTCCCGACAGTCCGACCGGAGCCCCCGATGAGCAGCACGCCCCCCGTCGATCCGTCCGTCGCCGCCGGCGGCGCGACCCCCGCCCAGCCGGCCGGCACCGCCGCCGGCGGCCCGCGCCCCGACTCCACCGACGACGCGGCCCGCCATCCGCCGAGCCGCAGCGCCGACCCCGGCCAGAGCAGCTACGGCGGCTACTACGGCGAGGACACCGCGAAGCAGCCGCAGCCGAAGGCGCGCGACGACGACCAGCTCGCCGACGCGCTGCGCGAGCGGCTGAAGTCGTTCGGCGACGTCGACGTCGAGCGCGTGCGCATCGACGTCGAGGACGGCCGCGTCTCGCTGAGCGGCGACGTGGCCGACGACGCCGCGCGCCGGATGATCGAGGCCCGGGTCGCCGAGGTGCTCGGCGTGACCGGCGTCGACAACCGGCTCGGCACCGCGCGGTCCTGAGATGGCCCGCGCCCGGCACGGGGCGGGGCGCCCGTCGCACCGTCCCGATCCGCTGCGGCCGGATGCGCCCGAGCATCCGCCGCCGCCGCACGGCCCGCACCCGGAGGAGCCGGACGAGCCGCCCGACCCGAATCCTCAGTCGCTCGCCGGGCCGGTGCGCGCGTCGGCGTAGTAGCGGTAGATCGCCGAGACGTCCTGCGCGCCGAGCCCGGCCCGGCGCGCCGCCTGCAGCTGGCTGCGCACCAGCGACGCGACCGGCACCGGCCGGTCGAGCTCCTGCGCGAGCCCGAGGAAGTAGCGCAGGTCCTTGTCCATCAGCGCGAGCTGGAACTGCGGCGCGAAGTCGCCCGCGGCCATCTTCGGGATCTTCGTCCTCACCAGGCGGGAGCCGGCCGCGCCCTCGCCGAGGATCTCGCGCACCGCCTCGGCGTCGAGCCCGGCGGCGAGCGCGACCGACATCGCCTCGGCGAGCGCCGCGTTCATCGTGCCCGACAGCATGTTGTTGACCAGCTTGATCGTCGCGCCCGCGCCCGAGTCGCCCATGCGCCGCGCCATCCGGCCCATCGCGTCGAACAGCGGGCGGGCGGCGTCGAACGCGGCCTCGGGCCCGCCGACCATGAAGACGAGCTCGCGACCGCGCGCCTGCGCGATGCTGCCCGACACCGGCGCGTCGAGGTGGCGCACGCCGCGCGCGGCCGCCGCGGCGGACGTCTCGCGGGCCATCGCCGGCGTCACCGTGCTGCAGTCGACGAGGACCGTGCCGGGCGCGGCCGCGGCGACGACGCCGTCGGGCGCGAGCATCACCGCCCGCACCGCGTCGTCGTCGGCGACCATCGACACGACGAACGCGGCGCCGCGGGCGGCCTCGGCCGGGCTCCCGCACACGGTCGCGCCGCGGGCGGCGAAGGGCTCGGCGCGCGCCGGGCCGCGGTTCCAGACGCGCAGCGCGAAGCCGGCGTCGGCGAGGTTGGCGGCCATCGGGGCGCCCATCGCGCCCAGGCCCAGGAAGGCGATCGTGGTGGTCATCGGCAGGTCTCCTCGGTCGGATTCTAGGCCCGCTTAGAATCGAGCCGACCTCGCCCTTCCGGAGCCGTCCATGCCCCCGCCGTTCTTCGCGCCGCAGCGCTTCGACGATCCCGCCGCCGCGCTCGCGCGCGTGCGCGAGATCCACGAGGCGGGCTGCGCCTACCTGCGCGAGTCGCTCGAGGCCTACGTCCGCGGCGCCGACCTCGGCCGCCGCGCCCGCGCGTTCTACCCGTTCGTGCGGATCGAGACCCCGACCGGGGCGCGCGCCGACACGCGCCTCGCCTACGGCTTCGTCGCCGGGCAGGGCACCTTCGAGACCACCGTCACCCGTCCCGACCTGTTCGCCGCCTACTACGCCGAGCAGCTGCGGCTGCTGCACGACAACCACGGCACCGGGATCGTCGTCGGCACGAGCCACGAGCCGATCCCGGTCCACTTCGCGTTCGCCGAGCAGGCGCACGTCGAGGCCGAGATGGATCCGAAGCGGATGCGCCGGATGCGCGACGTGTTCGACCTGCCCGACCTCGCGGCGATGGACGACGGCATCGCGAACGGCACCCACGAGACGCCGCCCGGCGCGCCGGCGCCGCTCGCGCTGTTCACCGCCTCGCGCGTCGACTACTCGCTGCACCGGCTGCGCCACTACACCGGCACCGCGCCGCGGCACTTCCAGCACTTCGTGCTGTTCACCAACTACCAGTTCTACGTCGACGAGTTCGTGCGCCACGGCCGCGCGCTGATGGCGCGGCCCCCGGCGGGCGACGGCCGCGACGAGGACGGCTACGTCGCGTTCGTCGAGCCGGGCGACCGGGTGTTCGGCCGCGCCGCGCCGCCGCCGCCCGGCGCCGACGACGGCGCGGCGGGCGTCGCGGTGGCCGACGACGAGCCCGGCGGCGCCGAGAACGCGCGTCCCGCGCGGCTGCCGCAGATGCCGGCCTACCACCTGGTGCGCGAGGACGGGCGCGGCATCACGATGATCAACATCGGCGTCGGCCCGTCGAACGCCAAGACGATCACCGACCACGTCGCGGTGCTGCGGCCGCACGCGTGGATCATGCTCGGGCACTGCGCGGGCCTGCACGACACGCAGCGCCTCGGCGACTACGTGCTCGCGCACGGCTACGTCCGCGAGGACCACGTGCTCGACGAGGACCTGCCGCTGTGGGTGCCGCTGCCGGCGCTCGCCGAGGTGCAGGTCGCGCTCGAGGCGGCGGTGGCCGACGTGACGCGGCTCTCGGGCTGGGAGCTCAAGCGCATCCTGCGCACCGGCACGGTCGCCTCGACCGACGACCGCAACTGGGAGCTGCTGTCGCCGCAGGGCCCGGTGCGGCGCTTCTCGCAGAGCCGCGCGATCGCGCTCGACATGGAGAGCGCGACGATCGCGGCCAACGGCTTCCGCTTCCGCGTGCCCTACGGCACGCTGCTGTGCGTGTCCGACAAGCCGCTGCACGGCGAGATCAAGCTGCCGGGCATGGCCAACCGCTTCTACCGCGACAGCGTCGACCAGCACCTGCGGATCGGGCTGCGCGCGATCGAGCTGCTGCGCGGCCCGGGCGGCTCCCGGCTGCACAGCCGCAAGCTGCGCAGCTTCGCGGAGGTGGCGTTCCGCTGAGGCGCGCCCGACGTCGCGATGGACCTCTCCGAACACGCCTGGCTCGACCGGCTCAATCCCGAGCAGCGTCGCGCCGCCACCTGGGGCGCGCGCGACGCGTCCGGCCGCTTCGTCGCCGCGCCGCTGCTCGTGATCGCCGGGGCGGGGACCGGCAAGACCGCGACGCTCGCGCACCGGGTCGCGCACCTCGTGCTCGAGGGCGTCGATCCCGCCCGGATCCTGCTGCTCACCTTCAGCCGGCGCGCCGCCCGCGAGATGACGCGGCGCGCCGAGCGCCTGTGCGCGCAGGCGCTCGCGGCCCGCTCGGCGGCGGCGCGCGGCGCCGATCCGGCGTCGCCCGCGCCCGACGCGCCGCGGCTGCGGCTGCCCTGGGCGGGCACCTTCCACGCGATCGGCGCGCGGCTGCTGCGCGAGCACGCCGCGCAGGTCGGTCTCGACCCGGGCTTCGGCATCCTCGATCGCGGCGACGCCGCCGACCTGCTCGACGTCGTGCGCCACGAGCGCGGGCTGTCGGCCAAGGGAAAGCGCTTCCCGCGCAAGGACGCGTGCCTCGCGATCTACTCGCACCGCGTCAACACCGGCTGGCCGCTCGAGCGGGTGCTGCGCGAGGGCTGGCCCTGGTGCGTCGAGTGGGAGGACGACGTCGCCGGGCTGCTGCGCGAGTACGTCGCGCGCAAGCAGTCGCACGGCGTGCTCGACTACGACGACCTGCTGCTCTGGTGGGACGCGGCGATGGCGGACGCCGCGCTCGCCGCGGAGATCGGCGCGCGCTTCGACCACGTGCTCGTCGACGAGTACCAGGACACCAACGCGCTGCAGGCGCGGATCCTGCGCGCGCTGCGGCCCGACGGGCGCGGGCTCGTCGTCGTCGGCGACGACGCGCAGTCGATCTACGCGTTCCGCGCGGCCGACGTGGGCAACATCCTCGAGTTCCCGTCGCAGTACGACCCGCCGGCCGAGCGCGTCACGCTCGAGCGCAACTACCGCTCGACGCAGCCGGTGCTCGACCTCGCGAACGCGCTGATCGCCGAGGGTGGACGCCGGTACCCGAAGACGCTGCGCGCGGTGCGCGAGGGCGGCGAGACGCCGGCGCTGGTGACGGTCGCCGACGAGCGCGAGCAGGCCGACTGGGTGATCGCGCAGGTGCTCGAGCGGCGCGAGGCCGGCGTGCCGATGCAGCGGCAGGCGGTGCTGTTCCGCAGCAGCCACCACAGCGACCTGCTCGAGGTCGAGCTGACCCGGCGCAACATCCCGTACGTGAAGCACGGCGGGCTCAAGTTCCTCGAGTCGACGCACGTGAAGGACGCGCTCGCGGTGCTGCGCTGGGCCGAGCATCCGAGGAACGGCATCGCCGCGTTCCGCGCGCTGCAGCTGCTGCCAGGCATGGGGCCGGCGCACGCGCGCCGCGCGTTCGAGCACGCGTCGGCGGGCGCGGGCGGACCGGGCGCGCTCGCCGGCTTCGTGCCGCCCGCGGCCGCGCGCGACGCCTGGCCGGCGTTCGCCGCGCTGGCGGCCTCGCTCGCCGATCCGGCGACGCCGTGGGCCGGCCAGCTCGAGGCGGTCGCCGCCTGGTACCGCCCGCTGCTCGAGGAGCGCTTCGACGACGCCGCGGTGCGCGCGGCCGACCTCGACATGCTGGCCGCCGTCGCCGCGCGCAGCGCGCATCGCGAGGCCTTCCTGACCGAGCTCGCGCTCGACCCGCCGCAGGCCTCGGGCGACCTCGCCGGCGAGCCGCTGAAGGACGAGGACTGGCTGGTGCTCAGCACCGTGCACTCGGCCAAGGGCCAGGAATGGGACGCGGTCTACGTGATCAACGTGGCCGACGGCAACTTCCCGAACGAGTACCGGACGGGCTCGGACGCGGGCATCGACGAGGAGCGCCGGCTGCTCTACGTCGCGATGACCCGCGCGAAGCGCACGCTGCAGCTCGTCGAGCCGCTGCGCTTCGCGGTCACGCAGCAGCCCCGGCTCGGCGGCGCGTACGTGCACGCCGCGCGCAGCCGCTTCCTGACGGGCGCCGTGGTGCGACGGATGCGGCGCCTCGGTCCGGCGCCGGCCGGATCCGACGCGCCGGCCGCCGCGGGACGCGCGCCCGCGGTCGACGTCGCCGCGCGGATCCGGTCGATGTTCTGAGGGGACGGCCCCTCAGTCGATCGCCACCAGCACCTTGCCGACGTTGCGCATCGCCTCGGTGGCCTCGTGCGCGGCGGCGACCTCGTCGAGCGCGAAGGTGCGGAAGTACTGGTGCCGCAGCTCGCCCGCGGCGAGCCGGCGGCCGATCCAGCGCGCCGCCTCGTCGTGCGCCTCGCGGGGCATCGCGTACACGAGCACGAAGCGCGCGGTCAGGTCCTTGGCGAGCATCGGCCAGAACGGGATCGGCGGCTCGGGCACCGCGTCCGACGCGTAGCTGGCGATCACGCCGCCCGGCCGGAGCATCGCGACGTCGGCCGCGACGTTGGCGCCGAACGCCACCTCGACGACCCGATCGAGCCCGGCCTCCGCGCCGACGAGCTCGCGCACGCGGGCGACGACGTCCTCGCGGCGGTAGTCGATCACCTCGTGCGCGCCGGCCTCGCGCGCGCGCTCGGCCTGCTCGGGGCGGCTCACCGTCGCGATCACCCGCGCGCCCTCGAGCCGCGCGACCTGCACCGCGTAGTAGCCGACCGCGCCGGCGCCGCCCTGCACCAGCACCGTCTTGCCGGCGACCGGGCCGTCGGCGAGCACGCAGCGGTGCGCGGTCATCGCCGGGATGCCCATGCAGGCGCCGGCGTCGAAGTCGACGCCCTCGGGCAGCGGCACCGCCTTGTGCGCGGGCACGACCGTCCACTGCGCGGCGGTGCCGCCCGGGCGCCCGAGCGTCGCCTCGTAGACCCAGACGCGCTCGCCCACGCGCGACGGATCGACGCCCGCGCCGACCGCGTCGACGACGCCGGCGCCGTCCTGGTGCGGGATCACCCAGGGGAACGGCATCGCCGCGTTGCCGCGCGCGCCGCCGCGCTGCTTGGTGTCGGACGGGTTCACCGCCGAGCGGTGCACGCGGACCCGGACCTCGCCGGGGGCGGGCTCGGGCGTCGGCCGCTCGCCGACCTGCAGGACCTCGCGCGCCGGTCCCTTGCGCTCGTACCAGGCTGCCTTCATCGGATCTCGTCTCCTCGTTCGCGGGGCCGGCGCGGCGAACGGCGCGCCGGCGAGCCCGCATCGTGCCACGGCCGGCCGCCCGGTCCGGCGCCGCGCCTACAATGCCGGCCCATGGCACAGCGCTCCACCGTCCACAAGGCCGAGATGTCGATCGCCGACATCGACCGCGGCCGCTACGCGTCGCACTCGCTGACGATCGCGCTGCATCCGTCCGAGACGGAGGAGCGGATGATGCTGCGCCTGCTCGCCTTCGCGATGTTCGCGGACGACGCGCTGCGCTTCGGGCCGGGCCTGTCGGCCGAGGGCGAGCCCGACCTCGTGATCGCCGATCCGACCGGCCTGATCGACACCTGGATCGAGGTCGGCCTGCCCGACGAGAAGTGGATCCGCAAGGCCTGCGGGCGCGCGTCGCGGGTCGTCGTGCTCGCCTACGGCGGGCACCGCGCCGAGGTGTGGTGGCGGCAGAACGAGGCCGCGCTCGCGCGCAACGCGAACCTGTCGGTGGTGGCGGTCGACGCCGAGGCCTCGGCGGCGCTCGCCCGGCTCGCCGCGCGCACGATGCGGCTCGACTGCACGGTGCAGGACGGCCAGGTCTGGATCGGCGGCGGGGCGGACGGCGTGACCGTCGAGCCGCGCTGGTGGCGGCGCGCGCCGGACTGAGCGGCGCCGGACGGCGCGCACCGGGCGGATCGGCGCACGGCGGTGCGCCCGGGGGCGAGCGGCGCGCGAACGACTCCGCCGTGCCGGCCCGCGGCGGTCCCGCGCCCGGCGATCAGGTGAACAGCGCGGCGAGCGGGTAGCGCTGCGACAGCCGGGCGACCAGCGCGTCGAGGGCAGCGGGCGCCGCGGCGAGCAGCAGCAGGTGCTCGGCGACGTCGACGCTCACCAGCGTCGCGAGCAGCCGGGCGCCCGAGGGCGCCGGATCGACGCCGTCGGCCTCGAGCCGCAGCAGCCGCAGCGCGTCGCGCTCGCGCTCGTCGACGCTGCGACCGCAGGTCTGGACGACCGACAGCGCGACCATCGACGAGCGGTGCGGGCCGCGCGTCTCGAGCCACAGCCGCTCGATCTCGTCGCCGAGCGCCTGCGCGTCGATGCCGGCGCGCAGGCGCAGCGCACGGCAGGACGGGCCGGTCGACGACGCCCGCGCCCGCAGCGCCGCGTCGTGCGGGCCGCCCAGCGGGGAGTCGAGACCGATCGCGTCCATCCGCGGAGCCTCCCACGGGGGAGGCGCCCGCGCCGTGACCGATGTCGCGGGTCCCGGTGTCGGAGGACCGGTCGGCCGTCGCACGACTCGCCCGAACGAACGGTCCGGCCCGCGCGTCGCGCCGCCGGAGCCGTCCGCGCGTCACGCCGCTCTCACGCCGGCGTCACGCGCGTCTCACGTCACGCGGGTCCCACGTCGTGCGCGTCTCGGCTCGTCCCGCGCATCTCACTTCAGCCGGCGCTTGAAGGGCAGCGAGCTGGTGAGGCCGCCGTCGACCGCGATCGCCTGGCCGTTCACGTACGAGGCCTCGTCGCTCAGCAGGAACGCGGCCATCGCGGCGATCTCCTGGGGCAGGCCGTAGCGGGTCAGCGGGTTGATCTGCCCGAGCTTGTCCTCGTGGCCGGCGGCGCGCGCGCCCTCGAAGATCGGCTTCGTCATGCCGGTCTCGATCAGGCCCGGGCAGATCGCGTTGATCCGCAGCCCGGTGCCCCAGTACGAGTTGGCGGCGGTCTGCACGAGGCTCACCACGCCCGCCTTGCTCGCGCTGTACGGGCTGCCGCCGGCGTTCGAGCGCAGGCCCGCGACCGAGGCGGTGCAGACGATCGCGCCGCGCCCCTGCGCGGCCATGTGCGCGCCGGCGTGCTTGACGGCGAGGAACGGGCCGATCAGGTTGACCCGCAGCACCTCCTGCCACAGCTCGACGGTCTGCTCCGCGAGCGGCACGTCGCCGCCGCTGATGCCGGCGTTCGCGTACATCGCGTCGAGACCGCCGAGCTCGCCGATCGCGCGGGCGACCATCGCCCGCACGTCGGCGTCGCTGCCGGCGTCGGCGGCCATCGCGATCGCGGTGCCGCCGGCGGCGCGGATCGCGGCGGCGGTCTCCTCGACGGCCTCGGCGCTGCGGTCGACCGCGAGCACCGCGGCGCCCTCGGCCGCGAACAGGCGCGCCGACGCGCGGCCGATGCCGCTGCCCGCGCCGGTCACGATCGCGCGGCGGCCGGCCAGCCGGCCGGAGGCGCGCGACGGGTCGCCGCCGAGCGCGGCGGGCAGTCTCGTCCGATCCATGGAATGTCTCCTCCTCGGGGGGTTGTACGATACCGGGGATGAATGCCCCGAGCCAGAACCGACCGCTCACCGACGACGAGATCGAGGCGCTCGAGGCGCGCCTGCTCGCCGTCGATCCCGACGACTCGATGGCGGTCGAGGAGCTCGACGGCTTCCTCGCCGCGATCGCCTGCTGTCCGGAGCCGGTGCCGCGCGAGGAGTGGCTGCCGATGGTGCTCGGCGAGTCGCCGCGCGCCCGCGCGGCGCTCGCCGGCGAGGGCGAGGACGCCGCGCTGCTGAAGCTGATCGAGCGCCACCGCGTCGCGGTGGCCGCGATGCTGTACGACGGCGAGGGCTTCGCGCCGGTGCTCGCCTACGACGAGGACGGCAACGCCTGGGGCAACGCGTGGGCGATCGGGTTCGCGCGCGGCATGTCGCTGCGTCCCGACGCGTGGGCGCCGCTCGAGGACGACGACGACTACGCCGACGCGCTCGACCCGGTGATGCGGCTCGTCGCCGACGCGCGGCAGGACGACGACGAGGACGACGGCCTCGACGGCACCGCGGTCGACACCGCCGCCACGCGCGGCGCGCCGCCCGCGAGCCGCGCGGCCGCGCCCCGTCGCGACGACGAGGACGAGGACGACGAGGACTTCGAGCCCGTCTCCGACGACGAGCGCGAGTCGGTGATCCACGACATGTTCGACGGCGTGCAGGACGTCTTCGACTTCTTCCGCGAGGCGCGCGAGCGGGCGCTCGCGCCCGCGACCGTCCGGCGCGAGGGCGCGAAGGTGGGCCGCAACGATCCCTGCCCCTGCGGCAGCGGCCGCAAGCACAAGAACTGCTGCGGCGCCCCCGGCGCGGTGCACTGACGTGGAGCGGCACGGTCCCGACTCGCGCGAGGCCTGGCTGCGGCTGTGCGTCGCGCTCGGCCTGATGACGGTCGGCGCGAGCGGCATGTACGTCGTGAGCGTGGTGCTGCCCGCGATCCAGGCCGACTTCGGCGTCGACCGCTCGGCCGCGTCGATGCCGTACACCGCGACGATGATCGGCTTCGGCCTCGGCGGCATCGTGATGGGCCGGCTCGCCGACCGCTTCGGCATCCTCGTGCCCAGCACGATCGGCGCGATCGGGCTCGGGCTCGGCTTCGTCGCCGCCGGCATGTCGCCGACGCTGTGGCTGTTCGGATTCGCCCAGGGGCTGCTGGTCGGCATGCTCGGCACCGCCTCCACCTTCTCGCCGCTGGTCGCCGACACGACGCTGTGGTTCGACCGCCGGCGCGGCATCGCGGTGGCGATCTGCGCGAGCGGCAACTACCTGGGCGGCGCGCTCTGGCCGACGATCACCCAGCACTTCGTCGAGACCGTCGGCTGGCGCGCGACCTACGTCGGCATCGGGATCTTCTGCGTCGCGACGATGCTGCCGCTCGCGCTGATGCTGCGCCGCCGGCCGCCCGCGCTGCCGCCGGCGGGCTCCGTCCCGGCGTCGAGCCGGCCGGTGGCCGCGCGCGGCGTCGACTACGCCCGGCCGCTCGGGATGTCGCCGGGCGCGCTGCAGGGGCTGCTGTGCGTGGCCGGGGTCGCCTGCTGCGTCGCGATGGCGATGCCGCAGGTCCACATCGTCGCCTACTGTACCGACCTCGGCTTCGGCGCGGCGCGCGGCGCGGAGATGCTGTCGCTGATGCTCGGCTTCGGCATCGTCAGCCGGCTGGTGTCGGGCTGGGTGTCCGACCGCATCGGCGGGCTGCGCACGCTGCTGCTCGGCTCGGTGCTGCAGGGCATCGCGCTGCTGCTGTTCCTGCCGTTCGACGGGCTCGCGTCGCTGTACGTGATCTCGGCGATGTTCGGCCTGTTCCAGGGAGGCATCGTGCCGTCGTACGCGCTGATCGTGCGCGAACACTTCCCGCCGGAGCAGGCGGGCACGCGCGTGGGCACGGTGATCACCTCGACCCTGCTCGGCATGGCGCTGGGCGGATGGATGTCGGGCGCGATCTTCGACGCGACCGGCTCGTACCACGCCGCGTTCCTCAACGGCATCGCCTGGAACCTGCTGAACGTCGCGATCGCGACGTTCCTGCTGCACCGCTCGGGACCGCTGCGGCGGCGCCCGGCGGTGGCGCCGGTCGCCGCCTGAGCGCGTCGCGCCGTCAGACGACGGTCAGCGTCACCGCGATGTTGCCGCGGGTCGCGTTCGAGTACGGGCAGACCTGGTGCGCGGCCTGCACCAGCGACTCGGCCGTCGCGCGGTCCATGCCCGGCAGCGAGATCCGCAGCTCGGCCTCGATGCCGAAGCCCTGCGGGATCGGGCCGATGCCGACGTTGCCGGTGATCGAGGTGTCGGCCGGCAGCGCGATCTTCTTCTGTCCGGCGACGAACTTCATCGCGCCCAGGAAGCACGCCGAGTAGCCGGCGGCGAACAGCTGCTCGGGATTCGTGCCGGTGCCGCCGGCGCCGCCGAGCTCGCGCGGCGTCGAGAGGGCGACGTCGAGCACGCCGTCGGAGGAGACGGCACGGCCGTCGCGCCCGCCGTCGGCGGTGGCGGTGGCACGGTAGAGGACCTTGTCGAGGGCGATCGTCATGACGGGGATGTCCTTGGAGGTGGGGAGGGAAGGGGTCGGGCCGGCGGGGTGCCGTCGGCCTGGGCGAGGGCGTCCCGCAGCCGCGCGAGCCGGCGCCGCAGCCGCACGAGCTCGTCGGCGGTGCAGCCGGTGAGCGCGGCCATCCGCGCCGGCGTGCCGGCCGCGCGCGCGCGCAGCGCCCGCCCGGCCGCGGTCAGGCGGACCTCGACGCGGCGCTCGTCGTCGGCGGCGCGTCGGCGCTCGACGAGACCGGAGGCCTCGAGGCGCTTGAGCAGCGGCGTCAGGGTGCCCGAGTCGAGGTGCAGGCGCTCGCCGATCTCGGACACGCTGCGCGCGTCGTGCTCCCACAGCACCATCATCGCGAGGTACTGCGGGTAGGTGAGGCCCAGCGCGTCGAGCACCGGCCGGTACGCCTTCGACATCGCGAGCGACGCCGAGTACAGCGCGAAGCACAGCTGCTCGTCGAGCACGGGGGCGGTGCGGGGATCCATGCGGCGCACGATACATCGCGTGCAATTCAATAGCAAGCGAGTCCATTGCGCGCGATGCGATGGGCAAAAAAAGCCGGCCGCTGGGCGGCCGGCCGAAGTTCGGTCCGCGACGCGCACGGCGCGGGGCGGACGTCAGCGCACTGCGGTTCAGCGGGGGGCCGATGCGTCGGCCGCGAGCACCTCGAGGTCCTGCACGCGCACCGCGCCGATCTCGGCGGCCAGCGTCGCGCCGTTCCAGCGCGGATCGGGAGCGCCCTCGAGGCGCCAGGCCGGGCCCGTGCCCGCGACCACCATCCCGTGGGTCTTCAGCGCCTGCAGGATCGCGCGACCCTCGACGCTCGCGGCGGGCGGGATCGGGAAGTCGGCGCGCAGCCGCAGCCGCGTGCCCACCGGCGCGAGCGCCGCGTCGGGCGTGCCGGCGAACGCGGCGCGGCGCGCGGGCGCCACCGAGCTCGAGGCGCGCAGCAGCGGCAGCGTCACGCGCAGCGCGTGGCGGATCGCGCCGGCGGCGGCCTCGTCGCGCCGCACGAGGCCGACGAAGAAGGGCATCCCGCCGTCGGCGGGCGGGTTCGCCTCGGCGGCGTCGACCGGCGCGAGCGCGGCGGCGTCGAGCCGCCACTCGACGACCGAGGCCGCGGTCCAGCCGCCGTCGCCGCGGCGGCTCGCGCCGTGCAGCTCCAGCAGGCGACCCGCGTCGCGATCGAGGATCGCCGCGCGTCCGCTGCCGTCGGCGGCCACCGGCAGGTCGTCGGGGATCGGCCACGTGCGCGGCGAGTCGCCGGCGGGCCAGACGGCGGCGAGCGGCTGGCCGGCGCCCACCACCGCGTAGGGCACGCCCGCGGTCGCGGAGAACCCGATCGACAGCGACGCGGACGGACCGAGCGCGGCGAGCAGCGCCGCCGACGCGGGGTCGACCGCGGCCTGCGAGACGTCGCGGTTCCACGCGTCGCCGAAGGGCAGCGGGACGTTGCCGTTCAGCGGCGCGGAGACGCCGAGCGCGGCGTCGGCCGGGATGCCGTAGTGGACCTTGCCGACCGGGCCGCCGGTCGCGCCGGCGCCGCCGCCGTTCGCGAGCGCGGCGAGCGTCTCGACGCTCGGCTGCGGCTTGGAATCGATCGCGAGATAGGTCTCGCCGGCGACCGCGGTCGAGGCGGCCGACGGAGCGCCGCCGTCGCCGCTGCAGCCGGCGAGCGCGAGCGCGAGGGTCGCGCCGGCCAGCGGGATCCACGGCTTCGCCTGACCGGCGAACCGGCGGAACCGGGCGGTGGAGAAGCGTGACGGAGCCATGCCGCCACTGTATGTGCGGCACGGCACGCCGGGCGCTCCACTCAGGCGGTCGAATCGACCGCCGGATCCGACGATGCGTCGAGGGCCGCGCCGATCAGCGCGTACAAACGGTCGGTGTGCGCCGGATCGACCCAGCGCGAGGCCACGACGAGCCCGCGCTCGGGATCGCCGCAGGTCGCGTGGCCGCCCGCCCCGAGCATGAACCAGCTCGCGCGACCGGCCGACGGATACACCGGGCGGCGGGCCGCGTTGAGCCAGACGAGCATCCCGTACCAGGGCGCGATCGCGCAGGGCTGCAGCATCCGCTCGATCCACGCGGACGACAGCACGCGCCGCTCGCCCGCCGTGCCGCCGGCGAGCAGCATCGCGCCGATGCGCGCCTGGTCGCGCGCCGAGATCGACACGCCGCCGCCCCAGTGCGTGCCGCCGGGCACCGACTGCACGCGGCGCGCGCCGCCGCGGCCGTCGGGCAGGTCGATCCACGCGTCGTCGTAGCCCACCCAGCGCCATGCGGAGGTCGCGCCGACCGGCCGCATGATCGCCTCGTCGAAGACCTCGGGCAGCGGCCGGCCGAACAGGTGCAGCAGCGCGAGCGACAGCTGGTTGATCCGGACGTCGTTGTACTCCCAGTACGTGCCCGGCACGCGCAGCGGGCGCGGATCGCCCTTGCGCCCGCCCGCGGGCGCGCCGCCGTACTGCACGACGCGCCAGCGGTCGACGGTGTCGGGCAGCCCGAGGCAGCTGCCCTCCCACTCGCTGGTCTGCTGCAGCAGGTGCGTCCAGGTGACGGTGGCGTTCTGCGGCGAGTCGAAGCCGATGCCGGGCAGGCGCGCGCGGACCGGCTCGTCGGGATC
Source organism: Burkholderiaceae bacterium (assembly GCA_035628395.1). GTDB lineage: Bacteria > Pseudomonadota > Gammaproteobacteria > Burkholderiales > Burkholderiaceae_E > UBA4615. The sequence continues at coordinate 3,406 of DASPJX010000383.1, read as the reverse complement.
GGGCAGCAGCCCGGCGTCGTGCGCGACGCCGGCGAGCAGCGCGAGGTAGGTCTTCGCGATGCTGAAGGTCAGGTCGGCGCGGTCGGGCTCGCCCCAGCTCGCGACCTCGCGGCCGCGGTGGAGCACGACGCCCGAGCTCGGGCCGCGGGCGTGGACCGGACCGCGCAGCACGTTCCACGGCGGCGGATCCTGCAGGTGGATGCCCCAGCGGTCGGGGTCGGCGGCCGGGTCGCGCGCCCAGTCGATCTCGTGCGCGACCGCGTGCGCGATCGCATCTCGGAAGGAAGCCATCGGTCGATCCTATACGATCATGCCGACACCGCGACCGCATCCCCTTCCGGAGGAGACGATGAGCCCGACCGCCGTCCGAAGCCAGACCCTCGGCGACCTGCTGCGCCGCACCGCCGCACGCCTGCCGGACAAGCCCGCGATCCGCTGCGGCGGCGTCGCGTGGACGTACCGCGAGTTCGACGCGGTCGTGAACCGCCTCGCGAACGGCCTCGCCGCGGGCCGGGCCGGCGCGCCGGTGTCGGCGGGCGACCGCGTCGCGGTCCTGTCGCGCAACTCGCACGCGTTCGCGGCGCTGCGCTTCGCGCTCGCGCGGCTCGGCGCGGTGCTCGTGCCGATCAACTTCATGCTGAATGCGGACGAGGTCGCGTACATCCTGAAGCACAGCGAGGCGCGGCTGCTCGCGGTCGGCCCCGACCTGGTCGCCCTGGGCGCGGCGGCCGCCGCGAAGGGCACCGCGGTCCGGCACACCGTGTGGCTCGAGGGCGAGGACCCGGCCGAGCCGCCCGCCGGCCTCGTCGGGTTCGCGGGGCTGCTCGCCGACGACGCGACGCCGCCCGCGGTCGAGCTCGACGCGCGGATGCTCGCGCAGATCATCTACACGAGCGGCACCGAGTCGCTGCCCAAGGGCGCGATGCTCACGCACGAGGCGGTGTGCTGGGAGTACGTCGGCTGCGTGCTCGAGGGCGAGATGGCCGAGGGCGACACGATGCTGCACGCGCTGCCGCTCTACCACTGCGCGCAGCTCGACGTGTTCCTCGGGCCCGCGATCTACGTCGGCGCCTCGAACGTGATCACCGGCAAGCCGGTGCCCGACAACCTGCTGGCGCTGCTCGCCGAGCACCGCGTCAACTCGTTCTTCGCGCCGCCGTCGATCTGGATCGCGCTGCTGCGCTCGCCGGCCTTCGACTCGACCGACCTGTCGGCGCTCGCGAAGGGCTACTACGGCGCGGCGATCATGCCGGTCGAGGTGCTGAAGGAGATGTCGCGCCGGCTGCCGCGGGTGCGGCTGTGGAACTTCTACGGGCAGACCGAGATCGCGCCGCTCGCGACGGTGCTCAAGCCCGAGGACCAGCTGCGCAAGGCGGGCTCGGCCGGCCGGCCGTCGATCAACGTCGAGACGCGCGTCGTCGACGACGCGATGCGCGACGTGCGGCCCGGCGAGATCGGCGAGATCGTGCACCGCTCGCCGCAGCTGCTGACCGGCTACTTCAACGACCCGGAGCGCACCGCCGCGGCCTTCGAGGGGGGCTGGTTCCACAGCGGCGACCTGGCGACGGTCGACGAGGAGGGCTACATCACCGTCGTCGACCGCAAGAAGGACATGATCAAGACCGGCGGCGAGAACGTCGCCTCGCGCGAGGTCGAGGAGACGGTCTACCGGCTGGAGGGCGTGTCCGAGGTCGCCGTCGTCGGCCTGCCGCATCCGTACTGGATCGAGGCGGTCACGGCGATCGTCGTCCGCAAGCCCGGCGCGGCGCTGGCCGAGGAGGACGTGATCGCGCACTGCCGCGCGCAGATGGCGCACTTCAAGGCGCCGAAGGCGGTGGTCTTCGTCGACGCGCTGCCCAAGAACCCGAGCGGCAAGCTGCTCAAGCGCGAGCTGCGCACGAGGTTCGAGGGGCTGCTGAAGGACCTGCCGGCCGAGAACCGGTGACGGGCCGGGCGGAGCGGACAGGCCGGGCGGGGCGGATAGGCGAGATGGAGCGGACGGGCTGGACGCGCTCGCGGGTGGTCGGCCCGTCCCGGCGGCGCCAGCAGGTCGCGGGCATCCGGCGTCAGGACGCCGCCCGGCGTCCGACCGACGGGCTCGACCGACTCCGCGCGGTGCGTCCGGCCGACGGTCCGACCGTGCCGCCGCCCGTCCCGACCCCGTGACCGACACCCTCCGACGCCTCGCGCTGCGCGCCGCCGCGACCCTCGCCGTCGTGCCGCGCGCGGGCGCCGCCCGGGCCGACGACGCGCCCGCCCCCGCGTCGGGCGACCCCGGCACCGAGGACCTCGCCTACGGCGACGACCCGCGCCAGCGCCTCGACGTGCACCGGCCCGACGGCGCGCCCCCGCCCGGCGGGCGTCCGGTCGTCGTGTTCTTCTACGGCGGCTCCTGGAACCGCGGCTCGCGCTCGACCTACCGCTTCGTCGGTCGCGCGCTCGCCTCGCGCGGCATCGTGACCGCGATCCCCGACTACCGCACGTACCCGCAGGTCCGCTATCCCGACTTCCTGCGCGACGGCGCCGCGGCGATCGCCTGGCTGCGGCCGCGGCTCGCCCGGTTCGGCGGCGATCCGTCGCGGATCGTCGTGGCCGGGCACAGCGCGGGCGCCTACAACGCCGCGATGCTCGCGATGGACCCGCGCTGGCTCGGCGAGGCCGGCCTGTCGCCGTCGGTGCTGGCGGGCTTCGCGGGGCTCGCCGGACCCTACGACTTCCTGCCGATCGTCAATCCCGACGTGCGCCCGGTCTTCCACCATCCCGACTATCCGCCCGACACGCAGCCGATCGACCACGCGCGCGGCGTGCGGATGCCGGTGTTCCTCGGCGCCGCGGCCTCCGACTCGCTGGTCGACCCGGATCGCAACACCGGCGGGCTCGCGCGCCGGCTGCGCGAGGCCGGCACGACCGTCGTCGAGCGCCGCTACCCGCGGGCGAACCACGTGACGCTGGTGGGCGCCTTCGCGTGGCCGCTGCGCTGGATCGCGCCGGTGCTCGACGACGTCGCCGGGTTCGTCGACGGGCTGCCCGCCGGGGCGCCGCCGGCCGCGCGCGCCGCGTCCTGACGGGCGGGGATCTCGACGGATCCGGGCCAGCCTGACGGAGCCGGGCGGCGACGTTCCCCGGGCCGCGACGGTTCCCAAGCGGCGACATTCCGCAAGCGGCGGCGTTCCGAGAGCGAAAACGGTCCGCAAGCGGCGGCGGCCCCAAGCGGCGGCGGTCCCCAAGCGGCGGCGGTCCCCAAGCGGCGACCTTCCCCAGCGGCGGCCGTCCCCGAGCGACGGCGGTCACCGGAGCGCCGGCCCGGCCGCCCGGCCTAGGTCGGCGCGAGCGCCGCGAAGACCTCGCGCTTGAACTCGAACGAGAACGGATGCCAGAAGCCCAGGTGGCGCTGCGTCATGACGAC
>DASPJX010000382.1:0-6791 GCA_035628395.1 Burkholderiaceae bacterium | reverse complement strand
CGAGCCGGCGGCGCCACTCGAGCGCGCCCGGCGCCTGCCGGACCGCGGAGGCCGCGACCTCGTACGCGTCGGCGAGGTTGCGGTTGGCGAGGAACACCTGCCACGCGAGCGTGTACGCCTCCTCGTCGAACGGCAGCCTCGGGCGCGCCGGCTCGGCGGGCGCGTCCGACGAGACCCGCCGCAGCACGGCCTCGGGCGCGGCGGCGAGCGCGTCGAGCGCGTCGAGCAGCGCGAAGCGCAGCATCTCGCGCGCGTAGCGGTCGGCGAGGTCGGGGCGGCCGGCCTCGAGCGCGAGCCGCACCATGAAGCGCATCAGCGCGGTGTCGGCGCGCAGACGGTCGAGGCGCTCGCCCGCCTGCGCGAGCGCGTCGGCGACGCGGTCGGCCGAGCGCAGCAGCCCGATCGCGGCGAGGAAGTGCGCGCGCCGGACCCCGTCGTCGGCGCTCGCGTCGAACGCGCGCCAGTGCAGGGCCGCGGCGAGCGACGCGTCGCCGAGCGCGGCCGCGTCGGCCGCGGCGCCGGCGAGCCACGGATGCGGGTCGGTGCCCGCCGGCGCGCCGAGCGCCGCGCGCCGGCGCAGCAGCTCGAGCGCGAGGCCGGGGTCGCCCGCGGCGGACGCCCGGCGCTGCAGCGCCGCGAGGCCGGGCGCGCCGAGCGCGGCGTCGGACTCGGACGCGGCGAGCGCGCGCAGCTGCGCGCGCAGCTGCGCGAGCGAGGCCTGCCGCACGGATTCGGCCTGCCGCTCGGCGAACGCGCGACGCTCGAGGATCTCGAGCCGCAGCCAGCCGGCCGAGTGGCGCAGCTCGGGCGGACCCTCGGCGAGCGGCCGCGCGAGCGCGGCGAGCGCCCGGTCGAGGTCGCCGGCGCCGATCAGCTGGCGGGCGAGGGCGAGGTGCAGCGCGAGCTCCCCGGGCGCGGCCGCGAGCCGCGCGCGCAGGTAGGCGATCGTCAGCGGATCGCCGCGCTCCGAGCGCTCGAGCCGGCGCTCGAGCGTGTCGCCGGGCAGCGCCAGCCACAGCATCGCCGCCATCGACGCGACGAAGCCCGCCACCGCGGGCAGCGAGGCGAGCCGGAGCCGCTCATCGAGCGCAGCCGACCGATACCAGCGTGCCTCCTCGAGCGATTCCGTCCTGAGGGGGGGCGTAGGCGACGGCATCGAGGCCGGATTGTAAGCGTTCGCCTACACGCGCCGGACGCCCGGAGAGGGGCTTCCCGCCTGCGGAAACCCGACAGTCCGGGGGGTGCGCGAGCACCAGCTCGCCGGCCACGCTCGGGGCGAACAGGAAGCTCGTCCGGTCGCCGTCGCGCCGCAGCGCGTCGATCCGGCCGTTGGCCTCGAGCACGATCGGCACCGGGCGTAACGCGGCGTCGGGCGCCGCCGGCCTCAGCCAGGCCACCGGCGCCGCGAGGTGCAGCCAGCGGCCGTCGGGGCCGCCGCGGCCGCCGGCCACGCCGTCGCTGCGCGACCAGTCGAGCGCGGCGGCGAGCGGCTCGGGCACGCGGACCGTGCGCAGCGCGCCGTCGGAGACGAGCTTCCAGGTGCCCGGCCGACGCAGGTCGCGGGCCACGACGAAGCCCTCGAAGTCGACGATGCGGCGCACCCAGTCGGAGCCGGCGATCGGGTGCAGCGGCTGCGCCATCGCCCAGTCGTAGACCTTGCGCAGCGCGGCGATCGAGGCCGGCTTGCTCGCCGAGTACGTGTGGTAGTAGATGTCGACCGGCTTCAGGCGGCGCGGCGCGCCGGTCAGCTCGAAGGTCTCGATCGTGCGCTCGTAGCCCCAGAACGGCCCCGACCACAGGTTGGTGTAGACGTTCTCGTTCTGGTTGGGCGCGAGCACCTGCAGCCAGCCCTCGCGGCGGATCGACATCGGCGCGACGCCCGTCAGCGACGGATGGGTGCGGGTGGCGATCGTCTCGCCGCCGTTCATGTTGAGCAGCCCCGACTGCCAGGCGCGCGCGATCGCGACGCCGGGCGGGGCGGTGTCGCCGCTCCAGAGCAGCATGCGCGTGCGCCGCCCGGGCGGCGCGAGCCGCTCGTCGACGTAGCGCGCCGAGCCGGCGAGCTCGGCGTCGAGGTCGAACGCGTAGCCCGGCACCGCGAGCGCGGTGCGCGGATCGGCGACGCCGGCCACCGCGTCGCGCCAGCGGAACGGATGGGAGAAGGTGTGCGACGCGGCCTCGACGTGGGGCAGCGCGAAGATCCGGCGCGCGATGTCCTCGAGCGCGGGCGACAGCGCCGCGTACAGCCCGCGGCCCGCGGTCTCGGCCTGGATCACCGACACCGTGTGCGGCACCGGGTAGCGCGCGACGAACTCGCGCAGCATCACCTCGGCCGAGAACGGCGCGCCGGGCAGCTCGGCGCGCGAGGCGAAGCCGTCGCCGTCGACGTGGACCATCAGCACGCGCCGGCCGGTCTCGGTCGTCGGATCGGGCACCGGCATCGGCGGCAGCTCGAGCGCGGCCTGCAGGAAGGCGAACGGATCGATCGCCCAGCGGTGGCGGTCGGTGCCGGGCAGCTCGACCACCGTGAAGGGCGCGAGCGCGTAGCCGCCCCAGTCGGTGATCGCCGCGGCGTCGTAGCCGGTGCCGCGGGCGTCGGCGAGCCGCAGCAGCCGGCGCGTCGCGTCGCGCGCGACGATCGGCTGCAGCTCGGCGCGGTTCGGCGTCGGCTCGATCTCGCGCCCGATCATCGGGTCGCGCGCGGCGATCGACAGCGGCGGCTCGACGCGGCCCGGCACCGTCGACAGCCCGAGCGCCGCGCCCACGCCCGACTCGAGCGGCGCGCCGAACGCGCCGAGGAAGGCGACGCGCAGGCCCTGCTCGCGCGCCGCGCGCAGCCAGGCGGCGAGCTCGCGGCCTCGGCCGGGCACGTCGCCGCCGAACCAGGCGACCGCGCCCGAGTAGCGGTCCGCGAGCGGGCCGGTCGGCGGCGGGCGCTCGCGGACGTTCCAGAGCTCGACGCGCTGGCCCATCCACTGCAGCGGCATCGCGAGGAAGCGGTGCGCGCCGGTGGTCGACGGATCGGCGCCCGCGGGCGCGTCGTGCAGCACCAGCACGCGGCGCGGCACCGGCTCGATCGCGCCGACGCCGATCGTGCGCAGCTCCGGATCGGCGACCCAGGGCACGAGGCCGAGCGCGGCGATCCGCGTCGCGGTCGCGCGCATCGCCGCGCGCTCGCCAGGCGGCAGGTAGTCGATCGCGATCGCCGGCAGCCGGTGGCGCTCGCGCACCTCGCGCAGCCGCTCGAGCAGCCACGCGCGATCGTCGTCGGGCACCGGCTCGAAGCGGCGCGCCTCGGCGTTCCAGCGGCGGAACACCGATTCCGCCGCGACCGCCGACACGCGCGCCGCGATCCGGGGCAGCACCTCGAAGCCGCGGTTGACGATCAGCCGCGCGTCGGGGTGGCGCGCGACGAAGGCCTCGATCGCGCGCACGAGCCCGTCCTGCTGCGCGGCGCGCGCCGCGTCGTCGCGCGCGGTCGCCTGCCACGCGTCCATCGTGTCGAGGAAGAACGTGCGCCAGCCGCGCGCCCACAGCGGACCGACGATCTCGTCGACGAAGAAGCGGGGCCAGTCGGGATGCGCCTGGTCGACGATCGCGCCGCCCCAGGCGGCGTTGCGCCCGGCGACCATCGACGCCGGCATGCGCGCCGCGTACGCGCGGCTCGGATGGACCTCGCCGATCGACACGTACGCGACCGGCTCCGAGCGCCCGGGCGCGCGACGCCGGTGCACCGACGGATCGGCGACGTGGTCGGGGTCGAGCACGACGTGGTCGAACGCGCGCAGCGCGTCGAGCGGCGGATCGGCGCCGTAGTGGAACGCGATCGACCAGTCGGGCGAGCCGATCGCCGCGGGCGCGGCCTCGGGCGCGGCGACGTCCGAGCCGGGCGCGCGCGCGTCGCCGTACGGCAGCCCGGTCGGGGTGTCGGCCGCGGGCGGGGCCGCGGGCACCGCCGGACCGGCATCCGCGGCGCGGGGCGGCGCGACGGACGCGTCGGTCGGCGACTGCGCGCGGCCCGACGACGCGATCGCGAGCGCCGCGAGCGCGGCGACGCACAGCCGGCGCGGGCCCGCGCGGGACGGCCGGGCAGGGCGCGAGGCACGATCGGACGGGGAGCGGGAGCGAACGCCGGGCGGAGTCATCGGTGGGCCGGCGCGGGCGGAGGGCCGCCCGAGTCGTGGGACAATGGCCGCCGATTATAGGCAGGCGGCGACCGACACCCCGACGATGCTCGTCCATCCGAACTTCGACCCGATCGCGCTGCAGCTCGGCCCGCTCGCGATCCGCTGGTACGGCCTGATGTACCTGGTCGCGTTCGCGGCGTTCTACCTGCTCGGGCGCATGCGCGTGGCGCGCACCCACTACGGGCCGTCGACCGGGCTCGCCGCGTCCGACGTCGAGGACCTGCTGTTCTACGGCGTGATCGGCGTGATCCTCGGCGGCCGGCTCGGCTACGTGCTGTTCTACAAGCCCGGGCACTACCTGTCGAACCCGCTCGAGGCGCTCGCGATCTGGCAGGGCGGCATGGCCTTCCACGGCGGGCTGGTGGGCGTGCTCGTCGCCTGCGCGGTGTTCGCAAGTCGCCGGGGCCTGCGCTTCCTGCAGCTGATGGACTTCGTCGCGCCGCTGGTGCCGCTCGGGCTCGCCGCCGGCCGGCTCGGCAACTTCATCAACGGCGAGCTCTGGGGCCGCGCGACCGACCTGCCGTGGGGCATGGTGTTCCCGCAGGATCCGAGCGGGCTGGCGCGCCATCCGTCGCAGCTCTACCAGTTCGCGGGCGAGGGGCTGCTGCTGTTCGCGCTGCTGTGGTGGTACTCGTCGCGTCCGCGCGCGGAGGGCCGGGTCTCGGGGCTCTTCCTGCTCGGCTACGGGACGCTGCGCTTCCTCGCCGAGTTCGGGCGCGAGCCCGACGCGTTCCTCGGGCTGCTCGCGGGCGGCCTGTCGATGGGGCAGCTGCTGTCGCTGCCGATGGTGGCCGCAGGCCTGTGGCTGATGACCCGGCGCGCGAGCGCGCCGTTCGCCGGAGCGACCCGATGACGTCCCTGCCTTCCGATCCCCTCGACTTCACCGGCCGCCGCGTGCTCGTGGTCGGCGGCTCCTCCGGCATCGGCAACGGCATCGCGCGCGCGTTCCTCGCGCGCGGCGCGGCGGTCGAGGTCTGGGGCACGCGCGCCTCGGCCGCCGACTACGCCGGCGAGCGCGGCTCCGACCTCGACGGCCTCGCGTACCGCCGCGTCGACGTCGCCGACGACGCCGCGGTCGCCGTCGCCGGCGCCGAGGTCGACGCGCTCGACGTGCTGGTGCTGTCGCAGGGCGTGGTGAAGTACCGGCGCGCCGAGTACGCGATGCCGGGCTTCCGCGAGGTGCTCGACGTGAACCTCTCGAGCGTGATGGCCTGCTGCATCGCGCTGCAGTCCCGGCTGAAGGCCTCGCGCGGCAGCGCGATCGTCGTCAGCTCGACCGCCGCGTTCCACGCGACCCGCGGCAACCCGGCGTACGCGGCCTCGAAGGCGGGCGCCGTCGGGCTGGTGCGCACGCTCGCCGACGCCTGGGCCTCCGACGGGATCCGCGTGAACGGGATCGCGCCCGGCTTCGTCGCGACCAAGATGACCGCCGTCACCACCGACGACCCGAAGCGGCTCGAGGCCGCGCTCGCCCGCATCCCGATCGGGCGGCTCGGCACGCCCGACGACATGGCCGGCGTCGCGCTGTTCCTCGCCTCGCCGCTGTCGGCCTACGTGGTCGGCCAGACGATCCCGGTGGACGGGGGCCTGCTGCTGGCCTGACGGGCGCCGCGGGAGCGGTCGCTTGGCGATTCCCCGACGACCGCCGGGCGAGCGAGGACCGGCTCGACGGTCGGCCGCGCTTGCGACGTAATTATGAATCACGGCATCATGGGTCCATGCCGACCCGCCCCATCGAACGCCAGTCGCTGCACGCCGAGGTCGCCGATCGGGTCCGTGCGCTGATCCTGTCGCAGGAGCTCGCACCCTCGGCGCGCATCGACGAGCCGGTGCTGTGCGCGGCGCTCGGGATCTCGCGCACGCCGCTGCGCGAGGCGCTGAAGGTGCTGGCGAGCGAGGGGCTGGTCTCGCTCGTGCCGGGCCGGGGCGCGTTCGTCACCGCGCTCGGGCCGGCCGAGGTCGACGAGCTGTTCCCGGTGATGGCGCTGCTCGAGGGCCGCTGCGCCTGCGACGCCGTGCGGCGCATGTCCGACGACGACGTCGTCCGGCTGCGCGCGCTGCACGGGCGGCTCGAGGCGCACGCGGCGCAGGGCGACGCGGCCGGCTACTACGCGGCGAACTTCGAGTTCCACCAGCTGCTCGAGACGCTCGCCGGCAATCCCTGGCTGATCCGCGTCACCGCCGAGCTGCGCCGCTTCCTGCGGCTCTCGCGCGGCCGGCAGCTCGCGGTGCCGGGCCGGCTGCTCGCGTCGCTCGACGAGCACCGCGCGCTGATCGACGCGATCGCGCGTCGCGACGCCCCGCGCGCCGAGGCGCTGATGCAGGCCCACCTGCTCGCGCAGCAGCGTGCGTGGCGCGCGCTGCATGCCGACGCGTTCCCGCAGGCGGAGGCCGCGCCCGCGGCGGCGCCGGCATCCGCATGCGCGCCCGCGCCCGAATCGGCGTCGGCACCCGCATCGACGTCGGCGCCCGCATCGACGTCGGCGCCCGCATCGGCGTCAGCACCCGCATCGGCGTCAACAACCGCATCGGCGTCCGCGCCCGCCGCCGTTCCCCCGGTGTCCCGCCCACCCGCCGGCGCCCGCGCGCCGGGCCGCGGCGCGG
>DASPJX010000381.1:0-21024 GCA_035628395.1 Burkholderiaceae bacterium | reverse complement strand
GGAGCCTGCGCCACGGCGGACGCCGCCGCGGCCCAGGCGGCGCCGAGCAGCGCGCCGCGGACGGAGCGGGCGACCCATCGTGAGACAATCCCCATCAGAAAAATTCTATCGGAGATTTCGGATGTTCCTCGCCGGCAAGCGCATCCTGGTCATGGGACTGCTCTCCAACCGCTCGATCGCGTACGGCATCGCGCGCGCCTGCCGGGCGCAGGGCGCGGACCTGGCGTTCACCTACCAGAACGACCGGTTCAGGGACCGCGTCTCCGAGATGGCGGCCGAGTTCGGCTCCGAGCTGGTGTTCCCGTGCGACGTCGCCGACGACGCGCAGATCGACGGCCTCTTCGCGGCGCTCGGCGAGCGCTGGGACGGCCTCGACGGCCTGGTGCACGCGATCGCGTACGCGCCGCGCGAGGCGATCGCGGGCGACTTCTTCGACGGCTTCTCGCGCGACGCGTTCCGGATCGCCCACGATGTGTCCTCGTACAGCTTCGCCGGCGTCGCCGCCGCCGCGCGCCCGCTGATGGCGGGCCGCAATGGCGCGATGGTGACCCTGTCCTACCTGGGCGCGGTGCGCTCGGTGCCGCACTACAACGTGATGGGCATGGCCAAGGCCTCGCTCGAGGCGGGAGTGCGATACATGGCCTCGAGCCTGGGGCCGCAGGGCACGCGCGTCAACGGCATCTCGGCCGGCCCGATCAAGACGCTCGCCGCCTCGGGCATCAAGGGCTTCTCGAAGCTGCTCGACTACGCCGAGCAGCAGGCGCCGCTGCGCCGGAACGTGACGATCGACGAGGTCGGCAACGTCGCCGCGTTCCTGCTGTCCGACCTGGCCTCCGGCATCACCGGCGAGATCACCTACGTCGACGCCGGCTTCTCGATCGGCAGCGGGATGCCCGCCGTCGAGTGATCCGCCCCGGGGCGCGGGCACCGCGGCGATCGGGCGCGGCCGCTGGACAGCGTCGCCGCCCGGGCGGCACACTCGTCGCGCGGCGCGCGACGCGACGGGCTCCTCCGCCCGCGTCGCGCGCACGCCGATCCGAACGAACGCCCCCCGGAGACCCACCGATGCGCCGTCACGCCCCCGCCCTCCTCGGCCTCGCCGCCGCGCTCGCCCTCGCCGGCTGCTCGAGCGTGCCCCTCGATCCCGCCACCTGCCCGAGCGACGCGCAGGCCGCGGCGACCGCCCGCCGCTTCGTCGCGCTCGAGCCCGAGCCGAACCCGCCGTCGACGATGACGATGGAGGGCGCGGTCTGCGCGCGCGACAAGCTGGTGCGCGCGCTCGGCGCCTCGCAGGGACGCGTGGTCGGCTACAAGGCGGGCCTGACGAACGCCGCGGTGCAGAAGCGCTTCGGCCACGACGCGCCGGTGCGCGGCACGCTGTTCGAGCGGATGATCGTCGCCGACGGCGCCGAGGTGCCCGCGAAGTTCGGCGCCCGCCCGCTGTTCGAGGCGGACCTGGTCGTCGAGGTCGCCTCGAGCGCGATCCACGACGCGAAGACGCCGCTGCAGGTGCTCGGCGCGCTGCGCTCGATCCGTCCGTTCATCGAGCTGCCCGACCTCGTCGTGCAGGATCCGACCAAGCTCGGCGGCGTCGGCATCACCGCGATCAACGTCGGCGCGCGGCTCGGCGTGCTCGGCGCGCCGATCCCGGTCTCCTCCGCCGATCCGCGGCTCGCCGACGCGCTGCGCGACATGACGGTGAGGCTCGTCGACGGCAGCGGCAAGGAGCTCGACTCCGGCCGCGGCAGCGCGATCCTCGAGCATCCGCTCAACGCGGTGATCTGGCTCGCCGAGGACCTGCGGCGCTCCGGCGTCGTGCTGAAGCCGGGCGACCTGCTGTCGCTCGGCTCGTTCTCGCGGCTGCTGCCGCCGCAGCCGGGCACGACGGTGCGCGCGGTCTACGAGGGGCTGCCGGGCAATCCGTCGGTGTCGGTGCGCTTCCGCTGACGGGCGCCTCGGGCCGGGCGCCGCGGCTCGTCCCGCGGCGCGCGGCCGGCGCGGCGGCTCAGCCGCGGACCTCGATCCCCGGCTCCCCGTCGGCGAGCTCGCCGATCACCGCGGCGCGCTCGAAGCCGTCGCGGCGGAACGCGTCGAGCACCGCCTCCACCGCCCCGGGCGCGCAGGCGACCAGCAGCCCGCCGCTGGTCTGCGGGTCGGTCAGCAGCGCGCGCTCGACGTCGCCGAGCCCGGCGCCCATCCGCACCTCGGCGCCGTAGCCGGCCCAGTTGCGCTCCGACGCGCCGGTGACGAAGCCCTTCTCCGCGAGCTCGCGCACGCCCTCCAGCAGCGGCACCGACGGCCACGAGACGCGCGCGAGCAGCCTCGCGCCGCGGGCGAGCTCGAGCGCGTGCCCGAGCAGCCCGAAGCCGGTCACGTCGGTCAGCGCGTGCACGCCGTCGAGGGCGGACAGCGCGCGGCCCGGGGTGTTGAGCTTCGTCGTGCTCGCGATCATCGCCGCGTAGCCCTCGGGCGGCAGCACCTCCTTCTTCAGCGCGGCCGACAGCACGCCGACGCCGATCGGCTTGCCGAGCACGAGCACGTCGCCGGCGCGCGCACCGGAGTTGCGCTTGACCCGGTCGGGATGCACGAGGCCCATGACCACGAGCCCGTAGATCGGCTCGACCGAGTCGATCGTGTGGCCGCCCGCGATCGGGATGCCGGCGGCCGCGCAGACCGATTCGCCGCCCTCGAGGATCCGGCCGATCGTGTCGAGCGGCAGTCGGTCGATCGGCATGCCGACGAGCGCGAGCGCCATGATCGGCGTGCCGCCCATCGCGTAGACGTCGGAGATCGCGTTGGTCGCGGCGATCCGGCCGAAGTCGTACGGATCGTCGACGATCGGCATGAAGAAGTCGGTGGTGGCGATCAGCGCCTGCTCGTCGTTCAGGCGGTAGACCGCCGCGTCGTCGGCGGTCTCGATGCCCACCATCAGCTGCGGCGGCATCGGCAGCTTCGCGGTGTTCTTCAGGATCTCGGCGAGCACGCCCGGGGCGATCTTGCAGCCGCAGCCGCCGCCGTGGGAGAAGGCGGTCAGGCGCACGGGGCCGGGGGACACGGGGGCGTTCATGGGGATCTCCGGAAGGTGCCGTCGACGAGATTATGCGCGAGCGCCCGGACGGCCGACCGCTCGCGCTCCGGGGCGAAGCGCGGCGCGCGGGCGGCGCACTGCGCGCGCAGCCGCTCGACGAACGCCGGCTCGGCCGTGCAGCGCGCGATCAGCGCGGCGAGCGCCGCGTCGTCGCCGACCGGGAACCAGCCCTCGTAGTCCTCGCCGAGCAGCCCCACCGAGCCCGGGATCCGCGAGCCGAGGACCGGCACGCCGCTCGTCACCGCCTCGATCAGCACGTTCGCGCCCCCCTCCATCAGCGACGGGAGCACGAGCAGGCGGCCGCGGCGGATCAGGCGGCGGGTCGCCGCGTGGGGGAGCGGGCCGCGCCGCTCGATCCGCGGGTCGGCCTCGGCCGCGGCGGCGAAGGCCGCGCCGCAGACCGCGTCGCGCGCGTCGCCCACGTGCACGAGCCGCAGCCTCGGGTCGGGCAGCCGCGCGAGCGCGCGGGCCGCGGTGAGCGGATCCTTCTCCGGCCGCAGGTGCCCGACCAGCAGCAGGTCGAAGCTGCGGGCGCGCGGCGGCGCGCCGGCCAGCGCGCGCGCCGACTGCGGGATCACCTCGGCGCGCGCGCGCAGGGCCGGCGCCAGCTCGTCGGGGCCGCGCTCCTGCAGGCACACCAGCCGGTCGGCGAGCTCGAGCGATCGCCGGGCGCTCGCGTCCTCGCGGATGTCGCGGTACAGGTCGGTGCTGGTCAGCACCAGCGCGAGCGGCCGCCCGGTCGCCGCGAAGCGCTCGATCGCGCCGGCCGAGCGGCGCGCGTGCAGCGCGATCATCGCGTCGGGCGGACGGGCCGGATCGCCGTCGAAGCCGTCGTCGGGCGACCAGTCGGTGCGGATCTCGGTCCGGAAGCCCGCCGCGAGGAACGCGGCCCAGCGGCGCGCGGTCTGCCAGTTTCCGTTATTGGCCGCCGCGAGGGCCGGGGAGATAATCGCGACGCTCGGCCGTGCGGAGGACGCACGACCGCGCCCCTCGACGCGGGCGTCGCGGGAGCCGATCGCACGGGGGGTCCGAGGTGGCACGGGCAAGAAAGGCGTCCTGTTGAGACGCGCCGGGCGCGACGAGCTGGCCGAGGCGCTGGTCGAGACGCGCGATTCTACGTGGCGGATGCTGGACGGCCTGGAGCCGGGCCGCCGCGCCGTCCCCGCCCTCGCGACGATCAACCCGCCGATGTGGGAGCTGGGTCACGTCGTCTGGTTCCAGGAGTACTGGTGCCTGCGCCGCCCCGAGGCCGACGGCGCCCGCATCGCGCCCTCGTCGCTGCCGCACGCCGATCGCTGGTTCGACTCCTCGCGGGTGTCGCACGGCGATCGCCCCGGACTCGAGCTGCCGCCGCTCGACGTGCTGCGCGACTGGGCCGCGGGCGTGCTCGACGCGACGCTCGCGCGGCTGCGCGGGCTGCCCGAGCGCGACGACGTGGCGCTCTACCGCCATCGGCTCGCGCTGTTCCACGAGCAGTTCCACGTCGAGGCGCTGGCGCTGGCGCGTCGCGCCTGCGACGCGCCCTGCCCCGTGCCGGGCTGGCGCCCGCCGGCGCCGGCCGTGCTCGAGCCCGACGCGAGCCTGCCCGGCGGCTCGCTGCTGCTCGGCTCCGTGCCCGACGACGGCTTCGTGTTCGACAACGAGAAGTGGGCGCACCCGGTGCGCGTCGAGCCCTTCGAGATCTCGCTGCAGCCGGTCACGAACGCCGAGTTCCTGCAGTTCGTCGCCGACGGCGGCTACCGGCGCGAGTCGCTGTGGTCGGTCGAGGGCCGGGCGCGCCGCGCCGCGGACGGGCGCGAGGCCCCGGACGGCTGGCGCCGGCACGGCGCACGCTGGCAGCTGCGCTGGTTCGGCGACTGGATCCCGCTCGAGCCGTACGCGCCGGCGATGCACGTCGACGCGCACGAGGCCGAGGCGTACTGCGCGTGGGCCGGTCGCCGGCTGCCCACCGAGGCCGAGTGGGAGTACGCCGCCGCCACGCGCGACGACTTCGAATGGGGCGACGTCGTGTGGGAGTGGACCGCGTCGACGTTCGAGCCCTACCCCGGCTTCTCGCCCGATCCCTACCGCGACTACTCGCTGCCGTGGTTCGGCACGCACCGCGTCGTGCGGGGCGGATCCTTCGCCACGCCGCGCGGGCTGATCGATCCGAAGCTGCGCAACTTCATGCGCTCCGACCGCGGCGACGGCTTCGTCGGCTTCCGAACCTGCGCGCTGCGCTGACGCCCGCTCGAGCCGAGCGGCGCGTCCCGCGGCGGCCGCGGCGGCTACACTCCCGGCCATGCACGCCGGGCTGAGCAGCGGGATCAGGATCGAATACGACGTCTCGGGGCCGGCGAACGCGCCGGCGATCGTGCTCGTGATGGGCCTCGGCATGCAGCTGACGGCCTGGCCGCCGAGCTTCGTCGAGGGGCTGGTCGCGCGGGGCTTCCGGGTGCTGCGCTTCGACAACCGGGACGTCGGCCTGTCGTCGCGATCGCCGGGCCGCGGCCGCGCCGACGTGCGCGCGGCGATGCTGCGGGCGACGCTGCGGCTGCCCTCGAACCCGCCGTACCGGCTCGAGGACATGGCGGGCGACACGACGGGGCTGATGGACGCGCTCGGCATCGCCCGCGCGCACGTGGTGGGCGTGTCGATGGGCGGCATGATCGCGCAGGTGCTGGCCGCCCTGCATCCGTCGCGGGTCGCGTCGCTGACCTCGATGGCCTCGTCGAGCGGCGCGCTGCGCTACGCCTTCCACTGGTCGCCGGCGATGCGCGCGATGCTGACGCCGCCGCCGCGCGGCGCCGACGAGGCGCGGCTGGTCGATCACCTCGAGCGGATCTGGACGCTGATCGGCAGCCCCGGCATGCAGCCGCCGCGCGAGACGCTGCGCGCGCAGCTGCGGGCCAACCTGCGCCGCTCGCACGATCCGGCGGGCGTGGCGCGCCAGCTGCTCGCGGTGCTGGCGAGCGGCGACCGGCGGCCGCTGCTGCGCAGGATCGCGGCGCCGACGCTGGTGATCCACGGCGAGCTCGACCCGCTGGTGCCGATCGGCGCCGGCCGCGACACCGCGGCGAACGTGCCGGGCGCGCGCTTCGTCGCGATCCCGGGGCTCGCCCACGACCTGCCGGAGCCGCTGGTGCCCCGGCTGGTCGACGAGATCGCCTCGCACTGCGCGCGCGCCGACGGGCCGCGCTGAGCTCCGGGCGATCGGCGGCGGCGGGCGGGGCGCGGGCGGGCGCGTCCGGGTCGAGTGCGTCCATGCGGAGCGCGGGCGGAGATAGCACGGGCGGGCCGAGCGCGAGCGCCGCGAGCCCGAGCGCCGCGAGCCCGAGCGCCGCGAAGGGTCGTTCGCGCCGACCGTATGATCGGGTTCGCCCGCCGCCCGCGGGTCCCGCCCCTCCCCACCGCCGGAACCGACGATGAACGACGCCGTGCCGAGCGCCGCCGAGCTGCGCGCCGCCGCCGGACCCGCCGACGGTCCGGTGCTCGCCATGGCCGGCGTGCGCAAGCGATTCGGCCCCGACCGCGAGGTGCTCGCCGGCATCGACCTCGCGATCGGCGCGGGCGAGCGCGTGGCGCTGCTCGGCGAGTCGGGCGTCGGCAAGTCGACGCTTCTGAACCTGGTCGCCGGGCTCGAGCGCCCCGACGCCGGCGAGATCCTGATCGCCGGCGAGCCGCTGCACGCGCTCGACGACGACGCCGCCGCGCGGCTGCGCGCCCGCGCGATCGGCTTCGTGTTCCAGGCCTTCCACCTGCTGCCGCACCTGCGGCTGTGGCAGAACGTCGCGATCCCGCTGCTGCTCGCCCGCGAGACGCCCGGTCGCGCGCGCGAGGCCGCCGAGGCGATGCTCGCCCGCGTGGGGCTCGGCGCCCGGGCGGGCGCGCTGCCGCGCGAGCTGTCCGGCGGCGAGCAGCAGCGCGTGGCGCTCGCGCGCGCGCTCGTGCACCGGCCGCGCCTGATCCTCGCCGACGAGCCGACCGGCAACCTCGATCCGCGCACCGCCGGCGCCGCGCTCGCGCTGATCGACGAGCAGGTCCGCGAGCACGGCGCCGCGCTGCTGATGGTCACGCACTCGCAGCAGGCGGCGGCGATCGCCGGACGGCGGCTCGAGCTGACGCCCGCGGGGCTGCG
The DNA here is from genome assembly GCA_035628395.1 of Burkholderiaceae bacterium. Taxonomy (GTDB): domain Bacteria; phylum Pseudomonadota; class Gammaproteobacteria; order Burkholderiales; family Burkholderiaceae_E; genus UBA4615. The sequence goes on along the minus strand of DASPJX010000381.1, from coordinate 13,819 downwards.
CGAGGCCCGGTGAGCGCGCTCCCCGACCGCGCGACGCTGCGCTGGTGGCTGTGGCTCGCCGCCGGCCAGTGGCGCGCCGCGCCCGGCCGCGCCGCGGTGTCGGTGCTCGCGGTGGCGATCGGCGTCGCGCTCGCGCTCGCGATCCATCTGGTCAACGCGTCGGCGCTCGAGGAGTTCAGGCAGGCGATCGCCACCGTCAACGGCGAGGCGCACGCCCAGGTGCGCGCGCGCGGCGGCGACGGCTTCGACGAGGAGGCCTGGGCGGCGATCGGCGGCGCGAGGATTCCCGGCGTCGCCGCCGCGAGCCCGGTGCTCGAGCTCGAGCTCGCGCTCGCGCCGAAGGCCGGCGCCGCGCGCGACGACGCCGCGCCGCGCACGCTGCGGCTCGTCGCGATCGATCCGTTCGCCGCCGCCGCCGTGACCCCGGCGCTGATGCCGCAGCCCGCCGGCGGCGGCGCCGGCACCGACTCGCCGCTGTTCGACCCCGACGCGGTGTTCCTGTCGGCGGCCGCGCTCGAGTCGCTCGGTGCCGCGCCGGGCGACGCGCTCGCGCTGCGGGTCGGCCTGTCGACCGTGACGCTGCGGATCGCCGGCACCGTGCCCGGCGCGGCCGCGGGGCAGCGGCTCGCGGTGATGGATCTCGGCGCCGCGCAGTGGCGCTTCGGGCGCGTGGGCCGGCTCACGCGGATCGACCTGCGGCTCGCCGACGGCGCCGACGCCGCGGCGGTCGAGCGCGCGGTCGTAGCGCGGCTGCCCGCGGGCGCCGCGTGGAGCACGCCCGACGCGTCCGAGCAGCGGATGTCGAACGTCTCGCGCGCCTACCGCGTGAACCTGAACGTGCTCGCGCTGGTCGCGCTCTTCACCGGGGCGTTCCTGGTGTTCGCCACGATGGCGCTGTCGGTCGTGCGCCAGCAGGGCGAGCTCGCGCTGCTCGGCGTGCTCGGCGCGTCGCCGGCGGCGCGGCTCGGAGCGGTGCTCGCGCAGGGCGCGGCGCTCGGCGCGACCGGGGCCGCGCTCGGCACCGCCGCCGGCATCGGGCTCGCGGCGGCGCTGCTCGCCGCGGTCGGCGGCGACCTGGGCGGCGGCTACTTCAGCGGATCGCGCCCGCCGCTGGCGCTCGAGCCGCTCGCGCTCGCCGGCTTCGCCGCGCTCGGGCTCGCGGTGGGGCTGCTCGGGGCCGCGCTGCCCGCGTGGGCCGCCGCGCGGATGCCGGCCGCGCGCGCGCTGAGGGGCGGCAGCGCCGAGGACGCGCTCGCCGGGCTCGCGAGCGGACGCACCGCGCTCGCGCTGGGCGCGCTCGGCGCGGCGCTGCTGCCGATGCCGCCGCTCGGCGGGCTGCCGATCCCCTCGTACCTGGCGATCGCCTGCTGGCTGCTGGGCGGCGTCGCCGCGACGCCGCTGCTGGTGCGCGCGACGGGCGCCGCGCTCGCGGCGCTCGCCGGCCGCGCGCTGTGGCGCGTGCCCGCGGCGTGGCTCGCGACGACGCGGCTCGCGCAGTCGCCGGGCACGGTCGCCGCCGGGCTGGCGGGCGTGGTCGCGAGCTTCGCGCTCGCCTCGGCGATGGCGATCATGGTGACCAGCTTCCGCATCTCGGTCGCCGACTGGCTCGACGCGGTCCTGCCGGCCGACGTCTACGCGCGCGCCCCCGACACCGGCGCCGCGGCGATCGACGAGGCGCTGCAGCGGCGCGTGCTCGAGGCGCCGGGCATCGCGCGCGCCGAGTTCCTGCGCTCGATCGACTTGGTCGTCGACCCGGCGCGCCCGCCGGTCGCGCTGATCGTGCGGCGGTTGGAGCCCGCGGCGGCGCCGAGGCAGCTGCCGCTCGCGGGCCCCACCGCGACGCCCGCCCCCGGGACGATCCCGGTCTGGGTCTCCGAGCCGATGCTCGACCGCTACCGGCTCGCGGTCGGCGGGCCGCTCGCGCTGCCGATCGCGGCGCTCGCCGGCGCGGCGCCGGCCGGGCCCGACGCCCCCCGGTTGGTCGTCGCCGGCGTCTGGCGCGACTACGCGCGCCAGCACGGCGCGCTCGCGATCGACGTCGACGACTGGACCCGGCTCGGCGGCAGCGCCTCGGCGTCCGACGTCGCGCTCTGGCTCGAGCCCGGCACGACGCCCGAGGCCGCGATCGCGGCGATCGCCGCGCGCGAGCCGGCGCTCGCCGCGCTCGAATGGCGCAGCGCGACCGAGCTGCGCGCGCTGTCGCTGCGGATCTTCGACCGCAGCTTCGCCGTCACCTACGCGCTCGAGGCGATCGCGATCCTGGTCGGCCTGTTCGGCGTGGCCGCGGCCTGCGCGGGCGAGGCGCTCGCGCGCGCCCGCGAGTTCGGGATGCTGCGCCACGTCGGCGTGCGGCGCGGCCAGATCGCCGCGCAGCTCGCGATCGAGGCGACGCTCGGCGTCGCGGTCGCGGTCGCCTGGGGCGGCGCGGTGGGCGCGGCGATCGGGCTCGTGCTGATCGAGCGCGTGAATCCGCAGTCGTTCCACTGGACGATGCAGGTGCACTGGCCCGTCGGCCTGCTCGCCGCGAGCGCGGCCGCGCTGCTCGCCGCCGCCGTCGCCGCGGCGCTGCTCGCCGGGCGGGGCGCGCTCGGCGCCGGGCCGCTGGCCGCGGTCCGCGAGGACTGGTGATGGACCGCGCGCGCCGCCGACTCGCGGCCCTCGGCCTGCTCGCCGCGGGCGCGCCGCTCGCGACGCATGCCGCGCCCGATCCGGCGACGACCGCGCCCGGGCGGGCGTCCCCGGCGCCGACGCCGGCCGGACCGGCCGCCCCCGCGACCGCGCCGGCGTGGGATCCGGTGCATCCCGGCCCGATGCGCTTCCCGCAGGACTTCGGCGCGCACCCCGGCCACCGGACCGAATGGTGGTACGCGACCGGCTGGCTCGAACGCCCGGGCGCCGCCGACTGCGGGATGCAGCTCACCTTCTTCCGCAGCCGCACCGCGCATCCCGACGCGAACCCGAGCCGCTTCGCGCCGCGCCAGCTGGTGCTCGCGCACGCCGCGCTCGCGCTGCCCGAGCGCGGCCGGCTGCTGCACGCCGAGCGCTCGGCGCGCGCCGGGTTCGGGCTGGCCGGTGCCGAGCCCGGCGACACCCGCGTCTGGATCGACGGCGGCGCGGGCCCGTGGTCGCTGGCGCGCGACGCCGCCGCCGACCGCTACGCGGCGCGCGTGATGGCCCGCGACTTCGCGATGGACCTCGCGTTCGCGCCGCCCGGGCCGCCGCTGCCGCAGGGCGAGGGCGGCTTCTCGCGCAAGGGTCCGGGGCCGCTGCAGGCGAGCCGCTACTACAGCCGGCCGCAGCTCGCGGTGTCGGGCACGATCGAGGTCGAGGGCGCGCGGACCGCCGTCGGCGGCCGCGCGTGGTTCGACCACGAGTGGTCGAGCGAGATCCTCGGCGCCGACGCCCCGGGCTGGGACTGGACGGGCATCAATCTCGACGACGGCGGCGCGCTGATGGCCTTCCGGATCCGGCGCCGCGACGGCGGGCTGGTGTGGCGCGACGCGACGCTGCGCGAGGGCCCCGACGGCCCGGTGCGCACCGGCCTCGCGCCGGTCTTCGAGCCGCTGCGCACCTGGCGCTCGGTGCGCAGCGGCGCGAGCTGGCCGGTGTCGATGCGCGTGCGCGTCGCCGGGCGCGACCTCGAGCTGCGGCCGCTGTTCGACGACCAGGAGCTCGATGCGCGCGGCAGCACCGGCACCACCTACTGGGAGGGCGCGGTGACCGCGTACGAGGGCGGTCGCCGCGTCGGCCGCGGCTACCTCGAGCTGACCGGCTACGCGGGTGCGCTGAGGCTCTGACGGCGCCCGCCGCGCGCGAGCGCGGCGCGTGCCGCGACGCCCGCGACGGCGTACCATCGACGGGCCGCGGCCGCGCGACGGCGGCCCGCGCCGGTGCCCGTGTCCGTCGCGCGGCCGCGATCCGCGGCGCCCGCCCCGGCGGTCGCCCGGCGCCCGAGGGGACCGACCATGCTGCCCGGAATCGTCCTCGTCACGCACGCGCTGATCGCGATCGGCTTCGCGATCCCGCTGCTGCTCGCGCCCTCCGACCTGCTCGAGCTGTACGGGGCCGACCCGGGACCGACCGCGATCTACCTCGCCCGCCTGTTCGGCGCCGCGCTGCTCGCGTTCGCGACGATCTGCTGGCTCGCGCGCGAGCTGCCCGAGGGCGACGCGCTCGACTCGATCTGCGCCGGCTTCGCGCTGTCGTCGACGGTGGCCCTCGTCGTCGCGCTGCACCACCAGCTGACCAGCGAGACCGCCAACGCGTTCGGCTGGAGCACGGTCGCGATCTGCCTGGGCCTGTCGGTCGCCTACGCGATGCTCGTGATCGGCCGCGCGGCGCGTCGCGGCGCGCCGCCGCCCACGCGCGCGGCCGCGGGCTGACCCGACCGCGAGCCGGCCGGTCCGTCGGCCGGCCCGGCGCGGGTCGCCCGGATCAGCGCGCTCGGATCAGCGCGCCCGCATCCGACCCGCGCGACGCTCGGCGCGCTCGCGCACCTCGGCCGGCAGCTTCCGGACGAGCACCGGGATCGCGAGCATCAGCAGCGCGAGGTCGTCGGCCCAGCCGAGCATCGGCGCGAGGTCGGGCAGCAGGTCGATCGGGCTCAGCGTGTAGAGCGCGAGGCCGATGATCGCGGCCTTCAGCGCGCGCGGCGTGCCGCCGTCGCGCAGCGCGTGCAGCAGCACCAGGCCGTCGCGCCCCGCGGTCTTCAGGAAGGTCATCAGCCGGACGGCGCGCATCGGAGGTCTCCGGTTCGGCGACCGCGGCGCGGTCGCGACCCACCGGCTGCAATCACGATCCGCGCCCGCTCGGGATCGGTCCGCGCCCGCTCGGGCTCGGGCTAGGGCTAGGGCTCGGCGCGGCGCGGCCGCCCGGCGCGGCCGCGCTCAGCGCACCAGCTGGTTGATCTCGATGATCGGCAGCAGCACCGCGAGCACGATCATCAGCACGATCGCGCCCATCACCAGGATCAGGATCGGCTCGAGCAGGCTGGTCAGCGTGAGCGTGCGGCGCTCGACCTCGGACGACAGCGTGCCCGCGGTGCGCTGGAGCATGTCGGGCAGCTCGCCGGTGGCCTCCCCGCTCGCGATCATGTGGATCATCACCGGCGGGAACTGCTTGCCCGCGGCCAGCGCGCGCGACAGGCTCGAGCCCTCGCGCACCCGCGACACCGCGTCCTCGACGTTCGCGCGCAGCGCGTCGTTGGTCAGCGTCGCGGCGCCCGCGTCGAGCGCGCGGATCAGCGGCACGCCGCTCGCCGTCAGGATCGCGAGCGTCGACGCGAAGCGGGCGGTGTTGACGCCGCGCACCAGCCGGCCCACCAGCGGCGCGTCGAGCAGCCGGGTGTGCCAGGCGAGCCGCACCGTCGGGTTCTTCAGCAGCTGGCGCACGCCGAGCGCGGCCACGACCGCGAGCACCGCGAGCGCCCAGCCCCAGGTCCGCACGAAGGCCGAGACCTCGATCAGCACGACCGTCAGCAGCGGCAGCTTCTGCTTGGTCTGGGTGAAGACGCCCACCACCTGCGGCACCACGTAGGTGAGCAGCGCGACGATCACGCCGAGCGCGACCACCGTGACGATCGCCGGGTACGTGAAGGCGAGCTTCACGCGCTGCGCGAGCGCGGTGCGCGACTCGACGTAGTCGGCCAGCCGCGACATCACCAGCCCGAGGTCGCCCGACTGCTCGCCGGCGGCCACCAGCGCGCGGTAGACGTCGGGGAAGTCGCGCGGGTGCTTGGCCATCGCCGCCGCGAGCGTCTGGCCGCCGACCACGTCGCTGCGCACCGCGGCGAAGCGGTCGCGCACGACCGGCCGCTCGGCCTGCTCGACGACCGCGGCCAGCGCGCGCTCGAGCGGCAGGCGGGCCGACAGCAGGCTCGCGAGCTGGCGCGTCGCCATCGCGAGCTCGGCGTCGCGCAGCCGGCCGCCGAGCGCGACGTTGGCCGTGCCGCTGCGCTGCTCGACCGGCGAGACCGCGATCGGCACCAGGCCGCGGTCCTTCAGAAGCCCGCGCGCGCCGCGCGGGCTGTCGGCGTCGACGATGCCGCGCTCGATCGCGCCGGCGCGGGTCGCGGCCTCGAAGCGGTAGGCGGGCATCAGTCTCGGGTGACGCGCACCACCTCGTCGAGCGAGGTGATGCCGGCCTGCACCCAGCGCCGGCCGTCGTCGCGCATCGTCTGCATGCCGTTGCGCTGCGCGGCGGCGCGGATCTCGCCCTCGCCGGCGTTCTTGTGGATCAGCGCGCGGATCTCGTCGTCGACGACCAGCAGCTCGTAGATGCCGGTGCGGCCGGTGAAGCCGGTCTTGTTGCACGCGAGGCAGCCGACCGCGCGCCAGCCGCGCGAGATCGGGTCGGGCTGGCGGCACTGCGGGCAGAGCTTGCGCACGAGCCGCTGCGCGCCGATGCCGAGCAGCGACGAGCTGAGCAGGAAGGGCTCGACGCCCATGTCGATCAGCCGGGTGATCGCCGACACCGCGTCGTTGGTGTGCAGCGTCGCGAGCACCAGGTGGCCGGTCAGCGACGCCTGGACCGCGATCTGCGCGGTCTCCAGGTCGCGGATCTCGCCGATCATGATGACGTCCGGGTCCTGGCGCAGGATCGATCGCAGCGCCTTCGCGAAGGTCATGTCGATCCGGGCGTTGACCTGGGTCTGCCCGATGCCCTCGAGGTCGTACTCGATCGGGTCCTCGACGGTCATCACGTTGGTGGTCGTCGAGTCGATCCGCGCGAGCGCCGAGTACAGCGTCGTCGTCTTGCCCGAGCCGGTCGGCCCGGTCACCAGCACGATGCCGTGCGGCTGGTGGACCAGCCGGTCGAACGCGTCGAGCGTGCGCGAGGCCATGCCGAGCTTGCCGAGGTCGAGCCGCCCCGCGTCCTTCTCGAGCAGACGCAGCACCGCGCGCTCGCCGTGCCCGGTGGGCAGCGTCGAGACCCGGACGTCGACCGCGCGCCCGCCGATGCGCAGCGTGATCCGCCCATCCTGCGGCAGCCGCTTCTCGGCGATGTCGAGCTGCGCCATGATCTTGATCCGCGACACCAGCGCCGCGTGCAGCTCGCGGCGCGGGCGCACGACGTCGCGCAGCGCGCCGTCGACGCGGAAGCGCACCAGCGAGTACGACTCGAACGGCTCGATGTGGATGTCGGACGCGCCGTCGCGCGCCGCCTGCGTCAGCAGCGCGTTGATCATCCGGATGATCGGCGCGTCGTCCTCGGTCTCGAGCAGGTCCTCGATCTTGGGGATGTCCTGCAGCAGGCGCGACAGGTCGAGGTCGCTCTCGACCTCCTCGGCGACCGCGGCCGCCGAGCCCTCCTGCTGCGCGTACGCGCGGGCGATCGCCGCGGCGAGCTCGGGGCCGGGCTTCCTCACCGGCACCACGCGCAGCGGCAGCGTGCGGGTCAGCTCGGCGAGCGCGTGCGGGGGCGTCGCGTCGCCGACCCAGACCTCGATCGCGTCGCCGGACACGCCGGAGACGAGCAGCTGGTTCTGGCGCGCGTAGCCGTAGGGCACGTAGCGTGCGGGCGAGACCTGGCTCATGGGGTCCTCCGGAGCGGCGTCAGCGGCCGCCGCCCGAGGGCGGCCCGATCCGGCGCGGGATCACGATCTCGTTCGGGGCGGTCTGCTGGACGCGCTGCAGCGGATCGACGCCGAGCGGCGCGGCCGTGCGGCGCGCGAGGCCGTCGGGCACCACCGCGGCGTCGCGCGGCGGCAGCGCGCTGCGCGGCGCGGGGCCGACGCCCGGCGCGGCCGGCTCGAACTGCGGCGGCAGGCCCTGCCCGGGCACCGCGCCCGGCCGCAGGTCGATCGTGGGGCCCTCGCCCGCCGGCTCGGCCGGCGCGCCCGGACGCACGTCGGCGGGCGGCTGCGCGGGCGCCTGGCCCGCCCCCCCCTCGCCCGGCGCCGTGCGCGGCACGACCTGGCGCCAGCGCTCGGGCATCGCGTCGTTGATGGTCGGCGCGAGGCTCGGCGGCACGACGCCCGGCGCGTCGGGGCGCGGCGGCATCGGCGACATCGGCGTCGGCTGGAACTCGCGCTCGGGGATCAGGTCGCTCGGCGTCACGCGCGAGTCGCCGCGCAGCTGGCGGATGTAGTCGTAGCGGTCGGCGGCGATGCCGTACGAGGCGTCGGCGCTGCGCAGCACCACCGGCCGCAGGAACACCAGCAGGTTGGTCTTCACGCGCCGGCGGTTGTCGTAGCGGAACAGGTTGCCGAGCAGCGGCACCCGCCCGAGCCCGGGCACCGAGCTGACGCCGCCCTCGACGCGCTCCTCGATCAGGCCGCCGAGCACGACGACCTGCCCGTCGTCGACGAGCACGTTCGACTCGATCGCGCGCTTGTTGGTGATCAGGCCGGCCGCGAGCGAGGCGTCCTGCACGCTCGAGACCTCCTGGAAGATCTGCATCCGCACGGTGCCGCCCTCGGCGACCTGCGGCCGCACGCGCAGCGTCGTGCCGACGTCGCGCCGCTCGATCGTCTGGAACGGGTTCACCGCGCCGCCGGTCGCGCCGGTCGACGCGAACGAGCCGGTGATGAACGGCACGTTCTGGCCGATGATGATCCGCGCCTCCTCGTTGTCGAGCGTGACGAGGTTCGGCGTCGCGAGGATGTTCGCCGCGGCCTCGGTCTCGAGCGCGCGGGCCAGCAGCCCGAGGTTCAGCGCGTTGGCGCCGGAGCCGAGGATCGGGCGGGCGGCGACGATGCCGATGTTCAGGCCGCGGCCGATGCCCGCCGGATTGGTGGTCGCGTCGATGATGTTGCTGCCGACGCCCCGAGCCGGCAGGTTGGTGCCGCCGAGCACGTTGTTGCGGTCGAGGAACTGCCACTGTATGCCGAGCTCCTGGGCGCGCTCGGCGCTCACCTCGACGATCAGCGACTCGATGTAGACCTGGACGCGGCGCGCGTCGAGCTTGTCGATCACCGCGCGCAGGTTGCGGTAGACCGGCTCGGGCGCGGTGATGATCAGCGAGTTGGTCGACGGGTCGGCCGCGATGATCGCGCCGCCGGCGGTGATCGTCGTCACGCCCGGCGTCGGGCCCGACTGCGACAGCGGAGCGGTTCCCGGCGACGCGCCGGCCGGCCCGCCGAGCCCGCCGGCCTGGCCGCCGGGGCCGGACGTGCCGAAGGCGCCCGCGCCGGCACCCGCGCCGAACGCGCCGGTCTGCAGCCCCGAGCCGAAGCCGCCCGGGTTGCCGAACCCGCCCGCGCCGCCGCCGCCCGCGGCCCCGCCCTGCCCGTCGCCGGCGAGCACGCCGCGCAGCACCTGCACCAGCCGGGTCGCCTCGGCGTTGCGCAGGTACACCACGCGGATGTTGCCCGGCTCGCTCGACGGCTGGTCGAGCCGCGCGATCAGGCCCTTGGCGAGGTTCATCTTCGCCGGGCTCGGCGAGCGGATCAGGATCGAGTTGATCCGCGTGTCGGCGAGCACCGACACGCGCTGGCCGGCGTCGACCGCGGCGCCCGGCTGTCCGCCGCCGGTGCGCGCCTGCTCGTCGAGCAGCCGCGACACCTGCAGCGCGACGTCGGCGGCGAGCGCATGCCGCATCGCGACCACCTCGACCTCGCCGGAGGCCGGCGTGTCGAGCGAGGCGATGATCCGGCCGATCCGCTGCAGGTTCGCCGCGTAGTCGGTGATCACCAGCGAGTTGTTGTTCGGATAGGCGACGATCGTGTTGTTCGGCGAGATCAGCGGGCGCAGCACCGGCACCAGGTTGCTCGCCGACTCGTAGCTCAGCCGGAAGATCTGCGTGACGATCCCGTCGCCCGACTGGCCGGCGCGACCCGACGCGACCGGGCCGGCCTGCAGCTTCGCGTCGGCCTCGGGCACCACCCGGGCGAGCGTGCCGGTCTCGACGATCGCGAAGCCCTGCAGCCGCAGCGTCGACTGCAGCAGCTCGTAGGCCGCCTGCGGCGACACCGGCCGCGGCGTCTCGAGCGTGATCTTGCCGCGCACCCGCGGATCGATGACGAAGGTCTTGTTCAGCAGGTGGCCGAACGCGCCGACCACCGAGTCGATGTCGGCGTCCTTGAAGTTCAGCGTGAGCGGCTGGCCGGCCCGCGGCGTCGCGCGGGCGTCGGCGGGGGCCGGGGAGGTCTGGGGCGCCTGGGCCGTCGCCGTGCCGGGCGGCAGCGCCGATCCCGCGAGCAGCAGCGCGCAGGCCCCGAGACGGGCGAGGCGGCGCGACGTGCGACGCAGCTGCTGGACGAGGGACACGGCTCAGGCTCCTATCTTGATGATCGTGCGGTCGCCGTCGCGCCGTCCCAGCAAGCCCAGCAGCGGCTGCAGTCGTGCCCGCTCCGCCTCGTCGGCCGTCGCCGTGGCGGTGAAGCGCAGGCCCGCGCCCGCATCCCAGGTCCCGCCGCCGTCCAACCGAAGCGGTCCGGACAGTGTAGTCATGGTCACCTGGGCCTGTGCGCCCGAGCCGACCACCACGATCCTGTAGGCGCCCAACGGCCGTACCGGTGTCAAAGCCGACGCGGCCTGGGCCAGCTCGATGGTCGCCCGGCCGTCGAAGCGGCCGTCGCGCAGCACCACCCCGTCCCAGGCGACCGTCAGGGAGCCGGTGGGGCGGATTGTATTCCACGGGGATCCGAGCCGATCGAGCGCGACCGCGGGAAGCTGGATCGAGCCGGCGGTCGCCCGCAGCTCGCCGGCCCGCCCGGTCAGCAGCACCGGCTGGCGCATGCTGTCGTGCTCGATCCGGGCGTCCAGCACCCCGACCAGCAGCGGCCACGGCGACAGGCGCCAGCCGAACGAGCCCGGGATCGGCACGCCGGCGACCGTCGCGCCCCGCGCCGACGACGGGTCGTCGGCGCCGACCGGCGCGACGTCGGCCAGCACGACGCGTCCGCGACCGTTCCAGATCGTGCCGCTCGCCTCCGCGAGCCGCACCCGCCCGCGCGTGACCCGCTCGAGCGCCACGTCGGCGAAGCTCGCCGGCGCCTGCGAGGCGAGCACCGTCGCCGCCGACAGCCCGCCGGCCACCAGCGCGATCGTCCAGCCGGTGCGCCCGAGGCCGGCGACGACCTCGCGCGCGCCGCGGCGGGCCGTGCCGAGCGACGGACCGGGGCGCCGGATCACGGCTCCCGCTTCTGCGCCTCGAGCGTCAGCCGCGCGCTGACCACCCCCGGCGCCGGCTCGCGCTCGATCGCGATGTCGACCGCGCGCAGCCGGGTCTCGCGCAGCGCCGTGTCGAACCACGCGAGCCAGGTCGCGAAGGGCGCGGCCTTGAAGCGCAGGTCGATCAGCTCGCCGGCGACGGTCAGCTGCGCGACCGAGCCCTGCAGGCCGGCCGTGGCGATCGAGCGCTCGAGCGCGGTGCGCAGCTGCTGCGGCGTGTCGGCGCCCTGCGGCGTCTGCGCCGACAGCCGGCGCGCCTCCGCGGCGAGCCCCTCCATCTGCGAGACCTGCGCGCGGAGCTTCGGCAGCTCGGCCTGCAGCCGCTGCCGGCCGACCCACGCCGGCTCGAACGCGAGCAGCCACAGCAGCGCGAACGCGAGCAGCCCGAGCCCGCCGACGACGATCCGGCGCTCCCGGGTCTGCATGCCGCGCCACGTCGTGATCAGGCTCTCTAGCACCGGGTCGTCCTCAGCTCTGCAGCGCGACCGTGGCGGTCGGCTCGCGCTCGTTGTCGAACTGCAGGCGCAGGCCGGCGCGCGCGCAGGCGTCGCGCAGCTGCTCGCGCGCGGCCCGCCCGTCGACCCGCTGGGGCTGGAAGCGGACCTTCAGGCGCCCTTCGCGGAACTCGACGCCGGCGAGCGCGTCGGCGCCGTTCGGCCCGAGCGCCTGCGACAGACGCGACATCATCGGCACGAAGTCCTCGGGGCCCTGCTGGCCGCTGCGCGCGCGCAGCGTCGCCACCTGGCGGTTCATCTGCAGCAGCGGGTCGACGACGACCTGCGCCTGCGGGAAGGTCGCGCGGAACGTGCCCTCGAGCGCGCGGCGCAGCGCGTCGCGCTCGCGGGCGAGCTGGGCCCAGTGCAGGTTGAGTCCGGCGATGGACGCGATCACGCAGGCCGCGACGAGCGCGGCCGGCAGCCGCCAGGCCCGCGGGTCGAACGCGGCGAGCATGCGCCGGCCGACGGCCGCGCGGCCCGCGAGCAGCTCGATCGGCGCGCTCGCGACCGCGGGCAGCGCCGCGATCCGCACCCGCAGGTCGAGCCTCGCCGCGGCGCGCTGCAGCGGCAGCTGCCACGACGCGTCGTCGACCCAGGCGGCGAGCGCGGCCGGCCGGTCGCGCCCGACGAGCGCGGTCTCGAGCATCGCGACGAGCGCCTCGGTGCGGAAGTCCTGATCCTCGCCCGCGTACCAGCCGAGCCCCAGGTGCGGGCCGTGGCGCAGCGCGAGCGCGCCGTGCACGCAGGCGATCGACCAGTCGGGCGGCGCCCACGGCAGCGCGAGCTGCGCGGGCATCGCCGCGCGCACGCGGATGCCGCGCCGCTCGAACGCGCCGACGGTGAACTCCAGCCACTCGCGGTCGATCGCGGCGACCAGCCGCCGCCCGTCCTGCAGCGCGGGACCGGCGACGATCGCGCAGGTCGCCACGTCCTGCAGCAGCGAGTCCTCGACGATGTTCGGCAGCGCCTGCGCGAGCCGGGCGCCGGTCAGCGCCGGCACCTCGGGGGCGAGCAGCGTCACGTCGCGCGGGTCGAACACCAGCCGGACCTGCGAGACGCCCTCGAGCCCGTCGAGCGACACCCGCTCGAGCGGGCGCGCGCCGCCCTCGCCGCCGCGGATCGCGAGCAGCCGCGGCTCGCTGCCGAAGGCGCGCTCGCCGTCGCTGCGCGGCGGCAGCCAGACGACGGCCTCGCCGCGCTTCAGTTGCGCAGCTGCCATTCCACTTCGACGCGATCGTTCAGTCGGCGCAACAGGGTCTCGCTCTGGGATTCGACGCGGTCGTAGCGTACCACCCCGGTCACGAGGAAGAACCGCGAGCCGACGCCCAGCAGTCCCGGCTGGAGGACCGGTTGTCCGTCGATGTCGGTCCGCGCGTCGGCGATGCTGCGGTAGAACGTGCGCTCGCGACGGGCCACGAAGCGTCGGGCGCCGGAGACGTCGAGCTGCTCGATCGCGGCCGACAGGACCTCCGCCGACGCGGTGTTCACGTTGATCGTCGTGAAGTCCGGCAGCACGATCGCGTGCGGCTCGAGCGCGGTCACCGACGCCGGGTCGACGCCCGGCACGTCGAGCAGGTCCGAGACCCGCGTCATCGGGGGACGCTGCGGCGGCGCGAACCGGCCCTCGACGATCCGCGGAACCGACTGGAGCACGCGCTGCACGATCAGGTCGGCCACCGATTCGGGCCGCCCGAGCGACGCCAGCAGCCGGCGCAGCGCGTTCACGTGGAGGTCCGACGGCTGCCCGTTCCCGCCGGCGAGCGTCGTCAGGTTGAAGCGCGCCTGCGCGTCGAAGATCTGCCCGGCGAGCAGCGCGTTGCGCTGCGCGGTGTCGATCTTCGCGCCGGCGGTCACCGTCTCGTCGAGCCGGGTGTCCAGGACCGGCACCGCCCAGATCTCCTGCAGGTGGTCGACCGCCGGGCCGGAGCGCAGGTCGGTGATCAGGATCACCTTCGCCCAGTCGAGCACCGCGCGCTCGATCCAGCGGCCCTGCGCGAGCGCGAGCCGGTTCTCCACCGAGCGCACCGCGACGTGCTCGCGCCAGAACAGGCTCGAGACGACGACCGCGGCGAGCGTGACGACGAGCATCGCGGTGATGATCGCCGCGCCGCGCTGGCGTGCCGGGCCCGTCACCGCTCAGTCCTTCACCGCGAACGTGCGCTGCAGCACGGTGCCGTCGGCGCGCAGAACGCGGAGCTCGAGGCCGGT
>DASPJX010000380.1:0-5686 GCA_035628395.1 Burkholderiaceae bacterium | reverse complement strand
CGTAGAAGACGCCGTAGCCGCCGGCCGTGGTCATGTCGACCAGCGCGCGGTAGTTGTTGTAGATCGCCAGCCGGCGCAGCTCCGCGGCTGTCGGCGTGGCCGACGTTGACGGCGGCGTGGCGCTGGCCAGGCCGGTCTTGCCCAGGCCGGCGGTCAGCAGGTCGTCGGTGTTGCCGTCGTAGGTGGTGCTGGTCACCGTGCCTGAGACGAAGGCCGGGCGGGTGTTCACCGCGAAGTCGCCACCGCCGATCTGCACCTCGTCGTCGTCGTTGCAGCCGGCCGCAAGCAGCGCCAGCACGGCTACCGCGATGCCACTCATCCTGATCGTCATGTGATTGTCCTCCTGGTTCTCGTCGTCATGGCCCGCAGCCGGCCCACGATGCCGCTGGGGAAGTGGTAGACCGACAGCACGAACAGCACGCCCAGCCACAGCAGCCACCGGTCGGGCGAGAACAGCACCGGCAGCAGCGGCACGCCCTCGGCGGCGTCGGCGGTCCACTTCATCAGGTCCTGCAGGTAGGTCTGGGCGAGCAGGAACAGCGTCGAGCCGACGATCGCCCCGTACAGCGTGCCCATGCCGCCGATCACGACGATCAGCAGCACGTCGAGCATGATCTCGAACGACAGCGAGGTCTCCGGGCCGTTGTAGCGCAGCCAGATCGCGAGCAGCGCGCCCGCGAGCGTCGCGAAGGACGCGGCGATCACGTTCGAGGCGGTCCGGAAGCGCACCGTGCGGAAGCCGATCGCCTCGGCGCGGAAGTCGTTTTCGCGGATCGCCTGCAGCACCCGGCCGAACGGCGAGTTGACGATCCGCAGCAGCGCGAGGAAGGCGGCGACGACGGTCGCGAACAGCAGGTAGTAGGCGATCGTGCGCCCGTCGACCGACACCCCGAGCACCGGGTTCTCGAAGAGCTCGAACGCCGGCGTCAGCGCCTCGGGGAGCTTGAAGCTCAGGCCGTCCTCGCCGCCGGTCAGCTCCGACAGCTGCGAGGCCAGCGTCTGGAAGGCGGTGGCCACCGCGAGCGTGATCATCGCGTAGAAGATCGCCCGCACCCTGAGGCTGAAGAGGCCGATCAGCAGCGCGAGCAGCGCCGAGACCGCGAGCGCCGCGACCAGCCCGACGCCGATCGCGGCCCAGCCCGCGCCCATCCGCGTGCTGGCGATCGCGATGCCGTAGGCGCCGATCCCGAAGAACATCGTGTGCGCGAACGACACGATGCCGGTGTAGCCGAGCAGCAGGTCGTAGCTCGCCACCAGCAGGATGAACACCAGCATCTTCGCGGCGAGGTTCAGGCCGCGCGCGCCGGGGGCGAGGAAGGGCGCGAGCGCGAGCGCCAGCACGATCGCGGCGAGCGCGACGGCGAGCGCGCGGTTGCGGGGCAGGTCCCCGGAGAGCAGGCGCGCGATCATCGGTTGGTCACCGGGTAGACGCCCTGCGGCCGCCACAGCAGGATCGCGACCATCAGCAGGATGTTCGAGAAGAGCGCCACCTTGGGCGCGAGGAAGCCGGTGTAGTTGGCCATCAGTCCGACCAGCATCGCGCCCACGAAGCAGCCGAGCGTCGAGCCGAGCCCGCCGATGATGATCACGATGAACAGCAGCACGTTCACCTGCGCGCCGATCTGCGGGATCACGCTCTGCTGGTACAGGCCCCAGAGCACGCCGCCGAGCCCGGCGAGCGCGCTGCCGGCCACGAACACGCCGACGAAGAGCCGGCGGATCCGGTAGCCGAGCGACTCGACCATCTCGCGGTCCTGCACCCCCGCGCGGATCAGCAGGCCGATCTTGGTCCGCGACAGCGTCCAGGCGAGCGCCGCGAACACCGCCAGGCCGACGACGACCGCGAGCAGCCGGTAGCGCTCGATCGCCGCGTCGCCGATCAGGATCGAGCCGCGCAGCGCCTGCGGCAGCGGCAGCGGGATCTGCTCGGGGCCCCAGATCATCTTGATCAGCTCCTCGCCGACGATCATGCCGCCCATCGTGATCAGGATCTGCTTCAGGTGCTGGCCGTAGACCGGCCGCACCAGCACGCGCTCGAACGCGAGGCCGAGCGCCGCGCAGGCCGCCATCGCGACCGCGACCGCCGCCGCGATCGCGAGCAGGTTGAGCGGCAGCGACGCCGCCTGCGTCCACGGCGCAAGCGGCGCGAGCACCGTCGTGGCGAGGAACGCGCCGGCGGCGATGAACACGCCGTGGCCGAAGTTCAGCACGTCCATCAGCCCGAACACGAGCGTCAGGCCCGAGGCGATGATGAAGACGATCATCCCCATCGCGAGCCCGGCGACGGTGAGCGTGAGCCAGGTCGACGGGCTGCCGACGAGCGGCAGCGCCACGAGCGCGATCCCCGCCACGAGTGCGAGCGGCTGCCAGTCGAGGCGGGTGGCGGGCAGGGCGGCCGGCCCGGGCTCGGCGGGCGCGCCGCCGCCCGGGGCGGGCACGTGCGTGGGGGCGGAGGCGGGCAGCGTCGCGGCGCCGGGGCCGGGCGGCATCGCCGCGGTCCCGAGCAGCCGGCGCAGCAGGGTGCGGGGCGTCATGGTGGGGTGCGTCCTTCAGTGCGGCGCGCCGGCGCCGAGGCCGAGCAGCCGGTCCTGCAGCGCGGCGTCCTCGCGCAGCTCGGCCATCGGGCCGCGGTGCACGACGCGGCCGTCGTCCATCACCGAGACGGTGTCGCCCAGCCGGCTCGCGAACGCGAAGTTCTGCTCGACGAGCAGCACCGTCGTGCGCGCGGCGGCGAGCTCGGCGAACGCCGCGGCGAGGTTCGCGACGATCGAGGGCGCGAGGCCCTTGGTCGGCTCGTCGACCAGCAGCAGCCGGCGCGGCTCGACGATCGCCCGGGCGATCGCGAGCATCTGCTTCTGCCCGCCCGACAGCTTGCCGGCGGGATACAGCCAGAACTTCCGCAGCGCCGGGAAGAAGCCGAAGATCCACTCGAGCCGCGCGGTGTCGACGTCGTCGATCCGGCGCGCGCCGCGGGCGGCGAGCAGCAGGTTCTCGCGCACCGTCAGGTCGCCGAAGATGCCCATGTTCTCGGGCACGTAGGCGATGCCCGAGCGCGCGATCGCGGCGGTGTCGAGCTCGTGCAGGGCCGTGCCGCCGAAGCGGACCTTGCCGCGCGAGGCGCGCCACAGGCCCATCACCGTGCGCAGGCAGGTGGTCTTGCCCGCGCCGTTGCGCCCGAGGAGCACGGAGACGCCGCCCTCGGGCACGGCGAGGTCGACGCCGTGCAGGATGTGGTACGCGCCGATGTGCGTGTGCACGCCGGCGAGCTCGAGCAGCGGGGCGTCGGCGGTCATCGCGCGTCGGCGGCGCCGGCGGCGACGCCCAGGTAGGCCTGCTGCACGACGGGCGAGGCGATCACCTCGGCCGGCTCGCCGTCGGCGGCGAGCGCCCCGTTGTGCAGCACGACGATGCGGTCGGCGAGCTCGCGGACCACGTCCATCTTGTGCTCGACGAGCAGGATCGTGCGGTCGCGCTGGGCCTTGAGCCGGCGGATCAGGTCGAGGATCACCGGCACGTCGTCGTGGCTCATGCCGGCGGTGGGCTCGTCGAACATGTACACCTTGGGGTCGAGCGCCATCAGGATCCCGACCTCGAGCTTGCGCTGGTCGCCGTGCGGCAGCGCGGCGGCCAGCGCGTCGCGCCGCGCGGCGAGGGCGACCCGCTCGACGATCTCGTCGGCGCGGTCGAGCAGCGCCCGCCGGTCGGACCAGATCCGCAGCAGGTCGAAGCCGACGCGCGCGCGCGCCTGCACCGCGAGCCGGACGTTCTCGAGCACGGTGAGGTTCGGGAACAGCTGGGTCAGCTGGAACGCCCGGCCGAGGCCGCGCAGCGTGCGGGCCGAGGGCGGGAGCGCGGTGACGTCCTCGCCGTCGACCAGCACCGTGCCCGCGCTCGCGCGCAGCTGGCCGGACACCAGGTTGAAGTAGGTGGTCTTGCCGGCGCCGTTCGGGCCGACGATCGCGGTCAGCGTGCCGGGCAGGAACGCGCACGACACCGCGTCGACGGCGACGTGGCCGCCGAAGCGGATGGTGAGGTCCCTGGTTTCGAGGGAGGGGGCCATGGGATCGGAGGCCTCTCGGCGATTGCCCGACTGCTGTCCACGCGTCCGTCGCCGGGGCGACGGCCGTCCGGCCGGCGGCCGGCGCGCCGCGCCGGCCCCGTCGTGCGGCGGCCCGTCCCGGGGACGGCCCGCCGCCCGGGTCGTCCTCAGCGCTTGTTGCGGATCGGGACGTTCATCTCCTCGGCCTTGATCTCGCGCACCAGCTCGGGCACGCCCCACGCGAAGGCCGGATCGTCCTTGATCTTGAAGTGGTACATCGACTGCATCGCCTGGTGATCCTCCTTGCGGAAGGTCATGGGGCCCTTCGGCGTCTCGAAGGTCATGCCTTCCATCGTCGAGATCAGCCGGTCGGTCTTCGTGTCGCCGCTGGTCTTCTTCAGCGCCTCGACGACCGCCATGCCGGCGGCCATGCCGCCCGCGGTGAAGAAGTCGGGCGGCGACTTGAAGCGCTTGTAGTGCTCGGTGACCAGCCAGTTGTTGGCCGGGTTCTTCGGGATCGCGAAGTAGTAGTAGGTCGCGCCCTCCATGCCGGGCAGCGCCTTGTAGTTGGCCATCGCCGGCAGGATGTTGCCACCGGTCGCGATCTCGATGCCGAAGCGCCCGGGGTTCAGGTCGACGATCTTGAACGGGTTGCTCGCGCCCGCCCAGATGATGAAGACGACCTTGCGACCCGGCTTGTCCTTCAGCGCGTCGAACACGCGCTGCGCGCCCGCGGTGAAGTCGGTCGTGTTCGGGGGCAGGTATTCCTCGTGGACGATCTTCGCCTTCTTCAGCGCGTCCTTGAACGCCTTCACGCCGTCGCGACCGAACGCGTAGTCCTGCGCGAGCATCGCGATCGACACGTTGTCCTTGTCGACGGCGGCGGCGTTGGCCGCGGCGTCCTGCGACGAGTTGCGTCCGGTGCGGAACACGTAGCGGTTCCACTTGTCGCCGGTGATCGCGTCGGCGACCGCGGGCTCGACCAGCAGGATCTTCTTGTACTCCTCGGCGACCGGCAGCATCGCGAGCGCCACCGCCGACGAGGTCGGCCCGATCGCCAGGTCGGCCTTGTCGTCGGAGTAGGCGGCGGCGAGCAGCGACTTGCCGACGTCCGGCTTGCCCTGGTCGTCGCGCTCGATGACGGTGATCTTGCGGCCGGCCACGGTCATCGTGCCGCCGGTCGCGTAGTCGAGGCCCAGCATCAGCCCGACCTGCGTCTGCTTGCCGTAGGCCTCCAGCGGCCCGGTGCGGCTGTAGACGTGGGCGATCCGGATCTCCTTGCCGGCCTGGGCGGCGACGGGTCCGGCCGCGGTGGCGGCGAGCAGGCCGGCGGCGAGGCCGCGGGCGACGAACGATCGGCGTTGCATGGGGTTCTCCTCCGGATGCCGGGTCGATCGATCGACCCGTGCGGGCGCGGCACCGATTGCAAGCCCCGGGCCAGCGTGGGCAAGTCGTTGATTCGACGGTCCTTCGGAGGGTTTCCGTCGAACGCGCTCGTTCCACGTGTCCGGAAAGTGGACACTGCCGGCGCCGGCAGGATGTCCGGAAAGCGGACGGATGTCCAGAATCCGTACATCCGATCGAGCCGGCGCCGGGTCGACGCTCGGGCCCTTCAGTCGAGCGACAGCGTCCGGAGCTTCTCGTACA
>DASPJX010000379.1:0-2348 GCA_035628395.1 Burkholderiaceae bacterium | reverse complement strand
GCCCGCGGCGTGCCGGCCGGCGCGAACAGCCCGTACCACGAGTTTGCGTGGAGGCCGGGCAGCGTCTCGTCCAGCGTCGGGATCTCGGGGGCGAGCCGCGTGCGGCGCGCGGTGGCGACGCCGAGCACCTTCAGCTGGCCGGTCTTCACGAACGGGATCAGGCCGGGGAAGCTTCCGAAGGTCATCGGCACCTGCTTGCCGACGACGTCGGTCGCGGCGGCCGCGGCGCCGCGATAGGGGATGTGGACGAGGTGCAGCCCGGCGCGCTGGTTCAGCATCACGCCGAGCAGGTGGTTCAGCGTGCCGTTGCCGGCCGACGCGTAGTCGATGCGGCCGGGACGCGACTTCGCGTACGCGATCAGCTCGCGCAGCGAGTTCGGCGGGAACTCGGGATGGGCGACGAGCAGGTACGGCGCGGTCGCCACGCTCATCACCGGCTCGAAGTCCTTGATCGGGTCGAAGCCCGGATTGCGGTAGAGCGCCGGATTGATGGTCTGCGCGCTCTGCGCGGTCAGCATCAGCACGTGTCCGTCGCGCGGCGCGCGGGCGACCTGCGCGGTGCCGACGTTGCCGCCCGCGCCGGCCCGGTTCTCGACGACCACCGGCTGTCCCAGCGCGACCGACAGGCGCTGCGCGAACGCGCGCGCGACGGTGTCGTTCGCGCCGCCGGCGGCCTGCGGCACGACGATCGTCACGGGCTTGGTCGGCCAGGCCTCCTGCGCGCCCGCGCGGCGCGGCGCGAGCGTGCTCGCGAGCGCCCAGGGCGCGAGCGGGGCCAGCAGTCGGCGGCGATCGGGACGGGAACCGGTCATCGTGCGTCTCCTCCGTGCGTCGGCCCGATTGTAGCGATCCGCGCGGGCCCGGCGCTCGTCGATCGCCTATGATCGCCGGACCATGCCGACCCTCGACCAGGTGCTCGCCGAGACGCTCGACGCGAGCTTCAAGGGCTTCCCGCCCGAACGCGCGCCCTTCGCCGTGGCCGAAGCCGCCGCGCAGCGGCTGAACCTGCTGCGCGGCGACCTGCCGCTGCCGGTCGCGGTGCTGCGCGAGTCGGCGCTCGCGCACAACGCGGCCTGGTTCGGCCGCTTCGTCGCCGAGACCGGCGCGAGCCTGTGCCCGCACGGCAAGACGACCAACGCGCCGCAGCTCTTCGACGCGCAGCTGCGCGACGGCGCCTGGGGCATCACCGTCGCCAACGTCCACCAGGCGCGGCTCGCGATCGACACGGGCGCGCCGCGCGTGCTGATGGCGAACCAGCTGGCCACCGAGGGCGACGCGGCGCGCTGGGCGCGGCTCGCGCGCGCGCATCCGCGGCTGCGCCTGCTGACCCTCGTCGACTCGCCGGCGCAGCTCGCGCTGCTCGCGCGCGGCGCGGCGGGCGTCGACGCGCCGCCGCTCGAGGTGCTGGTCGAGCTCGGCATCGCGGGCGGGCGCACCGGCTGCCGGTCCGAGGACGACGCGGTCGCGCTCGCCCGCCTCGCGCGCGCCGAGCCGCGGCTGCGCCTCGCCGGCGTCGAGGCCTTCGAGGGCCTGAACGTGTCGGGCGACGCGGCGCGCGACGAGGCGCTCGTCGGCGGCTGGATGCGCGCGCTCGCGTCGATCGCCGCGCGCTGCGACGCCGAGGGCCTGTTCGAGGTCGAGGAGGTCGTGCTGTCGGCGGGCGGCTCGGCCGCGTACGACCTGGTCGCCGCGCACCTGCGCACCGCGCTGTCGCGCCCGGTGCGCGTCGTGCTGCGCAGCGGCTGCTACCTGAGCCACGACGACGGCATGTACCGACGCCACGCGGCGGCGATCGCCGCGCGCGGGCTGACCGACGCGGTGCGCGCGCCCGGACCGCGCGGCGCGCTCGAGGTCTGGGCGGCGGTGCAGTCGCGGCCCGAGCCCGACCGCGCGATCGTCACGCTCGGCCGGCGCGACGTCGGCACCGACGCCGATCCGCCGCTGCCGCTGCACCGGTTCCGCCCGGGCCGCGACGCGGCGCCGCGGCCGGCGCCGGCGCACTGGACGGTGTTCGGCCACAACGACCAGCACGGCTACCTGCGCGTCGCGCCGGACGACGCGCTCGAGGTCGGCGAGTGGATCGGCTTCGGCGTCTCGCACCCGTGCACGACCTTCGACAAGTGGCGGCTGGTGTGGGGCGTCGACGACGACTGGAACGTCGCGAGGGCGATCCGGACGTACTTCTGACGGCGCGCGGGGCGCCGGCGCGGGCCGGCGCGTCGAGCACGGACCCCGACGGCCCGGGGCCCGACCGGCTCAGGCCGGCGCGTCGAGCACGTACTCCGAGAGCTCGGGGTCGCGCGTCATCCGCCAGTAGTCGACGAGCCGGAACGGCATCGGCACGAACA
>DASPJX010000378.1:0-4280 GCA_035628395.1 Burkholderiaceae bacterium | reverse complement strand
CCTCGGCCTCGCGCTACACCGAGGAGAAGCGGGTCGTCTTCCACAAGTCGGTCGGCCCGCTGATCTCCGCCGAGGAGATGACGCGCTGCATCCACTGCACCCGCTGCGTGCGCTTCGGGCAGGAGATCGCCGGCATGATGGAGCTCGGCATGGCCGGGCGCGGCGAGCACTCGGAGATCATGAGCTTCGTCGGCCGCGGCGTGGAGTCGGAGCTGTCGGGCAACATGATCGACGTGTGCCCGGTCGGCGCGCTGACCAGCAAGCCGTTCCGCTACAGCGCGCGGACCTGGGAGCTGGTGCGCCGCAGGTCGGTCGCGCCGCACGACTCGCTCGGCTCGAACCTGATCGTCCAGGTCAAGCAGGCCGCGGTGATGCGCCTGCTGCCGCTCGAGAACGACGCGATCAACGAGTGCTGGCTGTCCGACCGCGACCGCTTCTCGTACGAGGGGCTGAACTCGGTCGAGCGCCTCGAGCGTCCGATGATCCGCCAGGACGGCGCGTGGCGCGAGGTCGACTGGTCGACCGCGCTCGAGTACGCCGCGCACGCGCTTCGCACGGTCGGGTCGCAGCGCGGCGCCGAGGCGATCGGCGCGCTCGCCTCGCCGCAGGCCACCGTCGAGGAGCTCCATCTGCTCGCGACGCTGATGCGCGGGCTGGGCAGCCCGAACGTCGACTTCCGGCCCCGCGTGGCCGATCCCTCGCTCGCCGCCCGGATGACGGGCGCGCCCTGGCTCGGCATGCCGATCGAGGCGGTGAACGGGCTCGACCGGATGCTCGTCGTCGGCTCGTTCCTGCGCAAGGACCATCCGCTGCTCGCCGCGCGCGTGCGCGCCGCGGTCAAGCGCGGCGCCCGCGTGGCGGTCGTGCACGCGGCCGACGACGACCTGCTGATGCCGCTCGCGGCGAAGGCGATCGTCGCCCCGTCGCAGTGGGCCGCGACGCTCGCCGGCGCGCTCGTCGCGCTGCACCGCTCGCGCGACGAGGCCGTGCCCGCCGAGCTCGCCGGCGTCGAGCCCGGCGAGGCGGCGCGCGCGCTGGCCGCGACGCTGTCGAGCGGCGAGCGCAAGGCGATCTTCCTCGGCAACGCGGTCGCCCAGCACCCGCAGGCCGCGGCGATCGCCGCGCTCGCGCAGGCGCTCGCGGCCGCGACCGGCGCGACGCTCGGCTGGCTGGTCGAGGGCGCGAACGCGGTCGGCGGCCACCTGGCGGGCGCGCTGCCCGGCCCGGGCGGCCTGGACGCCGCGCAGATGATGGCGCGGCCCCGCAGCGCGTACCTGCTGCTCGGGATCGAGCCGCACTACGACCACGGCGATCCGGCCGCCGCCGCGGCGGCGCTCGCCGCCGCCGAGACGGTGATCGCGCTCACCGCGTTCCGCTCGCCCGAGCTGCTCGAGACCGCCGACTGCCTGCTGCCGATCACGCCGTTCACCGAGACCGGCGGCGCCTTCGTCAACTGCGCGGGCACCGTGCAGTCGTTCAACGGCGTCGTGCGCGCGCGCGGCGACGCGCGGCCGGGCTGGAAGGTGCTGCGCGTGCTCGGCAACCTGCTCGAGCTCCCGGGCTTCGACCAGGACAGCGCCGAGCAGGCGAGGGCGCAGGCGCTGCCGGCCGACGTCGGGGCGCGGCTGTCCAACGCGATCGAGGGGCCGCTCGCGCTGCCGCCGGTCGCGCCCGCCGCGCTCGAGCGCGTCGCGGACGTGCCGATCCACTTCGCCGATCCGATCGTGCGCCGGGCGCCGAGCCTGCAGCTCACCCGCGACGCGGCGCCGCCGAAGGCGCGGATGAGCGCGGCGACGCTCGCCGAGCTCGGGCTGGCCGCCGGCGACGCCGTGCGCGTGCGCCAGGTCGGCGTCGCGGGCGAGGGCGAGGCGCTGCTCGAGGCCGCGCTCGACGCGCGGGTGGCCGACGGCTGCGTGCGGATCGCCGCGGCCCACGAGAGCACCGCGCGGCTCGGTGCGATGTTCGGTGCGATCGCCGTGGAGCGTGCGCGATGAACTGGATCGATGCGCTCGACGCGCGGGGCGAGGCGCTGCTGGGCGGCGCCTGGCCGCTCGTCTGGACCCTGATGAAGATCGTGGTGCTGCTCGCGCCGCTGATGGCCTGCGTCGCCTACCTGACGCTGTGGGAACGCAAGTTCATCGGCTTCATCCAGCTGCGCCTCGGGCCCAACCGGGTCGGGCCGGCGGGTCTGCTGCAGCCGATCGCCGACGCGATCAAGCTGCTGTTCAAGGAGGTGATCCTGCCGACGCAGGCCTCGCGCGGCCTGTACGTGCTCGGCCCGATCATGACGATCATGCCGGCGCTCGCGGCCTGGGTCGTGATCCCCTTCGGACCCGACCGGGCGCTCGCGAACATCAACGCGGGCCTGCTGCTGCTGCTGGCGATCACCTCGCTCGAGGTGTACGGCGTGATCCTCGCCGGCTGGGCGTCGAACTCGAAGTACGCGTTCCTCGGCGCGATGCGCGCCTCGGCGCAGATGGTGTCGTACGAGCTCGCGATCGGCTTCTCGCTGGTGGTGGTGCTGATGGTCTCGGGCAGCCTCAACCTGACCGACATCGTCGAGGCCCAGAACCGCGGCCGCTTCGCCGACATGGGGCTCAACCTGCTGTCGTGGAACTGGCTGCCGCTGCTGCCGATCTTCGTCGTCTACTTCATCTCGGGCGTGGCCGAGACCAACCGCCATCCGTTCGACGTCGTCGAGGGCGAGTCGGAGATCG
Source organism: Burkholderiaceae bacterium (assembly GCA_035628395.1). Classification (GTDB taxonomy): domain Bacteria; phylum Pseudomonadota; class Gammaproteobacteria; order Burkholderiales; family Burkholderiaceae_E; genus UBA4615. The sequence goes on along the minus strand of DASPJX010000378.1, from coordinate 1,563 downwards.
TCGCCGGCCACATGATCGAGTACTCGGGCATGGGCTTCGCGATCTTCTTCCTGGCGGAGTACGCGAACATGATCCTGATCTCGGCGCTGGCCGCGATCATGTTCCTCGGCGGCTGGGCCCCGTTCTTCTCGCTCGGCATCGACATCGGGCCGCAGTGGTTCTGGGACTGGTTCTGGCTGTTCCTCAAGACCTTCTTCCTGGTCACGCTGTTCATCTGGATCCGGGCCTCGTTCCCGCGGTTCCGCTACGACCAGATCATGCGTCTGGGCTGGAAGATCTTCATCCCCGTCACGCTGGTGTGGCTGGTGGTGGTGGGCGCCTGGATCCAGACGCCGTTCAACATCTGGGGCTGAGCCCCGAACGAAGACCGTCATGGAAGCGATCAAGGACTTCGTCAAGAGCTTCATGCTCGTCGAGCTGCTGAAGGGCCTGCGGCTGACGGGCTCGCAGGTGTTCGCGCGCAAGATCACCGTGCAGTTCCCGGAGGAGAAGACGCCGTACTCGCCGCGCTTCCGCGGGCTGCACGCGCTTCGCCGCTACCCGAACGGCGAGGAGCGCTGCATCGCCTGCAAGCTGTGCGAGGCGGTGTGCCCGGCGCTCGCCATCACGATCGAGTCGGACATCCGGCCCGAGGACGGCACCCGGCGCACGAAGCGCTACGACATCGACCTGACCAAGTGCATCTTCTGCGGCTTCTGCGAGGAGTCGTGCCCGGTCGACTCGATCGTCGAGACCCAGATCCTCGAGTACCACGGCGAGAAGCGCGGCGATCTCTACTTCACCAAGGAGATGCTGCTCGCGGTGGGCGACCGATACGAGGCGGAGATCGCGGCCGCCCGCGAGGCCGACGCCCGCTACCGCTGACGCGCCGACACCGAGAGCCATCGTGGATCCCTCCGTCTTCCTGTTCTACCTGTTCGCGGCCGTGACCGTGTTCGCCGCGCTGCGCGTGGTCACCGCCCGCAACCCCGTGCACTCGGCGCTGTTCCTCGTGCTCACGTTCTTCTCGTGCGCGGCGATCTGGCTGATGCTCGAGGCCGAGTTCCTCGCGATCACGCTGGTGCTCGTCTACGTGGGCGCGGTGATGGTGCTCTTCCTGTTCGTGGTGATGATGCTCGACATCAACGTCGACCGCATGCGCCAGGGCTTCTGGAAGAACCTGCCGGTGGCCGCCTTCGTGGGCGCGGCGATCGTGCTCGAGCTGGCCGCCGTGCTGTGGCACCAGTTCGGCGCGGTCCGGGCCGCCGACGCGCCGCGCCTGCCGGCCGACTACAGCAACACCAAGGCGCTGGGCCGGCTGATCTACACCGAGTACGTCTACGCGTTCGAGATCGCCGCGGTGATCCTGCTGGTGGCGATCGTCGCGGCGATCGCGCTGACGCTGCGCCGCCGAAAGGATTCCAAGTACGTCGACCCGGCGGCGCAGATCCGGGTGCGGCGGCAGGACCGCGTCCGCATCGTATCGATGCCGACGGAGAGCGTGCGGGAGGAGAGCGCAGAAAGGAAGGGGGCGTGATCTCCCTTTCCCACTATCTCGTCCTGGCGGCCATGCTGTTCGCGATC
>DASPJX010000377.1:0-5236 GCA_035628395.1 Burkholderiaceae bacterium | reverse complement strand
ATCCGCGGGCCGCGACGCTGCGGCTGCTGCCGTCGGCGGCGCCCGTCCCGTCGCGAGGACGCCGGTGGTTCGGCCGCGCGGCCTCTATCGCGGCCGCGGCGCTCGCGACGGCGTCGGCGGTGATCGGTCCGCTGAACCGGGCGGCGGCCGCGATCGCCGCGAGGCGCCGCGCGCGGCGCGCCGAGCGCGCGCTCGAGGACCTCGACGCCCCGGCGCTGCGCGACCTCGACCTGACCGAGGCGATGCGCTCGCGCGTCGCGCTGCGGCGCGAGGCGCAGCGGCGCGACCTGGCCGAGCGCAGCCGCTGGTGAGACGCGGGCGGAGCCGTCCCCTGCGACGGAGCCGCGCGGCGACGCCCGCTACAGCGTCGAGCGCCAGCTCGCGCCGCGGGCGAGCGCGTCGATCAGCGCGTCTCGATCGCCGTCGGCGAGCGCGCGCTCGATGCGCTCGAGCTCCGCGCGGAACGCCGCCGCGGCCTCGAGCGCCGGGCCGCGGTTGTCGAGCAGGATGCCGGCCCACAGCTCCGGCGGCGAGCCGCCCACGCGCGTCGTGTCGCGCAGCCCCGCGCCGTGCCAGCGGCGCGCGTCGTCGGCGAGCGGCCCCTGCCCCACCGACGCGGCGAGCGCGAAGGCGACCGCGTGCGGCCAGTGCGAGACCTCGGCGAACAGCCGGTCGTGATGCTCGGGCGACATCCGCGCGAGCCGCGCGCCGAGCCCGGCCCAGATCGCCTCGACGCGCGCGAGCGCATCGGCGTCGCAGGCTTCGGTCGGGCACAGGATCAGGTGCGCGCCCTCGAGCAGGTCGGCGCGCGACGCGCGCGGCCCGGCCCGGTCGGAGCCGGCGATCGGATGCGCCGCGACGAACCGGCCGTGCCGCTCGCCGAGCCCGGCGCGCGCCGCCGCGACGACGCTCGACTTCGTGCTCGAGACGTCGGTGATCGCCGCCCGCGCCGGCAGCACGGTGCGCAGCCGCGGATCGTGCAGCAGCGCGACGTTGGCCGGCACCGGCGCGGCGAGCACCAGCAGCTCCGCGTCGCGCAGCGCGTCCTCGAGCGTCGGGGCCGCGCGGTCGATCAGGCCGGTCTCGAGCGCCAGCGCGGCGTTCGCCGGGTCGAAGCCGACGACCTCCGTCGCGAGCCCGCGCGCGCGCAGCCCGGCGCCGACCGAGCCGCCGACCGCGCCGACGCCGACGATCGCGACGCGCGACAGCGGCGTCACGCGCGTCCGAGCGCGGCGCGCAGCGCGGCGACGAAGGTCGCGTTCTCGGCGGGCAGGCCGATGCTGACGCGCAGCCACTCGCCCAGGCCGTAGTTGCCCACCGGGCGCACGATGACGCCGGCGCGCAGCAGCCGCTCGTTGACGCCCGCCGCGTCGCCGACCTTCACCAGCACGAAGTTCGCGTACGACTTCACGTACGGCAGCCCGAGCGCGTCGAACTCGCGCTCGAGGAACGCGAGCCCCTCGGCGTTGACCGCGCGGCTGCGCTCGAGGAACTCGAGGTCGTCGAGCGCGGCGACCGCCGCGGCCTGCGCGATCGAGTTCACGTTGAACGGCTGGCGCACGCGGTTCAGCAGGTCGGTCGTCGCCGGCTGCGCGACCGCGTAGCCGACGCGCAGCCCGGCGAGCCCGTAGGCCTTCGAGAACGTGCGCGAGAGGATCAGGTTGGGGAAGCGTCGCACCCAGGCGATCGCGTCGGCGCGCAGCGAGGGCTCGAGGTACTCGTTGTAGGCCTCGTCGAGCACGACCGCGACCCCGGGCGGCACCGAGGCGAGGAAGGCCTCGACCTCGGCCGGCGGGAGGAAGGTGCCGGTCGGGTTGTTCGGGTTCGCGACGAACACCAGCCGCGTGTCGGGCGCGATCGCCGCGCGCATCGCCGGCAGGTCGTGCCCGAGCCCGGCGGTCGCCGGCACGACGATCGCGCGCGCCCCGGTCGCCTGCGTCGCGAGCTCGTACACCGCGAACGAGTGCCTCGCGTAGACCGCCGACAGCCCGGGCTGCAGCAGCGCGTGCGCGGCGAGCTCGAGGACGTCGTTCGAGCCGTTGCCGAGCGTCAGCCACTCCTGCGGCACGCCGAGCCGGCGCGACAGCGCGCCCTTCAGCTCGAAGCCGTTGCTGTCCGGATAGCGGCCCAGGTCGACGGCCGCGGCGATCATCGCGCGCTTCGCCGACTCGGGCATGCCGAGCGGGTTCTCGTTGGAGGCGAGCTTGACGATCCTCGCCTCGTCGAGCCCGTACTCGCGCGCGACCTCGGAGATCGGCTTGCCGGCGCGGTACGGCGCGATCGCGCGGACGTGGGCGGGCGCGAGCGAGGCGGGATCGGCGGCGGTGGGAGCGGTCGTGGTCATGCTGCGGACGGAGTGGAGGTGGAGGCGACGAACGCGGCGCGCCGGGGCGCGACCTCGCGGGGATAGGAGCCGAGCGACTTGAAGAAGGCCGCGTGCGCGCGGATCTCGGCGAGCGCGGCGGCGACCGGGGGATCCTGCTCGTGGCCGAGCAGGTCGACGTAGAAGTAGTACTCCCAGCCGCCCTGGCGCGCCGGGCGCGACTCGAAGCGCTTCATCGACACGCCGTGGCGCGCGAGCGGCTCGATCATCGCGTGCACCGCGCCCGAGCGGTCGGGCACCGACAGGATCAGCGAGGTCTGGTCGGCGCCCGAGGGCGCGCACTCGTACGGGCCGATGACGGCGAAGCGCGTGCGGTTCAGCGGATCGTCCTGGATCGCCTCGGCGACGACGCGCACGTCGTACCGGCCGAGCACGCCGTCGCCGGCGATCGCCGCGGTGCCGGGCTCGATCGAGGCGAGCCGCGCGCCCTCGGCGTTGCTCGACACCGGCACGCGCTCGAGCGACGGATGGTTGCGCTCGAGCCAGCCGGTGCACTGCCCGAGCGCCTGGGCGTGCGCGCAGATCCGCGAGACGCCGTCCATCGTGCCGCTGCGCGTCAGCAGGTTGTGCTTGATCGGGATCGACACCTCGCCGCAGATCCGCAGCGGCGTCTGCAGGAAGAGGTCGAGGCTGCGGTTGACCGCGCCCTCGCTCGAGTTCTCGACCGGCACGATCCCGAAGTCGACGCCGCCGGACTCGGTCGCGCGGAACACCTCGTCGAGGCTCGGACACGGGATCGCGTCGATCGCGTGGCCGAACTGCGCCGACGCGGCCTGCTCCGAGAACGTGCCCGCCGGCCCGAGGTAGCCGACGCGCAGCCGGCGCTCGAGCGCGCGGCACGCCGAGATGATCTCGCGCCAGATCGCCGCGATGCCGGCCTCGGGCACCGGGCCCGGGTTGCGGGCCGCCAGCGAGCGCAGGATCTGCGCCTCGCGCTCGGGCCGCAGCACCGGCGCGTTCTGCGCGTGCTTGAGCGCGCCCACCTCGAGCACCAGTCGTCCGCGCTCGGCGAGCGCCTCCAGCAGCCGCTGGTCGACCTCGTCGATCCTTCGTCTCAGTTCGTTCAGCGGGTCGCTCATGTCGTCGGCTCGTCGATCGGGGCAGCGCCGGTGCCGGCGCCCCGCGATCCTACCCGCGAACGGCGCCGCCCGGCCGCGTCAGCCGTGTCGGCGCTCGAAATCCCGCATGTACGCGACCAGCGCGCGCACGCCGTCGACGGGCATCGCGTTGTAGATCGACGCGCGCATCCCGCCCACCGAGCGGTGGCCCTTCAGCTGCAGCAGACCCGCCTCCTTCGCGCCCGCGAGGAAGGCGTCGTTCAGCCGCTCGTCCTTCAGGAAGAACGGCACGTTCATCCGCGAGCGGTTCGGCGTCGCGACGCGGTTCTCGTAGAGCCCGCTCGCGTCGATCGCGTCGTACAGCAGCCGCGCCTTCTCGACGTTGGCGGCCTCGATCGCGTCGACGCCGCCCTGCGCCTTCAGCCACCGGAACACGAGCCCGGCGAGGTAGATCGCGTAGGTGGGCGGCGTGTTGAACATCGAGTCGTTGTCGGCGACGACCCGGTAGTCGAACGCGCTCGGCGTCAGCGGATGCGCGCGGCCCAGCAGGTCCTCGCGCACGATCACCAGCGTGAGCCCGGCCGGGCCGATGTTCTTCTGCGCGCCGCCGTAGAGCACGCCGTAGCGGCGCACGTCGATGCGGCGCGACAGCACCTGCGACGACACGTCGGCGACGATCGGCACACGCGGCGACACCTCGTGCTCGCCGTCGCCCTGCGCGGGCGGCCCCTCGAGCTCCACGCCGTCGATCGTCTCGTTCGAGCACACGTGCAGGTAGGCCGCGTCGCGCGACAGCCGCCACGTGGACTGCGGCGGCACGGACGTGTAGCCGCGCCCCGAGGCCCCGGCGTCGGCGACGACGTTGACGGCGCCGTAGCGCGCCGCCTCCTTCGCCGACTTGGCGGACCACGAGCCGGTGACGAGGTAGTCGGCCTTGCCGGCCGGACCCATCAGGTTCATCGGCACCAGCGCGTTCTCGGCGAGCGCCCCGCCCTGCATGAACAGCACGCGGTACTCGGGCGGCACGTCGAGCAGCTCGCGCAGGTCGGCCTGCGCCTGCGCGTGGATCGACATGAACTCCTTGCCGCGATGGCTCATCTCCATCACCGACATGCCGCTGCCCTGCCAGTCGAGCATCTCGTCGGCGGCCTGCCGCAGCACCGGCTCCGGCAGCACCGCCGGACCGGCGGAGAAGTTGAAGACCCGCCGGGTCACGACGCGGCCCCGTCTCCGTCGGCCGCCGGCGCGTCGCCCGCGACCTCGGCGTCCGCCTCGGCCGCCAGCGCCTCCTCGGCCGCGTCGGTCTCGACCACGCGCTGCACGCCCGACAGCGTGTCGCCGTCGTCGACGTTGATCAGCGTCACGCCCTGCGTCGCGCGGCCCAGCTCGCGGACCTCCGAGACGCGCGTGCGCACGAGCACGCCGCCGGTGGTGATCAGCATGATCTCGTCCCGCTCCTCGACCAGCACCGCGCCCACGACCTTGCCGTTGCGCTCGCTGGTCTGGATCGCGATCATGCCCTTGCCGCCGCGGATGTGACGCGTGTATTCCGTGATCGGCGTGCGCTTGCCGAAGCCGTTCTCGGTCGCGGTGAGCACGCTCTGCGTCTCGGTCTCGGCGACCAGCATCGCGATCACCCGCTGCCCTTCCTCCAGCTGCATGCCGCGCACGCCGCGGGCGCCGCGGCCCATCGGGCGCACGTCGTTCTCCTCGAAGCGCACCGCCTTGCCGCCGTCGGAGAACAGCATCACGTCGTGCTGGCCGTCGGTGACCGCGGCGCCGATCAGGAAGTCGC
>DASPJX010000376.1:0-4420 GCA_035628395.1 Burkholderiaceae bacterium | reverse complement strand
TCGACCGTCCGTTCAGGCGACGCGCGGGCCAGCCGGCGCTCCGCCTGCCCGAGCGCCTCGCGGCCGTCGCGCAGGCAGCCGTCGATCAGCTCGCGCAGGCGGGCGCGCGCGTCCGCCACCCGACCGGCCAGTTCGCGCAGGTCCGGCACGCACAGCTCGGCCGCGGCGGACGGCGTCGGCGCGCGCAGGTCGGCGACGAAGTCGGCGATCGTGAAGTCGGTCTCGTGGCCGACGCCGCAGATCACCGGGATCGGGCTCGCGGCGACCGCGCGCGCGAGCGCCTCGTCGTTGAACGCCCACAGGTCCTCGATCGCGCCGCCGCCGCGCACGAGCAGCAGCACGTCGCACTCGGCGCGCCGCGCGGCCGCCTGCAGCGCGCGCACGAGCTCGGCGGGCGCCTGGACGCCCTGCACCGAGGCCGGGTACAGGATCACCGGCACCTGCGGCGCGCGACGCGCGAGCGTCGTCAGCACGTCGCGCAGCGCCGCCGCCTGGGGCGAGGTCACCACGCCGACGACCCGCGGCGAGTCGGGCGGCACCCGCTTGCGCGACTCGTCGAACAGCCCCTCCTCCTGAAGCCGCGCCTTCAGCCGCAGGAACTGCTGGAAGAGGTCGCCCGCGCCCGCCCGGCGCATCGTCTCGACGTTCAGCTGGAACTCGCCGCGCGCCTCGTACAGCCCCACCTGCGCCCGGACCTCGACCCGGTCGCCGTTCGCGGGCGCGAAGTCGACGTACTGGTTGCGGCCCCGGAACATCACCGTCCGCACGGACGCCTGCGCGTCCTTCAGGCTGAAGTACCAGTGCCCGCTCGCCGCCCGGGTGAGGTTCGAGATCTCCCCCGCCACCCACAGCAGCGGGAAGCTGCGCTCGAGGAGTCCCGCAACGGCGCGGTTCAGCTGGCCGACCGTGACGATTTCCCGCGCCGGCGCTCGATCCGTCGCCTCGAACCTCGTATTCAAGCGGCCTCCCGGGCGATACCTATCCACACTCGACGCAATTCCGTCATGTTTCGGCCTAATGACCGGAGGCCCGCGTGTTCACGAGCCAAGTCACTGTTTTTGTTCATCATTTTTACTGCCACGTTTTTCGGCAAGGCACCGGGACCACGATTTCATGCGGTTCCGGTCGGTACGGCACAGCTTGATGCACAGACTTATCCACAGGATTTGGGGATAGCTGGGCCGTAGGAGCCCTCCGATATCGTCGTCCGGCCCGGCGACCGCTCGTCCGCGACGGCCGGTCGGTCCGGGACGGGCCCGCCGGTCCGCCTCGACTTGCCCGCGACCCGTCGGAGACCGGAGAATCCGGGCCTGCGTCGCCCGGCCGTCCGGCCGCGCGCGGCGACCCCCCGGAGGTGTCCTTGTTCTCGATCATCCAGGCCGCGGGCTGGCCGGTGTGGTTCCTGATCCTGTCGTCGTTCCTGGCCGTGGCGCTGATCATCGAGCGGGCGATCTCGCTGCAGCGGCGCAAGGTGCTCCCGCCGCGGCTGCTCGACGAGGTGCTGACCTCGTTCCGCAACCGCCAGGCGACCCCCGAGATGGTACAGAAGCTCGAATCGGGCTCGCCCCTGGGACGCGTCTTCGCGAGCGGGCTGCGGCACGCGCCCGAGGGGCGCGAGATCATGAAGGAGGCGATGGAGGAGACCGGGCGCGCGGTCGCGCACGACCTCGAGCGCTTCCTCGGGGCGCTCGGCACGCTCGCCACCGTCGCCCCGCTGCTCGGGCTGTTCGGCACCGTGATCGGCATGATCGAGATCTTCGGCGCGGCGCAGCCGAGCGGCTCGAACCCGCAGGCGCTCGCGCACGGCATCTCGGTCGCGCTCTACAACACCGCGCTCGGCCTCGTCGTCGCGATCCCGGCGCTGATCGCCTATCGCGGCTACCGGACCCGGGTCGACGGCTTCCTCGTCGAGATGGAGCAGCAGTCGCTGCGCCTGGTCGACACGATCGATCCGCGCCGCGCGACGGCGGTCGCGACGGCGGCGGCGGCGGCGCTCGCCCGATGAACTTCCGGCGCGGCGTCCGGCGCGAGGAGCCGGAGATCAACTTCATCCCGCTGATCGACCTGCTGCTGGTGGTGCTGATCTTCCTGATGGTCACCACCAGCTTCTCGCGGTTCGCCGAGCTGCAGGTCGACCTGCCGTCGGCGGCGGTCGATCCGGCCGCGCAGCGTCCGGTCGAGATCGTCGTCGCGGTCTCGGCCGACTCGCGCTACTCGATCGACGGCGCCGGCGTCGCGTGGCGCGACCCCGCCGGCTTCGCGCAGGCGCTCGTGCGCGCCGCGGCCGATCGCAAGGAGCCGACGGTGGTGATCCATGCCGACGCGGGCGCGAGCCACCAGGCGGTGGTCAACGTGCTCGAGGCGGCCCGGCTCGCGGGGCTCGGCAAGGTCAGCTTCGCCACGCAGTCCGGGGCGGGCCGCAAGCCCTGATGGCCGGCGGCCGCGGTCGGCGGGCGGCGCCGCGGCCCGCGGGGTCGTGGCGGGCCGCGCTCGAGCGACGCCTGCAGCGGCTGTGGTTCGCGCCGCGCGGCGCCGCCGACCGCGCGGCGGGCTGGCTGCTGCGGCCGCTCGCGATCGCGGTCGGCGCGGTCGCCGCCGAGCGCCGTCGCCGGATCGCGCACGGCAAGCTCAGGCGCCGCGCCCCCGGCGAGCCCCCGGTCGTCGTCGTCGGCAACCTGGCGGTGGGCGGCACCGGCAAGACCCCGCTGCTGATCGCGCTCGCGCAGGCGCTCGCGCGGCGCGGCTGGCGACCCGGCGTCGTCGCGCGCGGCCACGGCGCGCGCGCGCGCGCGTCCGCCCCGGTGCGCGTCGGGCCGGGCTCCGACGCGCGCGAGTGCGGCGACGAGCCGGTGCTCGTCGCGCGTCGCACCGGCCTGCCGGTCGCGGTCTCGCCCGATCGCGCGGCCGCGCTGCGCGCGCTGCTCGAGGCCGAGCGCTGCGACGTCGTGCTGTCCGACGACGGGCTGCAGCATGAGGGCCTCGCGCGCGACCTCGAGCTCGCGGTGTTCGATGCGCGCGGCGCGGGCAACGGCCGCTGCCTGCCCGCGGGGCCGCTGCGCGAGCCGCTGCGCGGCGCGCTGCTGCTCGACGCGCTGGTGCTCAACGGCGCGGACGCCGTCGCGCCGATCGTCCACTCGCGGGTCTTCCGCTTCCGCATCGAGCCGACCGCGTTCGTCGAGCTCGCCGACGGCCGGGTGCGCGGGCTCGAGGAGACGCTGCGCGAGCTCGGCCGCGGACCGGTGCACGCGGTCGCCGGCATCGGCGCGCCGCAGCGCTTCTTCGACACGCTCGCGCGGCTCGGGCTCGAGGTGCGGGGCCACGCCCTCGCCGACCACGCGCCGATCGATCCGGCGTGGCTGGCCGCGCTGCCCGGGGGCCGCGTGGTCGTGACCGAGAAGGACGCCGTAAAATGCACCGGATTCGACGACGCGCTGCGCGCCCGCTGCGTGGCGCTGCGCGTCGAGGCCGTCCCCGAGGCGGCGCTCGTCGACTGGTTGGAGGACCGCCTGCGTGGATAGCCGCCTACTCGAGATCCTGGTCTGCCCGCTGTGCAAGGGGCCGCTGCGCCACGACCGCGCCGCGCAGGAGCTGATCTGCAAGGTCGACCGGCTCGCGTTCCCGATCCGCGACGGCATCCCCGTCATGCTCGAGCAGCAGGCGCGCACGCTGCCCGAATCGTGAGCGGCGACTTCGTCGCGCTGATCCCGGCGCGCATGGCCTCGACGCGGCTGCCCGACAAGCCGCTCGCCGACATCGCCGGCGAGCCGATGGTCGTGCGCGTCGCGCGTCGCGCGCAGGCCTCGGGCGCGCGGCTGGTCGCCGTCGCCACCGACTCGCGGCGCGTCGTCGAGGCGGTCGAGGCGCACGGGCTGCGCGCGATCGTCACGCGCGCCGACCATCCGTCGGGCACCGACCGGCTCGCCGAGGCGGCCGAGGCGCTCGGGCTCGCCGACGACGAGATCGTCGTCAACGTGCAGGGCGACGAGCCGCAGATCCCGCCGGCGCTCGTCGCGCGGGTCGCGCGCACGCTCGCCGCGAATCCCGACTGCGCGATCGCGACCGCCGCGCATCCGATCCACGCGGTCGACGACTACCTGTCGCCGAACGTCGTCAAGGTCGTGCTCGACGCGGGCTCGCGCGCGCTGTACTTCTCGCGCGCCCCGATCCCGTTCGCGCGCGACGCGATGCCGGGCTTTCCCGCGCAGCGTCCCGCCGCCGTGCCCGCCGACGGGCGCGCGGTGCAGCGCCACGTCGGCCTGTACGCGTACCGCGCGTCGTTCCTGCGCGCCTACCGCGCGCTCGCGCCCTCGCCGCTCGAGTCGATCGAGGCGCTCGAGCAGCTGCGCGCGCTGTGGCACGGCTTTGCCATTGCCGTGGCCGTGCGTCAGGACGCTCCGCAGCCGGGCGTCGATACGCCCGA
>DASPJX010000375.1:0-52936 GCA_035628395.1 Burkholderiaceae bacterium | reverse complement strand
CGCTCGACGGCCCGGCGTCCTAGCCGCCGGCGGCGCGCATCGCGAGCGCCCGGTCCACGAACGGCAGCCGGTCCTGGCCCCAGAAGCGCTCGCCGTCGAGCACGAAGGTCGGCGCGCCGAACACGCCGAGCCGCTCGGCCTCGGCGGTGTTCTCCGCGTAGACCGCCTGCACGTCGGCGCCGAGCTCGGCCGCCTGCAGCGCCGCGCCGTCGTGGCCGTTCTCGTCGGCGATCGCGATCCGCGTCGCCGCGTCGGAGATGTCGCGCTCCTCGGCCCACAGCGCCCGCAGGATCGCGTGCGACAGCACGAACGCGTCCTCGCCGCGCAGCTGCGCGGCGATCACCATCCAGCCGGCGCGCTTGTTCCAGTCGGGCGGCTGCCCGTCGGCCGGATAGTGCTTCGGCACCAGGTTCAGCGGCATGCCGAGGTACCGGCGCCAGCGGTCGAGCTCGAGCGCGTGGTAGCTGCGCCGGGGCTCCGGGCGCGTGCGCAGCGGGATGCCGCCGGTGCGCGGCACGATCGCCTGGAAGTCGAAGGGTCGCAGCAGCAGCCGCGCGCGATGGCGGCGGACGACGTCCTGCAGCGCCGGGCCGGCGAAGTACGCCCACGGCGAGGACAGGCTGTAGAAGCAGTGGAGTTCGGGCGGGGTCATCGGCGGCGCGCGGGTAGGATCGCGGAATGGACTCCGTCGAGCATACCCCCGTCGACTTCGGCCGGCTCGCGTCGTCGCCGGGCGCGGCCGCCGAGCGCGACGCGCGTCGCGAGGATCCGGCCGCGCTGCGCGCGCTCGAGGCGCGCGTCGCGCACGACCTCGCCTGCCTCAACTACCCGCCGCCCGGCTGGGTGCCCGAGACCGCCGGTCCCGACGGCGCGCCGATGCTCGACGTCGTCGTCGCCGGCGGCGGGATGTGCGGCCAGACCGCGGCGTACGCGCTGCGGCGCGAGGGCGTCGCGCGGCTGCGCACGCTCGACGCGCGCGACGTCGGGCTCGAGGGACCCTGGGCGAGCTTCGCGCGGATGGAGATGCTGCGCTCGCCGAAGCACCTGACCGGCCCCGACCTCGGCGTGCCGTCGCTGACCTTCCGCGCCTGGTACGAGGCGCGCTTCGGCGTCGCCGCCTGGGCGGCGCTGCACAAGGTCTGGCGGCTCGACTGGCGCGACTACCTGCTGTGGGTGCGCCGGCAGGTCGGCGTGACGGTCGACAACGGCGTGCGGCTGGTCGCGGTCGAGCCGGCGCGCGCGGGGCTGCGGCTGCGGCTCGACGAGCGCGGCGAGGCGCGCACGGTGCACGCGCGCCGCCTCGTGCTCGCGCTCGGCCGCGAGGGCGCCGGCCGCCCGCGTCGGCCCGACTTCCCGTCGCTCGACGCGCGGAGCGCGGCCGCGCGCGCGCGGGTGCTGCACTCGATGGAGCCGATCGACTTCGCGTCGCTCGCCGGGCGGCGCGTCGGCGTGCTCGGGGTCGGCGCCTCGGCGTTCGACAACGCGGGCCTGGCGCTCGAGCACGGCGCCGCCCGCGTCACGATGTTCGCGCGCCGCGCGTCGCTGCCGCAGGTCAACAAGTCGAAGTGGACCTCGTTCGCGGGCTTCTTCCGCGGCTATCCGGCGCTGCCCGACGCGCAGCGCGCGCGGATCTACGCGCACGTGTTCGACGAGCAGGTGCCGCCGCCGTTCGAGAGCGTGCTGCGCTGCGAGCGGCACGCGGGCTTCGAGCTGCGGCTCGGCGAGCCCTGGCTCGACGTCGCGCTCGACGCCGACGGCGTGCGCGTCGTCACGCCGGCGGGCGAGCACCGCTTCGACGTCGCGATCCTCGGCACCGGCTTCGACGTGAACCTGGTCGACCGCCCCGAGCTCGGGCCGCTCGCGGCGAGCGTGCTGACCTGGGGGGACCGGCTGCCGTCCGACGGCAGCCCGAGCGGCGACGAGATCGCGCGCTTCCCGTACCTCGGCGACGCGTTCGAGCTGCGCGCGCGCGACGGCACGCCGGCGGAGGTCGCCGGGGCGCTCGGGCGGATCCACCTGTTCGCCTGGGGCAGCACGCTGAGCCAGGGCGCGGTGGCCGGCGACATCCCCGGCCTCGGCGTCGGCGCGACGCGGCTCGCGGCCGGCATCGCGTCGGCGCTGTTCGTCGAGGACGTCGAGATCCACCATGCGCGGCTGCTCGCGCACGACGAGCAGGAGCTGCGGCCGACCCGCTTCTGGGGCGGCGCGCCGGGCGCGTGGCCGGCCGGCGCGCGTCCGCCCGCGGGCGACTGAGCGCCCGCGCGGCGGATCAGTCGATCGTCACGCCCGCCTGCCGCACGACCTGCGCCCAGCGGGCGCGGTCGGCGCGCACCGTCTCGCGGAACTGCTGCGGCGACTCGATGCGCACGGTGTTGCCCGAGCCGGTGAGGCGCGACGCGACCTCGGGCGTCTCGAGCACCTGCCGCACCGCGCCGTTCAGGCGCTCGACCACCTGCGGCTCCATGCCCTTCGGGCCGAGCAGCCCGAACCAGATGTAGCTCGCGAAGCCCGGGTAGCCCGACTCGGCGATCGTCGGCACGTCCGGCACGGTCGACACGCGCTTCGGCGTCGTCACGCCGAGCAGCCGCACCTTGCCGGCCTTCCACTGCGGCAGCACGGTCTGCACCTGGTTCATGATGCAGCACACCTGCCCGGACAGCACCGCGGTCATCGCCTCGGGCCCGCCCTTGTACGGCACGTGCACGAGGTCGAGGCCGGCGCGCGCGTTGAACTCGGCGAACGCGAGGTGCGTGCCGGTGCCGTTGCCGGTCGACGCGAAGTTGTACTTGCCGGGCTCGGCCTTCACCTTCGCGACGAACTCCTGCACGGTCCGCACGTCGATGACCTCGGGATTGATCGTCAGCACGTTCGAGACGTCGACCAGCGTCGCCACCGGCGTGAAGTCGGCCTCGACGTCGAACGGCAGCTTCCGGTACAGCGCCGCGTTGATGCCGTGCGTGCCCGAGGTGCCGAGCACGAGCGTGTGGCCGTCGGGCTTCGCGCGCGCGACGGTCTCCGAGGCGATGTTGCCGGCCGCGCCGACCTTGTAGTCGATGACGATCGGCACGCCGAGCAGCTTCGACAGCGGCTCCTGGACGGCGCGGCCGACGACGTCGACGCCCGACCCGGCGGGGAAGGTCATCACGATCGTGACGGGGCGGCCGTCGGGGAAGGCGCCCTGCGCGGCGGCGGGCAGCGCGGCCGCGGCGGCGAGCGTCGTCGCGGCGGCGAGGAGCGCGCGGCGCGCGCGGGCGGGGCGGGTGCGGTCGGACATGGGGGGAGCCGTCGTGCGTCGTGGAGGGCGTCGAGCATACCCGCCCGCCGCGCGGCTCGCCGCAGGCCCCGGCCGCGTCGCGCGTCCGGCCCGGCCGGCCCCGTCCCGCGCGCCGCGCGCCGCGGCGAGCCGGGCCGGTCAGCGACGCGCCGCGGCGGGGCGGCGCGCCAGCACCACCACCGCGATGCCGCCGAGCAGCGCGGCCGACGCGCCCAGCACCCGCGGCGTCGGCGGCTCGCCGAGCCAGGCGACGCCGCCCGCGGCCGCGATCGCCGGCACCGACAGCTGCACGGTGGCCGCGACCGTGGCCGGCAGTCCGCGCAGCGCCGCGTACCAGACCGCGTAGCCGAGCCCCGAGGTCAGCGCGCCCGAGGCGAGCGCGTAGCCGGCGCCGCTCGCGTCGATCGACGCCCAGGGCAGCGCGACGGCGGCGGTCGCGAGCGCGAGGGGCACCGCGCGCACGAAGTTGCCCGCGGTCGCGACGGTCGGATCCTCGCCGGGCCGCGCGCGCAGCGAGTACGCCGCCCAGGCGACGCCCGCGCCGAGCATCGCCGCCGCGGCGACCGGCGGCGGCGCCGCGAGCCCCGGGCGCAGCAGCGCGACGAGCCCCGCCACGGCGCAGGCGAAGCCCGCCCACTGCAGCGGCCGCAGGCGCTCGCCGCGCGCGAGGCCGGTGCCGATCATCGTCGCCTGCACCGCACCGAAGAGCAGCAGCGCGCCGGTCGCCGCGGTCAGCGACAGGTACGCGAGCGAGAACAGGATCGCGTAGGCGAACAGCGCCGCGGCCGAGCCGAGGCTGCCGCCGAGCGGCCGCGCGCCGTGGCGGCCGCGGACGATCGCCCAGAGCACGAGCGCGCCGCCCGCGATGCGCAGCGCGGTGAAGCTCGCCGGGTCGATCGCGGTGTCGCGCAGCGCGACGCGGCACAGCAGCGAGTTGCCCGCGAACGCGAGCATCGCGACGACGGTGGCGAGCCCGACGGACATCGGCCGGTCACGACGGCCGGCGGGCCCGGGGGCGCCGCGCGCCGGTCACCGGCCGCGCCAGATCGACACCCCCCAGGGCGACATCTTGATCGGCAGGTGCACGTGCTGCGCCGGGTCGGCGAGGCCGAAGCGGTAGAGCACCGTCTCCTGGAACGCCGGCTCGTCGAGCGCGAGGCCCTGCGCGCGGTACCAGTCGCCGGCGGCGAGCTCGACCTCGTAGACGCCCGCGGCGAGCGTGCCGCCGCCGAGCGCCGGGTCGTCGAGCAGCCCGCCGTCGCCGACCGTGCCGCCGCCGGCGCGGTGCCGCGCGCCGCCGGGCTCGAGCCGCCACACCGTCACGCGCATGCCGCTCGCGGGCGTGCCGCGGGCGACGTCGACCACGTGGACCGAGAGTCCGGGCATTCGTCGTCTCCTATCCGTTCACGGCGTCGAGGACCCACGCGATCGCATGGGCCCCGCCGTGCGCGATCATCGCCGACTCGAGCCCGTGGCGCGCGAACAGCCGGCCGAATGCGAGACCGAACGCGGCGTTGGCCCCGACCGTCCACGCGACGAGCGCCGCGTCGAGCCCGCCGGCGGCCGCCGCCGCGGCCGGCAGGTGGGCGATGCCGAAGAGCAGCGCGCCGACGACGATCGCGGTCCGGGCGAGGCGCGGCGCGAGCGGCCCGGCGCCGCGCTGCAGCGTGCGGTGCAGCGCCCACGCGCACGCCGTGGTCGCGCCCCAGCGCAGCAGCAGCTCCTCGGTGACGCCGCCGTACAGCACGCGGGCGTGGAGCGGCAGCGCGTCCGCGCCGCGCGCGAGGCCGTCGGGCGCGAGGCGCAGCACCGCGTGCAGCAGCACGCCGCAGGCGAGGCCGTCGCGCAGCCCGACGAGCAGCCCCGCGCGGGTCGTCGCGTCGGGCCGGCGGCCGGCGCAGGCGGCCTCGGCCACCGGACTCGACCAGCCGACGCGCGGCGCGAGCCGGACGCCGACCGCGACCGCGAGCGCGAGCAGCAGCGCGCCCTGCGCGATGCCGGCCGCGACCAGCGCGCCGGGCGGAGGCGGGGCGGTCGCGGCCGGCGACGCCGCGAGCAGGGCCGGCGTCGCGAGCGACACCGCGATCACGCCGGGCATCCCGGCGAGCCACAGCGCGAGCCCGAGCCGCCGGCGCGGCGCGAGCGCGCCCGGGGCGCCCGCCGCGCCGGTCAATTGAGCCGGGCGCCCGACGCGCGCACCGCCGGCGCCCAGTCGGAGACCTGCTTCGAGACGAACGCGCCGAACTCGTCGATCGACATCCGGCGCGTGTCGATGCCGGTCTCCTCGAAGGTCCTGCGCACCTTCGGGTCGTCGAGCGCCGCGGCGACCGCCGCGTGCATCCGCTCGGCGATCGGGCGGGGCAGCCCGGCCGGCGCCGACACGCCGAAGAAGTTCTCGGCGACCAGGTTCGGCATGCCGAGCTCGACCACGGTCGGCACCTCGGGCGCCATCGACGCGCGCGAGCGCGAGGTCACCGCGAGCATCCGCAGCTTGCCGGAGCGCGCGAAGGGCACGTTCTGCGGCAGCGTGTCGACCGCGAACCGGATCGTGCCGCCGAGCAGGTCGTTGTGCATCGGCGCCGAGCCCTTGTAGCCGACGTGCTCGAGGTCGATCTTCGCCTCGTTCTTGAAGGTCTCGCCGACGATGTGGCCGATCGAGCCGATGCCGCCGCTGCCGTAGTTGACCTGCCCGGCCTTCTTCGCCCACGCGACGAACTCGGGCAGCGTCTTCGCGGGGACGTCGGGGTGCACGACGAACACGTTCGGCACCGACCCGACGTACGCGACGTGCGTGAAGCCCTTGACCGGGTCGTAGGTCGGCTTGTCGAGCATCTGCGGCGACAGGCTGATCGGCGCGGTGTTCGACAGCATGAACGTGTAGCCGTCGGGCGCGGCGCGCGCGACCTCGGCCGCGCCGATCGTCGAGCCGGCGCCGGGCCGGTTCTCGACGACGACCGGCTGGCCGAGCCGCTCGCCGACGATCGGCGCGATCAGCCGCGCGACGATGTCGCTCGAGCCGCCGGGCGGGAAGGTGACGACGAGGCGGATCGGCTTCGAGGGCCACGCGGCCTGCGCGTGGGCGACGGCGGGCAGCGCGAGCGTGCAGGCGAGCGCGAGCAGCGCGCGGCGGAACGGACGGACGGCTTCGGACATGGACACCTCCCTGGCGTCTCGGACGGGGCGGACCGGCGCGGTCGCGACGGATCGAAGCCGGATCATGCAACGGCCGTGCCATCGTGACCATGCACCGTCCCGGGGCACGGGCGTCGCCGGGCCCCTGCGCTACACTCGGCCGCGACCGCCCACCCCCGCCGCGCGCCCGCCGATGAGCCCGTCCTATCCCCGAGACCTGGTCGGCTACGGCCGCAACCCGCCCCATCCGCGCTGGCCGAACGACGCGCGGATCGCGGTGCAGTTCGTCCTCAACTACGAGGAGGGCGGCGAGAACAGCGTGCTGCACGGCGACCCGGGTTCCGAGCAGTTCCTGTCGGAGATCGTCGGCGCCGCCGCGTACCCGGCGCGCCACCTGTCGATGGAGTCGATCTACGAGTACGGCTCGCGGGTCGGCGTCTGGCGGATCCTGCGCGAGTTCGAGCGGCGCGGGCTGCCGCTCACGGTGTTCGGCGTGGCGATGGCGCTCGAGCGCCATCCCGAGGTCGCCCGCGCGTTCGTCGAGCTCGGCCACGAGGTCGCGTGCCACGGCTGGCGCTGGATCCACTACCAGGACGTGGACGAGGCGACCGAGCGCGAGCATATGCGCCGGGGCACGGAGATCGTCGAGCGGCTCTGCGGCGAGCGCCCGCTCGGCTGGTACACCGGGCGCGACAGCCCGAACACCCGCCGGCTGGTCGTCGACCACGGCGGCTTCCTCTACGACTCCGACTACTACGGCGACGACCTGCCGTTCTGGACGCGCGTGACGCGCACCGACGGCACCGAGGCGGACCACCTGGTCGTGCCGTACACGCTCGACGCGAACGACATGCGCTTCGCGACGCCGCAGGGCTTCAACACCGGCGAGCACTTCCTGCGCTACCTGACCGACGCGTTCGACGTGCTGTACGAGGAAGGCGCCGAGGCGCCGAAGATGATGTCGATCGGCATGCACTGCCGGCTGCTCGGACGCCCCGGGCGGCTGCGCGCGCTGCAGCGCTTCCTCGACCACGTCGAGCGGCACGACCGCGTCTGGGTGTGCCGGCGCGTCGACGTCGCGCGCCACTGGATCGCCCGCCATCCGCCCCCGGCGGCCGGCACGGCGGGAGGCACGGGCCGATGAGCGCTCCGATGCTGCACCTGCACCACTACCCGGCCTCGCCGTTCTCGGAGAAGGTCCGGCTGATGATGGGGCTGAAGGGGCTCGCCTGGCGCTCGGTGCTCGTGCCGCCGGTGATGCCCAAGCCCGACCTGGTCGCGCTGACCGGCGGCTACCGGCGCGCGCCGGTGCTGCAGACCGGGGCCGACGTCTGGTGCGACAGCGCGCTGATCTCGCGCGTGCTCGACGCGCTCGCGCCCGAGCCGCCGCTGCACCGGGCCGACCGCGTCGCGGGCGAGGCGGTCGCCGCCTGGGCCGACCGCGACCTGTTCGCCGCCGCGGTGGCCTGCGTGTTCCGGCCCGAGCACCTGCCGGTGCTGTTCCGGGGCGCGCCGCCGGAGGCGATCCGGGCCTTCGTCGACGACCGCGCGGCGATGGTCGCGAACGACCGGACGGTGTACGCCGGCGCGTCCGGGCTCGGCCGGCTGCCCGCCCCGGAGGCGACCGGTGCGCTGGTCGCCGGCACGGCGCGCATCGCCGCGCACCTGCGAGACGGCCGGCGCTTCCTCGTCGCCGACGAGCCGACGGTCTGCGACCTCGCCGCCTACCACCCGCTGTGGTTCGCCTCGCGCGTGCCCGCGCTCGACGCGCTGGTGCGTCGCGAGCCCGCGGTCGTCGACTGGATGGCGCGCGTCGCCGCGCTCGGCCACGGCGCGCCGGAGCGCGCGAGCGCGGCCGAGGCGCTCGACGCGGCGCGCGCGGCGGCGGGCGCCTCCTCCGGGATCCTGCCCGACGGCCCGTGGGTCGACTTCCACGGCTTCGAGCCCGGCGAGCGCGTGTGCGTGACGCCGCTCGACTACGGGCTCGCGCCGGTCGAGGGCGAGCTCGTCGTCTCGACGTCCGACCGGATCGCGGTCCGGCGCACCGACGCGCGCGCCGGCACGGTGACCGTGCACGTCCCGCGCACGGGCTTCCGGATGGTGCGCGCCGCGCCGGGCGACGCCGGCGTCAGGGCATCTTGAAGAACGGCGGCGCGCGCAGGATCTTGTTCTCCATCTTCTGCAGCAGCGGGCCGGCCTTCGACAGGTAGCCGCCCCAGCGCGGATCGGCCATCAGCTTCGCGCGGCGCTGCTCGCGATCGAGCAGGTCGGCGTACTTCCAGATGTGGACCACCTGGTTCAGCTCGCCGATGTCGTGCGACACGAACCAGCCGTACGGCTGGCCGAGGTGCTCGGTCTGCACCGGGAAGCCCTCGGCGCCGTAGATCGCGAGGAAGTCGGCGAGCTTGCCGGGATGCAGCGTGTAGGTGCGATGGTCGAGGATCATTCGGGGTCTCCGGTGAGGGTCGGGGGGGGCGGGCGCCGCTGCACCCAGCGGGTCGCGAGCTCGTGGGCGCGGGCGAGCCGCAGCAGCGCGAGCTCGCCGCGCGGGCGGCCGACGAGCTGCAGGCCGGCGGGCAGGCCGCGCGCGTCGAAGCCGGCCGGCACCGAGATCGCCGGCAGGCCGGCCATCGTGGGGCCGGCGACGACCTCCATCCAGCGATGGTACGAGTCCATCCTGCGGCCGGCGATCTCGGCCGGCCACGTCAGCGAGGCGTCGAACGGGAACACCTGCGCGACCGGCAGCGCGAGCACGTCGACGCGCTCGAGCAGCGCGAGCGCGTGGTGGTACCAGGCGGTGCGCGTCACCGAGGCGCGGTGCACGTCGATCGCCGTGACGCCGGCGCCGCGCTCGACCTCCCAGCGCGCCTCGGGCTTGAGCTGCGCCCAGCGCGCCGGGTCGGCGCGCACCGCCTCGAAGCGCCCGGCCATGCCCATCGCGCGCAGCGTCATGAAGGCCTGCCAGATGCGCTCGGGATCGAAGCCGAGCGCGAGCGGCTCGACCGTGCAGCCGAGCGCGGACAGCTCGCGCAGCGCGGCCTCGCACAGCCCGAGCACGCCGGGCTCGGTCGCGAGGTGGCCGTCGTAGTCGCCGAGCCAGCCGATCCGAATCCCGCGCCGGCCCGCCGGGTCGGCGTCGAGCGGCGCGCCGAGCGAGGCGGGGTCCTCGTCGAGTGCGAGCGGGGCGCGGGGATCGGGGCCGGCGAGCGTGCGCAGCAGCGCCGCCAGGTCGGGCACCGTCCGGGCCATCGGTCCGTCGGTCGCGAGCTGCTGGAAGAACGCGTCCTCGGCGGGCCACGACGGCACCCGGCCGCGCGACGGCCGCAGCCCGAACACGTTGCCCCAGCCGGCCGGGTTGCGCAGCGAGCCGCCCATGTCGCTGCCGTCGGCGACCGGCACCAGCCGCAGCGCGAGCGCGACCGCGGCGCCGCCGCTCGAGCCGCCGGCCGTGCGCGTCGGATCGTAGGCGTTCAGCGTCGTGCCGAAGACCGTGTTGTAGGTGTGCGAGCCCAGCCCCCACTCGGGCGTGTTCGTCTTGCCCACGACGATCGCGCCCGCGGCCCGCAGCCGCTCGACCATCAGCGAGTCGGCGTCGGGCACGAAGTCGCGGTACAGCGGCGAGCCCCAGGTCGTGCGCAGCCCCTTCGTCGGGGCGAGGTCCTTCACCGCGTGCGGGAAGCCGTGCATCCAGCCCTTCGACTCGCCGCGGGCGAGCATCGCGTCGTGGCGGTCGGCCTCGTCGAGCAGCTCGCGCTCGTCGCGCAGCGACACGATCGCGTTGAAGCGCGGGTTCAGGCGGCCGATCCGCGCGAGCGTCGCCCGCATCAGCTCGCGGCACGACGCCTCGCGCCGGTGCAGCGTCCGGGAGAGCTCGAGCGCGTCGAGCCGGCACAGCGATTCGTCGTCCATCGTCCGGGACCGTGGTCGGGGACGTGCACGCTAGCACGGCGCGACGCGCGCGCCGGACGCCGGTTCCGGCCGCCGGGGCCGCGGGCGACGCCGGAGGCGCCGCGCCCGGCTCAGGCGCGGACCGGCCCGCCGTCGTGCGCCGGATCGGCGGGCAGCCCGCGGCGCGCGTCGGCGACGGCCGCGGCGACCGGCGCCGTCGTCCGCGAGCCGACCGCCCGCGTCCGCGCGGCGGCCGCGGCGGGCGCGGCCGGCGCCGGGGCGCCGGCGGGCTCGCGCAGCGTCGCCTCGAACTCCGGCAGCGGCACCGCCTTGCCGAAGTACCAGCCCTGGTACGCGCCGCAGCCGTGGCGCGCGAGGAAATCCATCTGCTCGAAGGTCTCGACGCCCTCGGCGACCACCTCGAGGCCGAGCGTCCGGGCCATGCCGATGATCGTCTGCACGATCGCCGCGTCGCTCGGGTCGGTCGTGATGTCGCGGATGAACGAGCGGTCGATCTTCAGCTCGTCGAGCGGCAGCCGCTTCAGGTACGACAGCGACGAGTAGCCGGTGCCGAAGTCGTCGAGCGCGAAGCCCACGCCCATCGACTTCAGCGACTGCATCTTCGCGATGCAGTCGCTGACGTTGTCGAGCAGCAGGCTCTCGGTGAGCTCGAGCCGCAGCCGCGACGGCAGCGCGCCCGAGTCGGCGAGCGCCCGCTCGACGCGCTGGACGAAGTCGGGCTGGCGGAACTGGCGGGCGCTGACGTTGACCGACAGCAGCAGCTCGCGCGTGTGCGGCGAGCGCGCCCAGCCGGCGAGCTGCGCGCAGGCGGTCTCGAGCACCCACTGGCCGATCGGGACGATCAGGCCGGTCTCCTCGGCGAGCGGGATGAAGTCCATCGGCTGGATCGGGCCGCGCTCGGGGTGCTGCCAGCGCAACAGGACCTCCGCGCCGACCACGCGCCGCGAGACGTCGACCTGGGCCTGGTACGCGAGCCGCAGCTCGCCTTCGGACAGCGCGCGCCGCAGGTCGGTCTCGAGCGCGGCGCGCGACTGCAGCGCGACCTGCATCGCGGGGTCGTAGAAGCGGATCGTGCCGCGGCCGGCCGCCTTCGCCCGGTACATCGCCGAGTCGGCGTGCATCAGCAGGTCCTCGACCCGGTCGCCGCGCTCGCCGAAGGTCGCCACGCCCACCGAGGCCGAGCCGTGGAAGCGCAGCCCCGGGAGGTCGAACGGGCGCGACAGCGCGTCGAGCACGCGCTGCGCGGCCTCGTCGGCGCGCGCCGCGGCCTGGCGCGGGTCGACGTCGAAGCGCTCCATCAGGACGACGAACTCGTCGCCGCCGATCCGCGCGACCGTGTCCTCGGCGCGCACGCAGTCCCTGAGCCGCGCGGCCGCCTCGATCAGCACCTGGTCGCCGACCGGATGGCCGCGCGTGTCGTTGACGCGCTTGAAGTCGTCGATGTCGACGAACAGCACCGCGCCGCGCAGCCCGCTGCGGTGCGAGGCCGCGACGGCCTGGCGCAGCCGGTCGACGAGCAGCCGGCGGTTCGGCAGCTGGGTCAGCGTGTCGTAGTAGGCGAGCCGCTGGATCTCGGCCTCGGCGCGGCGCCGCGCGGTCACGTCGAGCGCGATGACGAGCCGCGCCGGCCGGCCGTCCCAGGTGATCGGGCGGGTGCTGAGCTCCACCTCGATCACGCGGCCGCCCTTCGTGCGGTGGTGCACGGTGACCGGACGGCCGTCGGCCTCGGGCGCGTCGGCCTCGTCGCCCGCGCCCGTCGGATACCGCAGGTCGACGTGCGTCATCGCGAGGAACTCCTCGCGCGTCCAGCCGTAGTGCGCCATCGCGGCGTCGTTGACCGTCAGCACGCGCAGCGTCAGGCGGTCGTGGACCCACATCGGCACCGGGTTCGACGCGAACAGCTGACGGTGGCGCTGCTCGCTGTCGGCGAGCGCCGTCTCGGCCCGCTTGCGGTCGGTGACGTCGAGGAACCAGCCGTGCCACGACACCGAGCCGTCGGCGTGCGGCGTGGGCTGCGCATGCAGCTCGATCCAGCGCCAGGGCCGGCCCGGGGGCTTCACCCGGAACTCCTGCTGCATCGCGGTGCCGTCGCGCGCGGCGACCTGGCCGGCGACGCGCAGCTGCGCGCCGTCCTCGGCGTGGATGCGCGACAGCAGCCGCTGGGGATCGGCCCGCACGTCGGCGGGCTCGATGCCGACCAGCGTCCGCACGCCGTCGCCGACGTAGCCGAAGCGGTGCGTGCCGTCGGCCTCGATGCGCAGCTCGTAGAGGAACGCCGGCATCCGGCGCGCCACTTCGAGCAGCCGCTCGTCGGAGACGGGGGGCAGGGGCCTGTGCGCGGCGGACCGCGGGAACGGGGCGGGGGCAGGGGGCGTCATCGGTCGCTTCGTGGGCCGCGTCCCGGTCGGACGCGACGGCCGTTTCCGCAGGGTAGGGGCGGCCCGGTCGGGCCGGTGCCCGGATCAGCGCCGGGAATCCGGACAGTTGCGCGTCGGGGGACGGTCCGCGGCGCCGGCCGGCGACCCGTGCCGGCGACCCGTGCCGGCGGCTCGCGGGCGGGCCGCCGGGCCCGGCCCCGCCCGTCCCCGATGGCGGCCCGGTACGACCCTTGCTAGAGTCGGCCGGGTCACCGATCCGATGCCACCCACATGAACGAATCCGCGTCGCGCCCGATCCGTCTGGTCGTCGACGGTCGACCGGTCGAGGCGGCCGGCGTCCCGCCGTCCACCACGCTGCTCGACTGGCTCCGGCTCGCCCGGCACGCCACCGGCACGAAGGAAGGATGCGCCGAGGGCGACTGCGGCGCGTGCACCGTGGTGCTCGCGCGGCGCACGTCCGAGGGCGGCCTGCGCGTCGAGCCGTGCAACGCGTGCATCCGGCCGCTGGCGAGCGTCGACGGGCACGGGGTGCTGACGGTCGAGGGGCTGGGAGGCGACCATCCGGCGCAGCAGGCGATGGTCGAGGCGCACGGCTCGCAGTGCGGCTTCTGCACCCCGGGCTTCGTGACCGCGATGGCGGCCCGGCTGGCGGGCGGCCCGGTCCGCTCGCGCGACGAGGCCTGCGAGGCGCTCGCCGGCAACCTGTGCCGCTGCACCGGCTACCGGCCGATCGTCGACGCGCTGCGCACGGCGTCGGCGGCGCTGCATCCGTCGGCCGACGCGCCGTCGCGGCCGGCCGCCGGCCTGCCCGACTGGGTCGCTCGCCTGCCCGCCGTCGACGCCGAGCCGCTCGCCTTCACGGCGGCCGGCGCGAGCTGGGAGGCGCCGCGCACGCCGGAGCGGGTGGACGCGCTGCTCGCCGAGGCGCCGGACGCGTGGCTGCTCGCCGGCGGCACCGACATCGGCCTGTGGGTCACCAAGCAGCTGCGCGAGCCGCGACGCTGGGTCTGGCTGGGCGCGGTCGACGCGCTGCGCTCGATCGACGCGGACGGGTCCGCGTTCGCGTTCGGCGCCGCGGTGTCGCTCGCCGACGCGTTCGATGCGCTCGACGCCGACTACCCCGAGCTCCGCCGCTACTGGTCGCGCTTCGCCTCGCCCGCGATCCGCGCCTCGGGCACGCTGGTCGGCAATCTCGCGAACGGCTCGCCGATCGGCGACGCCGCGCCGGTGCTGATCGCGCTCGGCGCGAGCGTCGTGCTGCGCCGCGCGGGCGACGCGGGCCCCGCGGTCCGCGAGATCCCGCTCGAGTCGCTCTACCTCGACTACCGCGTGCAGGACCGGGCGCCTGGCGAGTGGATCGAGCGCGTCCGCGTGCCGAGGCGCGGTGCGGATCGTCGCGTGGCCGCGCACAAGCTGTCGAAGCGGCCCGAGCAGGACATCTCGGCGGTCAGCGTCGGCGCGTCGATGCGCGTCGACCGCGGCCGGCTCGCCGGGGTCCGGATCGCGTTCGGCGGGATGGCCGGCGTCGTGCGCCGCGCGCGCGCCGCCGAGGCCGCGCTGGAGGGGGCGGAGCCGTCGCCCGCGGCGTTCGCGCGGGCGGGCGCGGCGGTCGGCGCCGACTTCTCGCCGCTCGACGACCTGCGCGCGAGCCGCGGCTACCGGCTCTCGGCCGCGGCCGGCCTGCTCGAGCGGATCGGCGACGAGCTGTTCGGCGATCCGTCGACGCCGGCGAGCCTCGAGCGGCTGCTCGCCGACGCGGCCCCGGACGGAGCGCGGCGATGAACGACCCGCGTCCCGGATTCGAGCCGGCGGTGCCGCACGAGAGCGCGGCGCTGCACGTCGCGGGCCGCGCCCGCTACGTCGACGACCTGCCCGAGCCGGCCGGCACGCTGCACGCGGCGATCGGCTGCGCCGGGCTCGCGCACGCGAGGATCGACGGGCTCGACCTGTCGGCGGTGCGCGCCGCGCCGGACGTCGTCGACGTGCTCGTCGCGGCCGACCTGCCGGCGGCGAACAACTACGGCGCGGTGATCCACGACGATCCGCTGCTCGCCGACGGCGAGGTGCAGTACGAGGGCCAGCCGCTCTTCGTGGTCGTCGCCGCCTCCCACCGGGCCGCGCGCGTCGCGGCCCGGCGCGCGACGGTCTCGGCGACGCCGCTGCCCGCGATCCTGACGATCGCCGACGCGATCGCCGCGAGCGCCTGGGTGCTGCCGCCGGTGGAGGTGGTCCGCGGCGACGCGCCCGCGGCGCTGGCCGCGGCGCCGCACCGGCTGCGGGGCCGCTCCGAGGTCGGCGGCCAGGACCACTTCTACCTCGAGGGGCAGGTCGCGCTCGCGCTGCCGCAGGACGACGGCGGCATGGTGGTCCATTCGTCGACCCAGCATCCGAGCGAGGTCCAGCACGTGGTCGCCGAGGCGCTCGGGCTCCCGAGCAGCGCGGTGCGCGTCGAGTGCCGGCGCATGGGCGGCGGCTTCGGCGGCAAGGAGAGCCAGCCGGCGCTCTTCGCCTGCCTCGCGGCCGTCGCCGCCCGGCGGCTCGGCCGGCCGGTCAAGCTGCGCCTCGACCGCGACGACGACATGACGATCACCGGCAAGCGCCATCCGTTCGAGGCCGACTGGGAGGTGGGCTTCGACGCGTCGGGCCGGCTCCTCGCGCTCGACGTGGTGCTCGCCTCCGACTGCGGCTATTCGGCCGACCTGTCGGGTCCGGTCAACGACCGGGCGCTGTGCCACCTCGACAACGCGTACTTCCTCGAGCACCTGCGCGCGAGGAGCCTGCGCTGCCGCACGCACAAGGTGTCGAACACCGCGTTCCGCGGCTTCGGCGGGCCGCAGGGCATGTTCGTGATCGAGGAGGTGATCGACGCGATCGCGCGCGCGCTCGGGCTCGATCCGCTCGAGGTGCGCCGCGCGAACCTGTACGGTCCCGACGGCCGGGACGTCACGCACTACGGGCAGGTCGTGAGCGACGACGTGCTGCCGCGGGTGATCGACCGGGTGGCCGCGCGCGCGGGCTACGCCGAGCGGCGCGCGGCGGTGGAGGCGTTCAACCGCCGCGGCGGGCCGCTGCGCCGCGGCCTCGCGCTCACGCCGGTCAAGTTCGGCATCTCGTTCAACGCGCCGCACCTGAACCAGGCCGGCGCGCTGCTGCAGCTGTACGCCGACGGCAGCCTGCTGGTGAACCACGGCGGCACCGAGATGGGGCAGGGGCTGTTCACGAAGGTGGCGCAGGTCGTCGCGCGCGAGTTCGACCTGCCCGCCGCCGCCGTGCGGGTGTCGGCGACCGACACCTCGAAGGTGCCGAACACCTCGGCGACCGCCGCCTCGTCGGGATCCGACCTGAACGGCATGGCGGCCCTCGACGCCTGCCGGATCCTGAAGGCCCGGCTCGAGGCGCTGATGGCCGAGGCCTGGGGCGTGCCCGCCGACGCGCTGCGCTGGCACGACGGCGCGCTGGTCGCCCCGGGGCCCGGGTCGCGACGGATCGCGCTGCCCGAGCTCGCGCGGCGCGCGCACGTCGCGCGGGTGTCGCTGTCGGCGCAGGGCTACTACCGCACGCCCGACATCCACTGGGACGCGGCGGCGTTCCGCGGCCATCCGTTCTACTACTACGCGTACGGCGCCGCGGTCTCGGAGGTGGCGATCGACCTGCGGACCGGCGAGCACCGGGTGCTCGCGGTCGAGATCGTCCACGACGCCGGCGCCTCGCTGAACGAGGCGATCGACGTCGGCCAGGTCGAGGGCGGCTTCGTGCAGGGGATGGGCTGGCTGACCAGCGAGGAGCTGGTCTGGGACGCGCGCGGCCGGCTCGCGACGCACGCGCCGTCGACGTACAAGATCCCGACGGCGGGCGACCTGCCGCCGCACTTCCGCGTCGAGCTGCTGCCCGACTCGCCGAACCGCTCGGCGACGATCCACCGCAGCAAGGCGGTCGGCGAGCCGCCGCTGATGCTGGCGCTGTCGGTCTACCACGCGATCCGCGACGCGGTCGCGAGCCTCGCGCCGCCCGGCGCGCCGGTCGCGATGAGCGCCCCGGCGACCCCGGAACGGGTGCTCCGCGCGGTGCGTGCCGCGCGTGAGCGATAATCCGCGCGCCCGCCCGACCATCCCCCTCGCGATGTCCATCCCCGGCTCCCGCCTGCTCGAGGCCGCCCGCACCGGCGCGGTCTGGGTGCGCGTCGAGCGCGTGCAGGGCTCGGCGCCGCGCGAGCCAGGCGCGTCGATGCTGGTCGACGCGGATCGCACCGAGGGCACGATCGGCGGCGGTCACCTCGAGTTCGAGGCGATCGCGCGCGCGCGCCGGATGCTCGCGACCGGCGGCCCGCGCGCCGCGCACGCGCGGCTCGCGCTCGGCCCGTCGCTCGGGCAGTGCTGCGGCGGCACGGTCGACGTGAGCTGGCGGATCGTCGACCCGGACGAACGGCCCTGGATCGAGCGCGTGGCCGCGCTCGACGCGGCGGCCGACGCCCTCGGCGCCGCGCACGGCTGGCTCGTCACCCGCCCGGACGCCGCCGACGGGTCCGCCGCGTCCGACGGGCCGGCCGGGTTCGCCGGGGCCGCCGCGAGCGACGGGTCGGCCGGGTTCGCCGCGTCCGCCGGGGCCGCCGCGTCCGCGGGATCCCCCCCGCGGCCGGTCCGCGGCGCGCCGCACTCGACCTGGCACGACGCGCCGCCCGCCGCCGCGCCCGGCGAGCTCGTCTCGCGCGTCGAGTCCGCGCCCTGGCACGTCTGGGTGTTCGGCGCCGGCCACGTCGGCGAGGCGCTCGTGCGCGTGCTCGGCACGCTGCCCGCGCGCGTCGCCTGGATCGATCCGCGGCCCGGCGCGTTCCCGCCCGATCCCCCGCCGAACGCGCGCTGCCTCGAATCCGACGGCCCGGCGCACGAGGTCGCGGCGATGCCGGCCGGCGCCGACGCGATCGTGATGACGCACAGCCACGCGCTCGACCTCGACGTCTGCGCGGCGCTGCTCGCGCGCGACGACCTGGGCCGGATCGGCGTGATCGGCTCGGCGACGAAGGCGGCGCGCTTCCGGCGTCGCCTCGCGCAGCGCGGGCTCGACGCCGCGCGGCTGCACTGCCCGATCGGCGCGCGGCCCGACGGGCCGGTGCGGACGCTCGACCGTCACCCGGGGGCGATCGCGGTGTCGGTCGCCTTCGAGCTGTGGCGCCGCCGCCGCGTCGCGGCGGAGGCGACGCCGGCCGCCGCCGGAGCGGCGCGATGACCGACCGCCTCGCGCTCGCGGGCATCGTCAAGCGCTATCCGGGCGTGGTCGCCGTCGACGACGCGTCGCTGCGCGTCGCCCCCGGCGAGATCCACGCGGTGCTCGGCGAGAACGGCGCCGGCAAGTCCACGCTGATGAAGGTCGTCTACGGCGCGGTCCGCCCCGACGCCGGCGAGATCCGCTTCGACGGCCGTCCGGTGGCGGTGCGCAATCCGCAGGAGGCGCGACGGCTCGGCATCGCGATGGTGTTCCAGCACTTCAGCCTGTTCGAGACCGTGACCGTCGCCGAGAACGTGTGGCTCGGGCTCGACCGGTCGCTGCCGCTCGCCGAGGTGAGCGCGCGCATCCGCGCGAAGGCCGGCGAGTACGGGCTCGAGCTCGACCCGGGCCGGCCTGTGCACACGCTGTCGGTCGGCGAGCGCCAGCGCGTGGAGATCGTGCGCGCGCTGCTGACCGAGCCGAGGCTGCTGATCCTCGACGAGCCGACCTCGGTGCTGACGCCGCAGGCGGTCGAGCGCCTGTTCGCGACGCTGCGCCGGCTCGCCGCGACCGGCTGCAGCCTGCTCTACATCAGCCACAAGCTCGACGAGATCCGCGCGCTGTGCACCGCGTGCACGGTGATGCGCGGCGGTCGCGTGACCGGCGTCGTCGACCCGCGCACCGAGAGCAACGCGTCGCTGTCGCGGCTGATGATCGGCGCCGAGCCGCCGCCGCTCGTCCACCGTCCGAGGCGGCCGGGCCCGGTCGCGCTCGCGGTGCGCGGCCTGTCGCTGCCGCGCACCTCGCCGTTCGGCACGGACCTCGCCGACGTGTCGTTCGAGGTGCGCGCGGGCGAGGTGCTCGGCGTGGCCGGCGTCTCGGGCAACGGCCAGCAGGAGCTGCTCGCCGCGCTGTCGGGCGAGGATCCGCGCGCGCCCCGCGGCACCGTCGAGCTGCTCGGCGAGGACGCGGGCCGCGCGGGCCCGCGCCGGCGGCGCGAGCTCGGGCTGCACTTCGTGCCCGAGGAGCGGCTCGGCCGCGGCGCGGTGCCGACGCTGTCGCTCGCGTCGAACCTGCTGCTCACGCGCCGCGAGGCGGTGCGCGCGCGCGGCTGGTGGATCGCCGGCGACGCGCTCGCCGCGCAGGCGCGCGGCATCGTCGAGCGCTTCCGCGTCAAGGCGGCCGGGCCGCAGGCGGCCGCGCGCAGCCTGTCGGGCGGCAACCTGCAGAAGTACGTGATGGGCCGCGAGATCGACGCGGCGCCGAAGGTGCTGATCGTCGCGCAGCCGACCTGGGGCGTCGACGTGGGCGCGGCGGCGCAGATCCGGGCGGCGCTGCTCGCGCTGCGCGACGCCGGCTGCGCGGTGCTGGTCGTCTCGGAGGAGCTCGACGAGCTGTTCGAGCTGTCGGACCGGCTGGTCGTCATCGCGAAGGGACGCGTCTCGCCGCCGATCGAGCGCGCCGACGCGACCGTCGAGCGGATCGGGGAGTGGATGAGCGGGCTGTGGCCGCGGGCGGGCGAGGGGCCCGTCCCGGTGCCCGCACCGGCGGTGGAGCCCGCGGCGCCCGCCGTGTCCCCGGCCTCCTCCGCGTCCTCCGGAGCCTGAGCGGTGCTCGCGCTCGAGGCCCGCCCCGAACCGTCGCGCGCGCTCGCCTGGCTGTCGCCGGCGATCGCGCTCGCGATCACCGTCGCGGTGGCCGCGGTGCTGTTCGTCGCGCTCGATCGCGACCCGGTGCGCGGGCTGTCGATGTTCCTCTACGAGCCGCTCAACGGCGCGCGCGCCGCCAGCGAGGTCGCGCTGAAGAGCACCCCGCTGATCCTGTGCGCGCTGGGGCTGGCGCTGTGCTTCCGCGCCAACGTCTGGAACATCGGCGCCGAGGGCCAGTTCCTGCTCGGGGCGATCGCCGCGGGAGGCGCGGCGCTGTGGGTCACCGCGAACAAGGTGCCGGTCGACCGCTGGACGTTCTTCGTCGTCGCGATCGCCGCCGGCGCCGCGGGCGGCATGCTGTGGGCGTCGATCGTCGCGCTGCTGCGCGACCGCTTCAACGCGAACGAGATCCTCGTGAGCCTGATGCTGGTCTACGTCGCGAACCTGCTGCTGTCGTGGCTGGTGTTCGGGCCGTGGAAGGATCCGAAGGGCTTCAACTTCCCGCAGACGATGAGCTTCGCCGTCGAGACGAACGTGCCGCGCATCGTCCGCGGACTGCGGATGCACTGGGGGCTCGCGGTCGCGCTGGCGGCCGCGCTCCTCACGTGGCTCTTCATGTTCCGCACGTACCGCGGCTACCAGCTGCAGGTCGGCGGGCTCGCGCCGGCCGCCGCGCGCTACGCCGGCTTCTCGTCGCGTCGCGCGCTGTGGACCGCGCTGCTGGTCTCGGGCGGGCTCGCGGGCATCGCGGGCGGCTTCGAGGCGACCGGCCCGATGGGGCAGCTCACGCCGCACGTGTCGACCGGCTACGGCTTCACCGCGATCATCGTCGCCTTCGTCGGGCGGCTCCACCCGGCGGGCTGCGTGCTCGGCAGCGTGCTGCTGTCGATGTTCCTGATCGGCGGCGAGCTGTCGCAGTCGCGCCTCGGGCTGCCCTCGGCGCTGACCGGCGTGTTCCAGGGGGTGCTGCTGTTCTCGCTGCTCGCCTGCGACACGCTGATCCACTACCGCGTGGTGCGGCGCCGGCCGTCCGGCGCCGGCGGAGCCGCCGCGTGAACGAGCTCGCGCTGCTGATCGCGGCGACGCTGTCGGCGGGCACGCCGCTGGCGGTCGCCGCGCTCGGGCTGCTGATCAACGAGCGCGCGGGCGTCGTCAACCTCGGGGCCGAGGGGATGATGCTGATCGCCGCGGTCGCCGGCTTCGCGGTCGCCTTCCACACCGGCAACGACTGGATCGCGTTCGCCGGGGGCGCGGCCGCGGGGGCCGCCGCCGCGGCGGTCTTCGGCGTGCTCGTCATCTGGCTGAACACCAACCAGTACGCGACCGGGCTCGCGCTGTCGCTGTTCGGCTCGGGGTTCTCGGCGTTCGTCGGCATCGGCTACGTCGGCAAGAAGCTGGGCGACCGCGCGTCGTTCGCGGTGCCGGGGCTCGCCGACCTGCCGTTCGTGGGCACCGCGCTGTTCCGCCAGCACCCGATGGTCTACCTGGCGATCGCGGCGACCGTCGCCACCGCGTGGGTGCTGTGGCGCACCCGCACCGGGCTGGTGCTGCGCGCGGTCGGCGAGTCGCCGGAGTCGGCGCACGCGCTCGGCTATCCGGTGCGCCGGATCCGGCTCGCGGCGGTGACGGCGGGCGGGGCGCTGTGCGGCGTGTCCGGGGCGTACCTGTCGGTCGTCTACGCGCCGCTGTGGGTCGAGGGCATGGTCGCGGGGCGCGGCTGGATCGCGCTGGCGCTGACCACGTTCGCGACCTGGCGCCCGGCGCGCGTGCTGCTCGGCGCCTACCTGTTCGGCGGGGTCACGATGCTGCAGCTCCACCTGCAGGGGCAGGGCGTGCAGCTCGCGCCCCAGTTCATGTCGATGCTGCCGTACCTCGCGACGATCCTGGTGCTGGTGCTGATATCGCGCAATCCGACCTGGATCCGTGTGAACATGCCGGCCTCGCTGGGCAAGCCGTTCCACCCGGGGCACTGAAGAGGCCCCGTTCCTCAACCTCCGTTCCGACGACGACCGCACATGACGCACCTCGCCAGACGCTCCACCCTGAAGTTCGCCGCGATGTCGGTGATCCTCTCGGCCGCCGCCCTCGCCGGCTGCGGCAAGAAGGAGACGCCGCCGCCCGCCGCACAGGCCCCGGCGACCCCGGCCCCGGCCGCGGCGCCCGCGTCCGAGCCGCTGAAGGTCGGCTTCATCTACGTCGGCCCGGTGGGCGACGCCGGCTGGTCGTTCGCGCACGACATCGGCCGCAAGCACATCGAGGAGAAGTTCGGCGACCGGATCAAGACGACCTACGTCGAGAAGGTGCCCGAGGGCGCCGACGCCGAGCGCGTGATCCGCGACCTGGTCGCCCAGGGCAACAAGCTGATCTTCGCCACCAGCTTCGGCTTCGGCGACGCGATGGAGAAGGTCGCCAAGGACCATCCGGACGTGCGCTTCGAGCACGCGACCGGCTACAAGACCGCCGACAACCTGCGCGTCTACGAGGGCCGCTTCTACGAGGACGCGTACATGGCCGGCGTGATCGCCGGCCGGATGACGAAGTCCGACGTGCTCGGCTTCGTCGGCTCGTTCCCGATCCCCGAGGTGCTGCGCAACATCAACGCGTTCACGCTGGGGGCGCAGAGCGTCAACCCGAAGGTCACGACGAAGGTCGTCTGGGTGAACACCTGGTTCGACCCGCCGAAGGAGTCCGAGGCGGCGCAGTCGCTGATCAACCAGAAGGCCGACGTGCTGCTGCAGAACACCGACTCGACCGCGGTGCTGCAGACCGCCGAGAAGGCCGGCGTCCACGCGTTCGGCTGGGACAGCGACATGAGCGCGTTCGCGCCGAAGGCGCACCTCGCCTCGTGCGTGCTGCTGTGGGGCCCGTACTACGAGAAGGCGGTCAACGACGTGCTCAACAAGTCGTGGAAGACCGAGGTCACGAAGTGGGGGACGAAGGAGGGCATGAACGACCTCGTCAAGATCGCCGACTTCGTGCCGGCCGAGGCGAAGGCGGACGTCGAGAGGATCAAGGCGGGCCTGAAGGACGGCTCGTTCGCGGTCTTCAAGGGCCCGATCGTCGACAACACCGGCAAGGAGGTGCTCGCGAAGGACGCGGTCGCCGACGACGCGTGGAAGGGCGGCATCTCCTTCTACGTGAAGGGCGTCGAGGGCAAGGTCCCGAGCGGCAAGTGAGGCGCCGCCCGGCGCGCCGGCCCCCGCGGGGCCGGCCGCCGGGTCGGCCGCACCCGAACGGTCCGATCGAATGATCGAAGCGACCCACTGGCATCCGGTCGCGCTGTCGCGCGAGCTGGCCGGCGCGCCCGTCGGCGCGGTGCTGCTCGGCGACGCGCTCGTGCTCTGGCGCGACGCCGACGGCGTGCCGCACGCCTGGTCCGACCGCTGCCCGCACCGCGGCGCGAGCCTGTCGATGGGGCGGCTCGTCGAGGCGCCCGGGGCCGCCGGCGGCCGGCGGCTCGAGTGCCCGTACCACGGCTGGCGCTTCGGCGCGGACGCGCACTGCGAGGAGGTGCCGGCGCAGCCCGGCTTCGTGCCGCCGCCGGGGCACCGGGCGCGCGCGTTCGAGGCGCTCGACCGCCACGGCATGGTCTGGGTGCGGCTCGCGCCGGGCGCGCTCGAGCCGCCGCCGTTCCCGGCCGAGGACGACGCGCGGCTGCGCAAGGTCGACGTCGGGCCGTACGACGTGGCCACGAGCGCGCCGCGGGTGGTCGAGAACTTCCTCGACATGGCGCACTTCGGGTTCGTGCACGAGGGCAGCCTGGGCGATCGCGAGCACCCGGCCATCGAGGCGTACCGCGTCGAGGACACGCCGCTCGGGATGCTGGCCACCGCGTGCCGGGCGTGGCAGCCGGCCTCGAGCATCCACGCCACCGGCGGCGCCGTGGTCGAGTACACCTACGAGGTCGTCGGGCCGTACACCGCCGTGCTGACCAAGGTGCCGCAGGGCGGCGTCGCGGTCGACGGCTTCCGCGAGGCGATCGCGCTCTTCGCGTGCCCGACCGGCCCCGAGACCTGCCGGGTCTGGTTCCGGATGGCGATGACCGACTTCGAGTCGTCCGACGACGCGATGCGGGCGTTCCAGCACGCGATCTTCGCCGAGGACGCGCCGATCGTGACCTCCCAGCGCCCGAAGCGGCTGCCGCTCGATCCGGCGGCCGAGCTGCACGGCGCGGCCGACCGCAGCTCGGCGGCCTACCGGCGCGCGCTGCGCCGGCTCGGCATCACCTACGGCACCTGCTGAACCGCGCGGCCCGGCCGGTGCCGGAGCGATCGCCCCCCTTGACGACCGGGCCGTCAGGCCCCATCTCCGGGAGCGACCCATGCGGACCGACGGGCGGCCCGCCGCATGGCCGCGACGGCGCCGGGGGGTCTCCCGCCCCGGCACCGCGCTGCGCTAGGATCCGCCCCGCGGACGGTCGCCGACCGTCCTTCCGACGTACTGGAGCTCGAAGCAGATGAAGCGAATCGTCCTGTTCGTCCTGACCAACGTCGCCGTCATGGTGGTGCTGGGCATCGTCGTGTCGGTGCTCGGCCTCAACCGCTTCCTGACCGCCAACGGCCTGGATCTCGGCACGCTGATGGTCTTCTCGCTGGTGATGGGCTTCGGCGGCGCGTTCATCTCGCTGCTGATGAGCAAGCCGATCGCCAAGTGGTCGACCGGCGCGCAGATCGTCAACGACTCGCCCGATCCCGGCCACCAGTGGATCGTGCAGACCGTGGCGCGGTTCTCGGACAAGGCCGGCATCAAGATGCCCGAGGTCGCGATCTACGAGGGCGAGCCCAACGCGTTCGCCACCGGCGCGTTCAAGAACTCGGCCCTGGTCGCGGTGTCGACCGGCCTGCTGCAGTCGATGAGCCGGCACGAGGTCGAGGCGGTCATCGGCCACGAGGTCGCGCACGTCGCCAACGGCGACATGGTCACGATGACGCTGATCCAGGGGGTGATGAACACCTTCGTCGTGTTCATCTCGCGGGTCGTCGGCTACCTGGTCGACAAGGTGGTGCTGCGCAACCAGAACGACGGCCCGGGCATCGGCTACTACGCGACCACGATCGTGATGGACATCCTGCTCGGCTTCCTGGCCGCGATGATCGTCGCCTGGTTCTCGCGCTACCGCGAGTTCCGGGCCGACGCCGGCGCCGCGCGGCTGATGGGCCGCAAGCAGCCGATGATCGACGCGCTCGCGCGCCTGGGCGGCCTCGATCCGGGCGAGATGCCCAAGGCCGTGCAGTCGCTCGGCATCAGCAGCCGTCCCAGCGGGCTGATGGCGCTGTTCTCGTCGCACCCGCCGATCGAGCAGCGGATCGCGGCGCTCCAGCGGCAGGACTGAGCGCCCCGCGCCGGCCCGCGGGCGACCGGGAGCGGTCGCGCGCGGCCCCGCCCCGGTGCGCCGCGGGCGGCTCGCCGGGGCGAGGCGGGTCGCCCGGCGGCGGGCTCGCCGCCGGCGGAGGCCGGACGACGGAAAGCCCCACGGTTGGCGACCGTCGCGCGGGCCGGCGACAATCGCGCTCGGCGGTGGCGGGGCCACCGCGAGGACAGGGCTCCCGATGCAGCAGATTCCCGAGGTCGGCGGCGACATGGCCAGCCGGGTGCGAGCGTTCGACTGGTCGTCCACGCCGGTGGGCGCCCCCGAGCGCTGGCCGCAGAGCCTGCGCACCGCCGTCGCGACGCTGCTCGAGTGCCGGCTGCCGATGTACCTGGCCTGGGGGCCGGGGTTCACGCAGTTCTACAACGACGCCTACCGGCCGATCCTCGGCGCCAAGGACCCGGACGCGCTGGGCAACGCCGCTCCGACGACCTGGCACGAGATCTGGCCCACGATCGGGCCGATGTGGGAGCGGGTCCTGGCCGGCGAGGCCATCGGCTTCGACGACTTCAAGCTCACCATCGACCGCTTCGGCTACCCCGAGGACTGCTGGTTCAACTTCTCGTACAGCCCCGTCCGCGACGAGGCGGGCCGCGCGGTCGGCGTGCTCGTCACCTTCGCCGAGACGACCAAGCGCGTGGTGAGCGAGCGCCGGCTGCGGTTCCTGGACGAGCTGACCCAGGCCACCCGCGCGCTGGCCGATCCCGAGCAGGTGATGCGCACCACCGCGGAGCGGCTCGGACGCCACCTGGGCGTCAACCGCTGCGCGTACGCCCAGGTCCTCGACGACCAGGACACCTTCGACCTGATCGGCGACTACAACGACGGCGTGCCGAGCATCGTGGGGCGCTACCGGTTCACCGACTTCGGCGCCGAGGTCCGCGCGCTGATGGTCGCGCACGAGCCGTACGTCAACGCCGACGTGGACACCGACCCGCGCACCGCGGGCGGCGACCTGTCGGCCTACCGCGCGACGCGGATCGGCGCGGTGATCTGCCTGCCGCTGCACAAGGCCGGACGCTTCGTCGCGGCCATGGCGGTGCACCAGGCGGTCCCGCGGCGCTGGACGCACGACGAGGTCGAGCTCGTGCGCACCGTCGTCGACCGGTGCTGGGATGCGCTCGAGCGCATCCGGGCCGACGCCGCGCTGCGCTCCGAGGCCCGTGCGCTGGAGGTGCTGAGCGCGGAGCGCGAGCGGCTGCTGGAGAGCGAGCGCGCCGCCCGGAGGGAGGCCGAGAAGGCCAACGCGGTCAAGGACCAGTTCCTATCGACCCTGTCGCACGAGCTGCGCACGCCGCTGAGCGCGATCAGCGGCTGGGTCCACATCCTGCGCCGCACGGTCGATCCGTCGCAGGCGGACGTGCTCAAGGGCATCTCGGTGATCGAGCGCAGCACCAAGGCCCAGATCCAGCTGATCGAGGACCTGCTCGACATGGGACGCATCGCGTCCGGCAAGATCCACCTGAGCATGCAGCCGGTCGACCTCGCCGCGGTGGTGCAGGCGTCGGTCGACGTGATCCGGCCGACCGCGCAGGCGGCGGGGCTCGACCTGCGGGCCGACGTCGAACCGGTGGGCGCGGTCGCCGGCGACGCCAGCCGGCTGCAGCAGGTGATGATCAACCTGCTGGCGAACGCGGTGAAGTTCACGCCCCGCGGCGGGAGCGTGCGCGTGGAGCTGCGCGAGCGGCCGGACGGGGCCCGGATCGTCGTCAGCGACGACGGCATCGGGATCCGGCCGGAGGCGCTGCCCGGCCTGTTCCAGCGCTTCCACCAGGTGGACGGAGAGATCACCCGGAAGTACGGCGGACTGGGCCTCGGCCTGTCGATCGTGCGGCACCTGGTCGATCTGCACGGCGGGTCGGTGCAGGCGCACAGCGAGGGCGAGGGACACGGAGCGAGCTTCGTCGTGCGGCTGCCCCTGCTCGCGCACGAGCCGGCCGGCCCGACGCCGTCCGAGGACGCCGCCGAGTGGTCGCCGCCCGGCCTGGCGGGGACCGCCGTCCTGGTGGTCGACGACGACGCCGACGCGCGCGAGCTGCTGGAGCGGATCTTCCGCGACGCGGGCGCGTCGGTCGTGCTGGCCGACCGCGCCGAGGCGGCGCTGCAGCGCGTGCGCGAGCGACGCTTCGACCTGCTCGTGTCGGACATCGGCATGCCCGGCATGGACGGCTTCGAGCTGCTGCGCCGGTTGCGGCAGCTGCCCCGGGACGCGAACGGTCGCGTCCCCGCGATGGCGCTGACGGCGTTCGCGCGGACCGAGGACCGCCGCAAGGCCGAGGAGGCCGGGTTCGCCCGCTACGTCGTCAAGCCGATGGCGCCGGCCGAGGTGCTGCGGGCCGCCGCCGAGCTCCTGACGCGGGCCTGAGCCGACGGCGCGTGCCGCGCCCGGGCTCCGGGCGGCGAAGCGGTCCGGGCGGGCGCGACGTCGCCCGGCGGCGCCCGGCCGAGGGCCCGGCCGCCGCGTAGAATCGCCCGCGGCGCCGCCCCGGCGCCCCGCCCGTCCGGGCCCGCGGCCCGCTGCAGCCGTCCCTCCGTGCAGCCGTGTTACGAGGACCAACCACGTGAACGAGCCCCGTCTCGTCGAAAACCTCGCCATCGCCGGGCCCCGCGCCCCGCGGCGGCGTGCCGCCCTCGGGCCTCTCGCCGCCGCCGCGCTCGCCGCCGCGGCGCCCGCCGCGCTCGCCCAGCCGCGCGGTCCCGTCCGCCCGCCGCTCAAGGTCGCGTTCGTCTACGTGAGTCCGGTCTCGGACGCCGGCTGGACCCACCAGCACGACGCCGGCCGACGCGAGCTCGAGCGCGCGATGGCCGGGCGGGTGACCACCACCGTCGTCGAGAAGGTCGCCGAGGGCGCCGACGCCGAGCGCGTGATCCGCGATCTCGCCGCGCAGGGCCATCCGCTCGTCTTCGCGACCTCGTTCGGCTTCATGGACCCGACGATCCGCGTCGCGCGGGAGTTCCCCGACGTCGCGTTCGAGCATGCGTCGGGGTACCGCAACGCGGCCAACGTGGGCACCTACAACGCCCGCTTCTACGAGGGCCGCTACCTGGCGGGCATCGTCGCCGGGCGCTCGACGCGGTCGAACGCGATCGGCTACGTCGCCGCCTTCCCGATCCCCGAGGTGCTGCAGGGCATCAACGCGTTCGCGCTGGGCGCCCGCTCGGTCAACCCGAAGGCCGAGGTCCGGATCGTCTGGACCGCCGCCTGGTTCGATCCGGGCCGCGAGCGCGACGCGGCGTTCGCGCTGGCCGGCCAGGGCGCCGACGTGCTGACCCACCACACCGACTCGTCGGCGGTGCCGCAGGCGGCCGAGGCGCGCGGCGTGGGCGTCGTCGGCTACCACTCGGACATGAGCCGCGCGGCGCCGAGGACGCACCTGGTGTCGGTGACCCATCACTGGGGCCGCCACTACGTGCAGCGCGCGCAGGCGGTGCTCGACGGCACCTGGACGCCCGGCTCGGTCTGGGGCGGCCTGAAGGACGGCATGGTGCGCGTCGATCCGTTCGGCGCCTCGGTGCCGAAGGACACGATCGCGCTGGTGCGCGCGAAGGAGCAGGACATCGTCGCCGGACGGCTGCATCCGTTCGCCGGCCCGATCCGCGACAACGAGGGCCGCCTGCGGCTGCAGCAGGGCCCGATGTCCGACGCCGACCTGAACCGCATCGACTGGCTGGTCGAGGGCGTGGCGGGCCGGCTGCCGAGGAGCTGAGCCGCATGACCGCCGTCGCGATCCGCGCCGCCTTCCTGCACTGCGTCCGCGACCCGGGCCTCGACGGCTCGGACGCCGGCGCGGTCGAGCACCTGCGCGACGGCGTGATGGTGATCCGCGACGGCCGGATCGAGCGCCTCGCGCCGGCCGACGCGCTGCTGCCGACGCTCGGCGCGGACGTGGCGGTGCACGACCTGCGCGGCCGGATCGTCGTGCCGGGGTTCGTCGACGTGCACGTCCACTTCCCGCAGGTCGACGTGATCGCGAGCCACGGCACGCAGCTGCTCGACTGGCTCGAGCGCTACACGTTCCCGGCCGAGCGGCGCTTCGCCGACGCCGCGCACGCGGCCGAGGCGGCGACGTTCTTCGTCGACCGGCTGCTCGAGAACGGCACCACCACCGCGTCGGTGTTCTGCACCGTGCACGCGACCTCGGTCGACGCGTTCATGGCCGAGGCGCGCCGCCGCGGGCTGCTGATGATCGCCGGCAAGTGCGCGATGGACCGGCACGCGCCGGACGGCCTGCGCGACACCGCCGAGTCCTCGTACGCCGAGGCGAAGGCGCTGATCGAGCGCTGGCACGGCGTCGACCGGCTGCGCTACGCGGTCACGCCGCGCTTCGCGCCCACCTCGACGCCGGAGCAGCTGACGCTGTGCGGCCGGCTCGCGGCCGAGCATCCCGGCGTGCACGTGCAGAGCCACGTCGCCGAGAACCGCGACGAGGTGGCCTGGGCCGCCCGGCTGTTCCCCGAGCGGCGCAGCTACCTCGACGTCTACGACCACCACGGGCTGCTGCGCGAGCGCGCGGTCTACGCGCACTGCATCTGGCTCGACGACGCCGACCGCGCGCGGATGACCGCCTCGGGCACCGCGGTCGCGTTCTGCCCGACCTCGAACCTGTTCATCGGCAGCGGCCTGTACGACCTGGCCCGGGGAATCGCCGCCGGCCACCGGATCGGGCTCGGCACCGACGTCGGCGGCGGCACGAGCTACTCGATGCTGCGCACGCTCGGCGAGGCCTACAAGGTCCAGCAGCTGCTCGGCACGTCGATGCACCCGGCGTACGCGCTGTACCTCGCGACGCTCGGCGGCGCCCGGTCGCTGTACCTCGACGACCGGATCGGCAGCCTCGCCCCGGGGCGCGACGCCGACCTCGCGGTGCTCGACCCGGCGGCCACGCCGCTGCTCGCGCGTCGCACGGGGCTGCGCGACGATCCGCTCGACGCGTTCTTCGCGCTCGCCGTGCTCGGCGACGACCGCGCGATCGAGCAGACCTGGGTCGCCGGCGTGCCCGTCCACCGCCGGCCGTGAGCGCGCCGCGGCGCGCGACGCTGGTGCTCGTGCACGGCCCGTTCCTCGGGCCGTGGATCTGGGACGAGCACGTGAGGCCGTGCGCCGAGGCGCTCGGGCTGCGCTGCTTCGCGCCCGACCTGCACGAGGCGTGGCCGACGCCGGGCTGGTCGCCGGCGGTCGCGCGCCTGCCGCTCGAGCGCTACGTCGACCGGCTCCACGCGGTGCTCGAGCGGCTGCCCGGCCCGAGGATCCTCGTCGGCCACTCGCTCGGCGCGCGCGTCGTCGAGGCGCTGGTCGCGCGCGGCCTGCGCGACGGCGCGGTGCTGGTCTCGCCGACGCCGCCCGAGGGGCTCGAGGCGGCCGCGCGCGCGCTCGTCGCCCGTCGTCCGGGCGCGGCGGCGCGGGCGCTCCTCGCCCGCCGGCCGGTGCTGCTCTTCGGCGAGCCGGGCCGCCCCGATCCGGCCCGGGTGCGAGAGCTGCTGCTGCACCCCGGCGCGCCCGACGCGCTGGTCGCCGAGGTGGCCGGGCGGCTGCGCGACGAGCCCTTCGCCGCCTGCCTCGACTGGCTGCGCCCGGCGCCCGCACCGCCCGCCGACGTGCCGGTGCTGGTGCTGGCCGGCCGCGACGATCCGCTGGTGACGCCGGCCGCGCTGCGGCGCGCCGCCTCGGTCCGGGGCGCGAGCGCGCACGCGATCCCGCACGCCGGCCATTGCCCGATGCTCGGCGCGGCGGGCGCCGCGCTCGCGCGCCACCTGGAGCGCTGGCTGCTCGGGTGAGCGCGGCGCGGCGGGTATGATCGGACGGTCCCGTCGCCGCCGCGAGGCCCTCATGAACCACCCCCGTGCCACCGCCGCCGCCCTGCGGCGCCCGCTGCCCGAGGCGCTCGCCGAGCGGCTGCGCGCGCGCTTCGGCGATCGCTTCAGCACCGCGATGGCGGTGCGCGAGCACCACGGCCGCGACGAGTCGCCGTTCCCGGTCACCCCGCCCGACGCGGTCGTCTTCGCCGAGTCGACCGAGGACGTCGTCGACGTCGTGCTCGCCTGCCGCGAGCATCGCGTGCCGATCATCCCGTTCGGCGTCGGCTCGTCGCTCGAGGGTCACCTGCTCGCGGTGCAGGGCGGCGTGTGCGTCGACCTGTCGCGGATGAACCGCGTGCTGTCGGTCGCCGGCGAGGACCTGCTGTGCACCGTGCAGGCGGGCGTCACGCGCAAGCAGCTGAACACCGAGATCCGCGACACCGGCCTGTTCTTCCCGATCGACCCGGGCGCCGACGCGTCGCTCGGCGGCATGACCGCCACGCGCGCCTCGGGCACCAACGCGGTCCGCTACGGCACGATGCGCGAGAACGTGCTCGGGCTCGTCGTCGTCACCGCCGAGGGCAAGGTGGTCCGCACCGGCACCCGCGCGCGCAAGTCCTCGGCCGGCTACGACCTCACCCGGCTCTTCGTCGGCTCCGAGGGCACGCTCGGCATCGTCACCGAGGTGACGCTGCGGCTGTACCCGGTGCCCGAGGCGATGTCGGCGGCGGTCTGCAACTTCCCGTCGATGGCCGACGCGGTCGACACCGTGATCGAGACCATCCAGCTCGGCGTGCCGGTGGCGCGCTGCGAGTTCGTCGACGAGGTGATGATCCGCGCGATCAACGCGCACTCGAAGACGACGCTGCGCGAGGCGCCGACGCTGTTCTTCGAGTTCCACGGCTCCGAGGCCTCGGCCCGCGAGCAGGCCGAGATCGTCCAGCGGATCTCGAGCTCGCACGGCGGTCAGGACTTCGAGTGGGCCACGCGGCCCGAGGACCGCACGCGACTCTGGAACGCGCGGCACAACGCCTACTTCGCCGCGCTGCAGCTGCGTCCCGGCTCGCGCGCGGTGACCACCGACACCTGCGTGCCGATCAGCCGGCTCGCCGAGTCGATCGGCGGCGCGCGCCGGATCCTCGACCGCGCGCCGTGCCCGACCGCGATCGTCGGCCACGTCGGCGACGGCAACTTCCACGCGATCCTGCTGGTGAACCCCGACGACCCGGCCGAGATCGAGCTGGCCGAGCGGCTGAACGACGAGATCGTGCGGCTCGCGATCTCGATGGGCGGCACCTGCACCGGCGAGCACGGCATCGGGCTGCACAAGATCGGCTACCTGGTCGAGGAGGCCGGCGACGACGCGGTCGACCTGATGCGCCGGATCAAGCACGCGCTCGACCCCGACGGGCTGATGAACCCGGGCAAGATCTTCCTCTGAGCGCGCGGTGGACCTCGCGACCCCGCCGGCGGCCGCCGCGCGCGCCGGCTGGGAGGCGCGGCTCGAGCTGCGCTTCGAGGCCCGCGGCCCCGACACCCGCCTCGCCGCCAACCGCCACCGCGGCCCGCTCCGGCTGATCCGCGCGCTGCCGCTGCCCGACGGCCGCTGCCAGGCGGTGATCGTGCATCCGCCCGGCGGGCTGGTCGGCGGCGACCGGCTCGAGCTGGACATCGCGCTCGGGCCCGGCGCGCGCGTGCTGTGCACGACGCCGGGCGCGCAGAAGTGGTACCGCAGCCCCGGCGAGGCGGCGTGCGCGACGACCCGCGTCGAGGTCGCCGCGGGCGGCGCGCTCGAGTGGCTGCCGCAGCCGACGATCGTCTACGACGCCGCGCGCGTCGAGCAGTCGATCGACTTCTCGCTCGCGTCCGACGCGAGGCTGCTCGGCTGGGAGTGCCTGGTGCTCGGACGCGCGGCGATGGGCGAGCGCTTCGCGAGCGGCGCGCTGCGCCAGCGGCTGTCGCTGTCGACGGCCGGCGTGCCGCGCTGGGTCGAGCAGGTCGACGCGCGTGCCGGCGACCGGCTGTTCGCCTCGCCGCTCGGCTGGGACGGGCGCACCGTCGCGTGCACCGTCTGGGCCGCGGCGCCCGCCGCGGACGTCGACGACGCGCTGCGCGACGCGTGGCGCGACGCGCTCGATCGCGCCTGCGCGTCGGCGGGCGGGCGCGCCGCGCGGCTGCGCGCGGGCGCGACGCGGGCGGCGCCGGGCTTGCTCGCGGCCCGGCTGCTCGCCGATGATTCGGAGACCGCGATGCGCGCGGCGCAGTCGCTGTGGGCGATCGCCCGTCCGGCGCTGATCGGCGCGCCCGGCGAGCCGCCGCGCATCTGGGCCACCTGAGACCGCCACCGGACCCCGCCCCATGGACCTGACGCCCCGCGAGAAGGACAAGCTGCTGATCTTCACCGCCGCGCTGCTC
This sequence comes from Burkholderiaceae bacterium, assembly GCA_035628395.1. GTDB lineage: Bacteria > Pseudomonadota > Gammaproteobacteria > Burkholderiales > Burkholderiaceae_E > UBA4615. The sequence goes on along the minus strand of DASPJX010000375.1, from coordinate 19,813 downwards.
GCCGAGCGACGCAAGGCGCGCGGGCTGAAGCTGAACCACCCCGAGGCGATCGCGTACATCACCGCCGCGGTCCTCGAGGGCGCCCGCGACGGCCGCACCGTCGCCGAGCTGATGCACTACGGCACCACGCTGCTCGCGCGCGACGACGTGATGGACGGCGTGCCCGAGATGATCCCCGACATCCAGGTCGAGGCGACCTTCCCGGACGGCACCAAGCTGGTGACCGTCCACCATCCGATCGGCTGACGCGCCGGTCGGATCCGTTCGCGGTGCGGTTCCTGCACCGCGGGAGTGCGCATCGGGTGTCCCTGCCGATGGCACGGTTGTTGCGATGACCCCGGCACGAGCGCGGCCATACCGCGCCGCTTCCGTCACGCCCCAACCGCACCTCAGGAGAGGAACCCCATGACCCAACGCCGCGACTTCATCAAGGCCGCCGCCGGCTCCGCGCTGGTGCTGCCCGGCCTGAGCGCCTCGAACATCGTCTTCGCGCAGGACCGCTCGCCGATCAAGGTCGGCGTGCTGCATTCGCTGTCCGGCACGATGGCGATCTCCGAGACCGCGCTGAAGAACACCGCGCTGATGGCCTTCGAGGAGATCAACGCGGCGGGCGGCGTGCTGGGCCGCAAGCTCGAGCCGGTCGTCGTCGATCCGGCGTCCAACTGGCCGCTGTTCGCCGAGAAGGCGCGCCAGCTGGTCTCGCAGGACAAGTGCGCGGTCACCTTCGGCTGCTGGACCTCGGTGTCGCGCAAGTCGGTGCTGCCGGTCTACGAGGAGCTCGGCGGGCTGCTGTTCTATCCGGTGCAGTACGAGGGCGAGGAGCTGTCGAAGAACGTGTTCTACACCGGCGCCGCGCCGAACCAGCAGGCGATCCCGGCGGTCGAGTACCTGATGGGCAAGGGCGGCGGCGACGCCAAGCGCTGGTTCCTGCTCGGCACCGACTACGTGTACCCGCGCACCACCAACAAGATCCTGCGCGCGTTCCTGAAGTCGAAGGGCGTGGCCGACAAGGACATCGAGGAGGTGTACACGCCGTTCGGCCACGCGGACTACCAGACCATCGTCGCGAACATCAAGAAGTTCTCCGCCGGCGGGCGCACCGCCGTCGTGTCGACGATCAACGGCGACTCGAACGTGCCGTTCTACAAGGAGCTCGGCAACCAGGGCCTGAAGGCGAAGGACGTCCCGGTCGTCGCGTTCTCGGTGGGCGAGGAGGAGCTGCGCGGCATCGACACCAAGCCGCTGGTCGGCCATCTCGCCGCGTGGAACTACTTCATGTCGGTCAAGAACCCCGAGAACGAGAAGTTCATCAAGGCGTACCGGGACTGGGCCGCGAGGAACAAGGTGCCCAACGCGTCGACGGTGGTCACCAACGACCCGATGGAGGCCACCTACGTCGGCATCCACATGTGGAAGCAGGCCGCCGAGAAGGCGAAGTCGATCGAGGTCGACAAGGTCCGCACCGCGATGTACGGCCAGACCTTCAAGGCGCCGAGCGGCTTCGTGCTGACGATGGACAAGTCGAACCACCACCTGCAGAAGCCGGTGATGATCGGCGAGGTCCAGGCGAACGGGCAGTTCTCGGTCGTCCACCGCACCAAGGAGCCGATCCGCGCGAACCCGTGGTCGCCGTTCATCTCGGGCAACGAGGCCCGGCAGGGGGCCTGACCCGGTCCGGGGCGCGCCGCGACGACGCGGCGCGCCGCCTCCCGGGACGCGCGCACGGCCCCCGGCCGCACGCGCGTCCCGCGCACCGATCCCGAACGGACGCTTCCGAATGAACGCACTCCGCGCCGCGCGACGGCCGCGCGCGCTCGCCTGCCTCGCGCGGCTCGTCGCGCTCGTCGCGCTCGCCTCGCCGGCGCTCGCGCTCGCGGTCGACGCGGACGCGCTGCGCCGGCTCGCCGCCGACGACTTCGACGAGAAGGGCGAGGCGATCGCGGCGATCGCCGCGACGCCCGGCCCGATGACGCTGCCGGTGCTGAAGGCGCTGCAGGACGGCGCGCTGCGCGTCGACGGCCGCGGCGCCGGCTGGATCGTCGGCCCCGCGGGCGCGATCGACGCGCTCACCGGCCGGCCGGCCGCGCTGCCGTCGCCGGAGCCCGACGAGGTGACGATCAACAACCGGCTGCGCGGCCGGCTCGACGCCGCGCTCGCGACGCTGCGGCTGTCCGCGCCCGATCGGGCGACGCGGCTCGCCGCCGCCGAGGCGCTGCAGGACGGCGAGGAGGACGCGCTGCGCGAGCCGCTGCGCGCGGCGCTCGCGACGGAGAGCGACCCCGCGGTGCGCTCGGCGATCGCGCTCGCGGCGGCGGCGATCGACCTGCGCGCCGACGACCCCGCGCTGCGGCTCGAGGCGGCGCGCACGCTCGCCGCCGGCGACCGGGGCCGGACGCGCACGCTGCTCGCCGCGCGGCTCGAGCGCGGCGCCGACGGCGTTTGGGTCGAGCCCGACGCGTCGGTGCGGGCGGCGGCGAGCGCCGCGCTCGCCGAGGTGAGCGCCCGGCTCGAGCGCGCCGAATGGTTCGGCCGGATCTTCGCCGGCCTGTCGCTCGGCAGCATCCTGATGCTCGCGGCGATCGGGCTGGCCATCACCTACGGCCTGCTCGGCGTCATCAACATGGCGCACGGCGAGATGCTGATGATCGGCGCGTACGCGACCTACGCGACGCAGGCCGCGTTCCGCGCGTACGCGCCCGACGCGTTCGCCTGGTATCCGGTGGTCGCGCTGCCGGTCGCGTTCGGCACGGCCGCGGCGGTCGGCATCGCCGTCGAGCGCACGGTGATCCGCTGGCTGTACGGCCGGCCCCTCGAGACGCTGCTCGCCACCTGGGGCGTGAGCCTGATCCTGATCCAGGCGGTGCGCCAGCTGTTCGGCCCGCAGAACGTCGAGATCGAGAACCCGGCCTGGCTGTCGGGCGGCGTGCAGCTCGGCTCGCTGGTGCTGCCCTGGAACCGGATCGTCATCATCGGCTTCTCGCTCGCCGTGCTCGCCGGCGTCGCGCTGGTGCTCGCGCGCACCCGGCTCGGGCTCTTCGTGCGGGGCGTCACGCAGAACCGCGGCATGGCCTCGGCGATCGGCGTGCCGACCGACCGCATCGACATGCTCGCCTTCGGCCTGGGCTCCGGGATCGCGGGGCTGGCCGGAGTCGCGCTGTCCCAGGTCGGCAACGTCGGCCCCGAGCTCGGGCAGGCCTACGTGATCGACTCGTTCATCGTGGTGGTGCTCGGCGGCGTCGGCCAGCTGATGGGCACCGTGGTCGCGGGGTTCGGGCTCGGCGTCGCGAACAAGCTGCTCGAGCCGTGGCTCGGCGCGGTGGTCGCGAAGATCCTGATCCTCGCGCTCATCGTCGCGTTCATCCAGAAGCGTCCGTCGGGGCTGTTCGCCCTGAAGGGCCGCCTGGCGGAGACCTGAGATGCCGATCGCACCGGTGCGCCGGCTCTTCACGCCCGCCCAGTGGGCGATGCTCGCGGTCGCGTTCGCGGCGCTCGGCGTCGCGGTGCCGCTCGCGCACGCGCTGCTGCCGGCCGAGCACGCGCTGCGGCCGTCGACCCACGCGGTGACGCTCGCCGGCAAGTTCATGTGCTACGCGATGGTCGCGATCGCGATGGACCTGATCTGGGGCTACACCGGCATCCTGTCGCTGGGGCAGTCGCTGTTCTTCGCGCTCGGCGGCTACGCGTTCGGCATGCACCTGATGCGCGGCATCGGCCGCGAGGGCCAGTCGGGCAGCGAGCTGCCCGACTTCATGGTGTTCCTCGACTGGAAGTCGCTGCCCTGGCACTGGTGGAACAGCGACAGCCTGGCGTGGACGCTGTTCCTCGTCGCGGCGGTGCCGGGGGTCCTCGCGTTCGTGTTCGGGTTCTTCGCGTTCCGCTCGCGGATCAAGGGCGTGTACTTCTCGATCATCACCCAGGCGCTGACCTTCGCGTTCATGCTGCTCTTCTTCCGCAACGAGACCGGCTTCGGCGGCAACAACGGCTTCACCGACTTCAAGACGATCCTCGGCGCCCGGCTCGCCCATCCGTCGACGAAGGCCGCGCTGCTGGCGGCGACGGCGGTCGCGCTGTTCGGCACCTTCGTGCTCGCCCGCTGGCTGGTCACCCGCAAGTTCGGCCGCGTGCTGCGGGCGATCCGCGACGCCGAGTCGCGCGCGCGCTTCTGCGGCTACGACACGCTGGGCTACAAGCTCGGCGTCTGGACGCTCGCCGCGGTGATCAGCGGCGTGGCCGGCGCGCTGTACGTGCCGCAGGTGGGCATCATCAACCCGGGCGAGATGTCGCCGGCCAACTCGATCGAGATCGCGATCTGGACCGCGGTCGGCGGGCGCGGCACGCTGATCGGTCCGGTGATCGGCGCGTTCCTGGTGAACGGCGCGAAGAGCTGGTTCACCCAGGCGTTCCCCGAGTACTGGCTGTTCTTCCTCGGCCTGCTGTTCGTCGGCGTCACGCTGTTCCTGCCGCGCGGCGTCGTCGTGCTGTTCGAGCGCGCGCCGTGGCGGCGCGCGGCGGGGCGGCTGCGCGCGGCGCGCGCCGGGAGCGCGCCGCAGGGCGTCGGGGCGGCGGTGCCGGCGCGCAAGGAGGGCGGCGCATGACGCCCGTCGCCTCCGCCGCGCCCGGCACGCGCTCGGGCGAGGGCAGCGCCCAGGCGCTCGGCCACCTGCTGCGCCCGGGCGTCGACGTCTCGCACGGGCCGATCCTCTACCTCGAGGGCGTGACCGTCAGCTTCGACGGCTTCCGCGCGCTGAACGACCTGTCGCTGACGCTCGACGACGGCGAGCTGCGCTGCATCATCGGCCCCAACGGGGCGGGCAAGACGACGATGATGGACGTGATCACCGGCAGGACGCGCCCGGACGCCGGCCGCGTGTTCTTCGGCCAGACGATCGACCTGACGCGGCTGTCGGAGTCCCGGATCGCGCAGGCGGGCATCGGCCGCAAGTTCCAGCGTCCGACGGTGTTCGAGACGATGACCGTCTTCGAGAACATGGAGCTCGCGCTCGCCGGCGACAAGCGGGGCTGGGCCAGCCTGCGCTCGCGGCTGTCGTCGGAGCAGCTCGGGCGCATCGAGTCGGTGCTCGCGCTGGTGCGCCTGCGCGGCGAGGTCGACCGGATCGCCGGCACGCTGTCGCACGGCCAGAAGCAGTGGCTCGAGATCGGCATGCTGCTGTCGCAGGAGCCGCGCGTGGTGCTGCTCGACGAGCCGGTGGCCGGCATGACCGACGCCGAGACCGAGAAGACGGCGGAGCTGTGCCTCGAGCTCGAGAAGCGGCACACCGTGGTCGTCGTCGAGCACGACATGGAATTCGTCTCGCGGATCGCCCGCACCGTCACCGTGCTGTGCGAGGGCAGCGTGCTCGCCGAAGGCTCGATGGACGCGGTGCGCGGCGATCCGCGGGTCGTCGAGGTCTACCTGGGGCGCTGAGGCCGATGCTGACGATCGAGGGACTGAACCAGTACTACGGCGGCAGCCACGTGCTGCGCGACGTGTCGATGCAGGCCGAGACCGGGCGGGTGACCGCCGTGCTCGGGCGCAACGGCATGGGCAAGACGACGCTGCTGAAGTGCCTGATGGGGCTGCTGCCGACGGCCTCGGGGCGCATCGTGTTCGAGGGGCGCGACATCACCCGGCTGAAGCCCCACCAGCGGGCGCAGCTCGGCATCGCGCTGGTGCCGCAGGGACGCGAGATCTTCCCGCGCCTCACCGTCGAGGAGAACCTGCGGATCGCGATCGCGGCCACCGGCGGTCGCGAGCGCGGCGTGCCGTCGTGGGTCTACGAGACCTTCCCGATCCTGCGGCAGTTCGTCGCGCGGCGCGGCGGCGACCTGTCGGGCGGCCAGCAGCAGCAGCTCGCGATCGCGCGCGCGCTGGTCGCGCGGCCGCGGCTGCTGATCCTCGACGAGCCGACCGAGGGCATCCAGCCGAACGTGATCCAGGACATCGAGCGCGTGATCGCCGGGCTTGCCGCCCGGCGCACGATGGCGATCCTGCTGGTCGAGCAGTACTACGACTTCGCCCGCACGCTCGCCGACCGCTACGTCGTGCTGCAGCGGGGCGAGGTGCTGTGCACCGGGGAGGGCGCCCGGATGGACGAGGACGGCGTGCGAGGCCTGCTCGCGGTGTAGGCGCGGCGCCGCGCGGACCGGAACGCCCGGGCTCGGCCCGGACGCGTCGGCCGCGCGCGGCGGTGTAATCTGATCCGACGGCGGGCCGCCCGACGCGCGGCGTGCCGTCCGAACGACCCCGGAGCGAGCGATGATCCCAGGCGAACTGCTGGTCGACGACGGCGAGATCGAGCTGAACGCGGGCCGACCGAAGGTCGAGATCGCCGTGCGCAACGCCGGCGACCGCCCGATCCAGGTGGGCTCGCACTACCATTTCGCCGAGACCAACGCGGCGCTCGACTTCGACCGGGCCGCGGCGCGGGGCTTCCGCCTCGACATCGCGGCCGGGACGGCGGTGCGCTTCGAGCCCGGACAGGCCCGCACCGTGACGCTGGTCGCGCTCGCCGGCGACCGGCGGGTCCACGGCTTCCGGCAGCAGGTGATGGGTCCGCTCGACGCGCCGGGCGCCGCGGCCCCGGCGAAGGCCTGAGACCGTGGCGAGGCTCTCGCGCCGCGCCTACGCGGAGATGTACGGCCCGACCGTCGGCGACCGGCTGCGGCTCGCCGACACCGACCTCGTGCTCGAGGTCGAGCGCGACCTGACGGTCTACGGCGAGGAGGTCAAGTTCGGCGGCGGCAAGGTGATCCGCGACGGCATGGGGCAGGGCCAGCGCCCGGCCGCCGAGGTCGTCGACACCGTCGTCACCAACGCGCTGATCGTCGACGCGGTGGCCGGCATCCTGAAGGCCGACGTCGGCCTCAAGGGCGGTCGCATCGCCGTCATCGGCAAGGCGGGCAACCCCGACATCCAGCCCGGCGTGACGATCGCGATCGGCGCGGCCACCGAGGTCATCGCGGGCGAGGGGATGATCCTCACCGCCGGCGGCGTCGACGCGCACATCCACTTCATCTGCCCGCAGCAGGTCGAGGAGGCGCTCGCCTCGGGCATCACGACGATGATCGGCGGCGGCACCGGGCCTGCCACCGGCACCAAGGCGACGACGGTGACGCCCGGCGTCTGGCACATGGCGCAGATGCTGCAGGCGGCCGACGGGCTGCCGGTCAACGTCGGCTTCACCGGCAAGGGCAACGTCTCGCTGCCGGGGCCGATCGACGAGCAGATCGAGGCGGGCGCGATCGGGCTGAAGCTGCACGAGGACTGGGGCACCACGCCCGCGGCGATCGACAACTGCCTCTCGGTCGCCGACCGCCACGACGTGCAGGTCGCGATCCACACCGACACGCTGAACGAGTCGGGCTTCGTCGAGGCCTCGATCGCGGCGATGAAGGGCCGCACCATCCACACGTACCACACCGAGGGCGCCGGCGGCGGCCACGCGCCCGACATCGTCAAGGTGGTCGGCGAGGCCAACGTGCTGCCGTCGTCGACCAACCCGACGCGCCCGTACACCGTCAACACGCTCGACGAGCACCTCGACATGCTGATGGTGTGCCACCACCTCGACCCGTCGATCGCCGAGGACCTGGCCTTCGCCGAGAGCCGGATCCGCCGCGAGACGATCGCCGCCGAGGACCTGCTGCACGACCTCGGCGCGATCTCGATGATGTCGTCGGACAGCCAGGCGATGGGCCGGCCCGGCGAGGTGATCCTGCGCACCTGGCAGACCGCGCACAAGATGAAGCGGCAGTTCGGCGCGCTGCGCCTCGACGCGTCCCGCGCCGACGGCGAGCGCAACGACAACTGGCGGATCCGGCGCTACGTCGCGAAGTACACGGTCAATCCCGCGATCACGCACGGCGTCGCGCACGAGGTCGGCTCGATCGAGGTCGGCAAGTGGGCCGACCTGGTGCTGTGGCGGCCGGCGTTCTTCGGCGTGAAGCCGTCGCTGATCATCAAGGGCGGCACGATCTCGATGGCGCTGATGGGCGACCCGAACGCGTCGATCCCGACGCCGCAGCCGGTGCACTACCGCCCGATGTTCGGGCAGTTCGGCGGCGCGCTCGCGGCGGGCTCGCTGACCTTCGTGTCGCAGGCCGCGCTCGCCGCCGGCGTCGGCGAGCGGCTCGGGCTGCGGAAGACGCTGTCGGCGGTGCGCGGCATCCGCACGCTGAGGAAGTCCGACATGGTGTGGAACGGCTGGGCGCCGCGCATGGAGGTCGATCCCGAGACCTACGAGGTCCGCGCGGACGGCCGGCTGCTGACCTGCGAGCCGGCGACGGAGCTGCCGATGGCGCAGCGCTACTTCCTGTTCTGAGACCGAGAGGGGATCGCGGGCATGACGATCGTGGTGGCCCGGGCGCTCGCGAGCGCCGACGAGCGGGTCGACGAGGTGATCGAGCTGGCGTTCGAGCTGCGCGAGCGCTCGCGCTTCCGCGCGCCGCTGCTGTCGGGCGAGGAGGTGGGCGTCGACCTGCCGCGCGGCGCGCTGCTGCGCCACGGCGACCGGCTGCGGCTCGACGACGGCCGCGTGGTCGCGGTCGAGGCCGCGCCCGAGCGGCTGATGGAGGTGCGCGCGGCCGACGCGGTCGCCCTGGCGCGCATCGCCTACCACGTCGGCAACCGGCACGTGCCGCTGCAGCTCGGCGACGGCTGGCTGCGGCTGCTGCCCGACCACGTGCTGCGCGCGATGATCGAGCGGCTCGGCGGCCGGGTGCGGGAGATCGAGGAGGGCTTCCAGCCGGAGTCGGGCGCCTACGGGCACTCCCACGTGCACCACGCGCACGACGACCAGGGGCACGGCGGGCGGATCCACGCGTTCGATCCGCGGCACGACGGAGGCGGGCGGGAGCACGGGCACGGGCACGACCATGCCCATCCGCACGACCATGCCCATCCGCACGGGCACGCGCATCCGCAGGATCACGGACATGCGCACGATCACGGACATGCGCACGATCAGGGACATGAGCACGATCAGGGACATGAGCACGATCCCGCGCACGAGCACCGCTTCGCCGGCCCGGCGGGCGGGCACGGCGCGGCGCCCGGCGCCCCGCACGTCCACGGTCCCGGCTGCGGGCACGCGCCCGAGGCGGTCGCGGTGCCGATGCCCCGTCCCGGGGGACGCCGGACGTGAGCGCGTCGCCGACGGCGCGGCTCGCGTTGCTGCAGCTCGCGAGCCCGGCGCTGCCGATCGGGGGCTACAGCTACTCGAGCGGCCTCGAGTGGGCGATCGACGCGGGCGAGGTCCGCGACGACGCGCAGGCGCGCGCGTGGATCGCCGACGCGCTCGCGCTGTCGCTCGCCTCGTTCGAGGGGCCGCTGATGCGCGCGGCGCTCGCGGCCGCGGCGGAGCTGCCGTCGGAGGCCGCGCTCGACGCGCTCGCCGCGCTGAACGCGCGGGCGATCGCCGCGCGCGAGACCGCGGAGCTGCGTCTCGAGTCCGAGCAGATGGGCCACTCGCTCGCGAAGTGGATCGAGGCGGTCTGCCCCGACGCCGCCGTCGACGTCCGGCTCGCGGAACGGCTCGCGCCGCCCGCGCTGCCCGTCGCGTGGGCGATCGCGGCGCACCGTCTCGGGCTCGAGGCGCGCGACGCGCTCGTCGCGCTGTTCTGGTCCTTCGCCGAGAACCAGGCGATGGTGCTGATGAAGGCGGTGCCGATGGGCCAGGTCGCCGCGCAGCGGCTGCTGCGCGCGCTCGCGCCCGACATCGACGCCGCGGTCGAGGCCGCGCTCGCGCGCGAGCCGCACGCGTGGTCGAGCTCGGCCCCCGGGCTCGCGATCGCCTCGTCGCGGCACGAGACCCAGTATTCGAGGCTCTTCAGGTCATGAGGACATGAGCGCACACGGACCCCTGAGGGTGGGCATCGGCGGGCCGGTCGGCTCGGGCAAGACCGCGCTGACGCTGGCGCTGTGCCGCCGGCTGCGCGAGCGCTACGAGATCGCCGCCGTCACCAACGACATCTACACCCGCGAGGACGCGCAGTTCCTCGTCGACCACGACGCGCTGCCGAAGGAGCGGATCCTCGGCGTCGAGACCGGCGGCTGCCCGCACACCGCGATCCGCGAGGACGCGTCGATCAACCTCGAGGCGGTCGACCGGCTGCACCGCGCGTTCCCGGCGCTGCAGATCGTGTTCGTCGAGTCGGGGGGCGACAACCTCGCCGCGACCTTCTCGCCGGAGCTGTCCGACCTCACGATCTACGTGATCGACGTCGCCGCCGGCGACAAGATCCCGCGCAAGGGCGGGCCGGGCATCATGAAGTCCGACCTGCTGGTCATCAACAAGATCGACCTCGCCCCGTACGTCGGCGCCTCGCTCGAGGTGATGGACCGCGACGCGCGCCGGATGCGCGGCGACCGGCCGGTCGTGTTCTCGAACCTGAAGGAGGGACGCGGCCTCGACGACATCGTGTCGTTCATCGAGCGCCGCGGCCTGTTCTCGTGATCCCCCGGTCCCCCGCCCCAGGAGCCCGTCCGATGCGCGTTCCGTCGTCCCTGCTGCCCGGCCTCGCGGCCGCGGCCGTCGCCGCTCCCGCCTGGGCCCACGACGGCGCCGGCGCGCACGGCCTGCTCGCCGGCCTGGCCCACCCGGTCGGCGGGCTCGACCACCTCGCGGCCACGCTCGGCGTCGGCCTGCTCGCCGGTCTCGCGGCGGACGGCTCGCGCGCGCACGGCGCGCCGGTCGGCCGCATCGCGCTCGCCGCGCTGGTCGGGCTGCTCGCCGGCGCCGCCTGCACCCGCCCGGGCGGCGCGGGCTGGGCCGAGCCCGCGGTGGCGCTCGGTCTGCTCGCGCTGGCGGCGGCGGTGCTCGCCGCGCGCCGGATCGGCGCGCGCGGGCTCGCCGCGGGCGCGCTCGCGGTGCTGCTGCCGCACGGCGCCCTGCACGCGAGCGAAGGCGCCGGCGCCGCGTTCTTCGCCGGGCTCGGCGCCGCGAGCGCGGCGCTCTTCGCCGCCGGCGCGCTCGCCGGGCTCGCGCTCGCGACGCGCGCGACGCCGCGCGGGGCCGCGCTCGGCCGGGCGATCGCCGCGGCGACGCTCGGCGCGTTCGCCGCGTCGGCGGCGGTGGCGCTGCGATGAACCGCCGGGTCCTCGTCTGCGACGACCATCCGGTCGTGCGCGACGCGATCGCCGACTGCGTGCGCGCGATCGTCCCCGACGGCACGGTCGAGACCTGCGGCACGGCGGGCGAGGCGGTCCAGCGGCTCGCCGGACCGGGGCACTGGGACCTGCTGGTGCTCGACCTCGTGCTGCCCGACGCGCGCGGCGTCGAGGCGCTGATCCGCGTCCGCGAGCGCGCGCCCTCGGTCCGCGTCGCGGTGCTGAGCGCCTGGGACGACCGGCGCACCGTCGAGCGCGCGATGCGCGCGGGAGCCGACCGCTTCGTCAGCAAGACCGCCGACCGCGCGAGCCTGGTCGCGTCGCTGCGACCGCTGCTCGGGCTGCCGCCGCAGGACCCGGCCGCGCGGCATCCGCCCGGCGACGACTGGATCCACGAGGCGATCGCGTCGATGACGCCGCGCCAGATGCAGGTGCTGCGCCTGCTCGTCGGCGGGCGCTCGAACCGCGAGCTCTGCGAGGAGCTCGGGCTCGCCGAGAACACCGTGAAGGTCCACATCAGCTCGGTGCTGCGGGTGCTGCGCTGTCGCAACCGCACCGAGGCGGTCGGCCTCGCCGGCCGGGTCGGCTTCGGGGCCTGACGCCGGCCGGAACCGGGCGCGCGGCCCGGCCCGGCCGGGGCCCGTCCGGGGACGGAGGGCTCAGGCCTTCGCCGGCACCTGCGGCGTCATCCGCGAGACGTCGACGCGCCCGGTGTCGAGCCCCTCGATCTGGTGCGCCTGCACGATCGGCTCGAGCCGGTCGACGATGCGCGCGCGCAGCCGGCGGCGCAGCTCCGGCGCCATCCGGCGCTCCGCCTCGCGCGTGAGCTGCAGGTCGTGGCGCTCGCCGTTGCGCGCGTCGGGCGCGTCGATGCCGAGCACCAGCACCGGCCGCTGCCGGTCGCTGCGGCTCGCGGTGCCGCGGTGCACGGTGAGCGCCGAGCGGGCCGACACGTCGCCCATGCGCGGCGTCTTGCGCTGCGCGAGCGCCTGGTAGCGGGGCCACGACGACTCGGGCGGGAACATGCCCTTCGGCGCGTCGGACAGGTCGTCCCACTGCGTGCCCGGGGCGATCTCGAGCGGGCCCATGTCGTCGCCGACGTCCACCAGCGGCATGTTGAAGGCGAGCGAGTTGAGCCGCCGGCCGCGGGTCGTCTCGGGCGGGGCCGCGAAGTCGCGGTGCCAGGGCTGGTCGGCGGCGCCGGGGCCGAGCACGTCGAAGCCGATCTCCACCACGCGCCAGTCCTCGCCGAGGACCGCGTCGCAGACCGCCGCGATCCACGGATGGCCGACGAGCGCGGGCAGGTCGCGCAGCCGCTCGGGGTGCACCTCGACGTAGAAGCGGTTGGGGCCGCGCGGCACGATCCCGCCGGGCGTGCGCAGCGCCTCGGCGGCGAGCACCGCGACGTCCTCGGCGATCCGCGCGACGAGCTCGCGCGGGAACGCCCCCGGCCGGCCGATGAAGCCGTCTCCGTAGAGGCCGCGCATGATCGCGGCGACGTCCTCGGGACGGTCGGGACGGGGGTCGGCGGACGGGGCGGGCACGACGGACGGGGCGCTCTGGACGGACTGCATGACGGACTCCTGCGGGGCGCGTCGCGAGGGCCGCGGCGCGATCCGGAAAGTGTAGGAGCGTGACGCTCGGCGACGAATCGCCGAGCTGCTGTCGGATGTCCGCAGGACGCCGCGGGCACGCGGCGCGAGGCACCGGCGCACTTGCGCCGGACGCAGGTGCACCGGCTGCAGGTGCACCGGACGCAGGCACCGGACGCAGGCGCCGGACCCGGGCGCGCCGGACGCGGCCGACGCGGGCCGCGGGGCATCGACGGCGGGCGCGTCGCCCGCCGCCGGCGCGGCCCTCAGCGCCGGTAGCGCTTCGGCACGAAGGGCAGCGGCGACGGCACGACCGAGGGTCGGCGATCGCGCACCGCCGCGCGCAGGGGCCGGGCGTCGGCGAGCGCCTCGGCGGCCACGTACGCGAGCATCACCGGCCGCCCGAGCGTGGGCGACACCGTGCCGCTCGTGACCTCGCCGACGGGCGCGTCGCCGGCGTCGAGGATCGCGGCGTGCGCGCGGATCGGCACCGGCTCGGTCGAGCCGAGGCCGACGAGCCGGCGCGACGGCCCGGTCGCGAGCTGCCCGAGGATCGTCGGGGCGCCGGGGAAGCCGCCGGCCTTCGCGCCGCCCGCGCGCCGCGACTTCGGGATCGCGAACGCGAGCCCGGCCTCGACGGGCGTGGTCGACGGGCCGATGTCGCTGCCGTGCAGCGGCAGCCCGGCCTCGAGCCGCAGCGTGTCGCGCGCGCCGAGCCCCACCGGCGCGACGCGCGCGTCGGCGAGCAGCCGGCGCACGATCGCCTCGGCGGACGCGAGCGGCAGCGAGATCTCCCAGCCGTCCTCGCCGGTGTAGCCCGAGCGCGTCGCGAAGCACTCGGCGCCCTCGAGGCGCAGCGTGCGGGCCTGCATGAACCGCATGTCGGCGGCCGCGGGATCGAGCCCGGCGAGCACCGACTCGGCCTCGGGCCCCTGCAGCGCGACGAGCGCCGCGTCGACCCACTCGATCGACAGCCCGGGGCACGCCGCGACGAGCCGGGCGCGGTCCGCCTCGCGGTTGCCCGCGTTGACGACCATCCGGACCTCGTCGCCGAGGTTGACCAGCATCAGGTCGTCCTCGATGCCGCCGGCGTCGTTCAGCAGCAGCGAGTAGCGCTGCAGCCCGACCGGCCAGCCGTCGAAGTCGAGCGGCAGCGCGGCCTCGAGCTCGCGGGCGAGCGTGGCCGCGCGGCCGTCGCGCGCGCGGATCCGCAGCTGGCCCATGTGCGAGACGTCGAACAGCCCGGCCGACGCCCGCGTGTGCAGGTGCTCGGCCTTCAGGCCCGCCGGGTACTGGATCGGCATCTCCCAGCCGGCGAACGGGCCGAACCTCGCGCCGAGCTCGCGGTGCAGCGCGGCGAGCGGGACGCTCCGGACGGTGGGGTGGGCGGGCATCGCGTCAGCTCCGTCGCTCGAACAGCAGGAACGCGCCGATCCCGATCGGGATCAGCGGCCACCAGGTCGCCAGCACCCGGCGCACCTCCCGGAACGTGATCACGTCGAGCGTGTCGAGCAGCGCGACCGCGCCGACGGCGATCAGCGCGATCGGGAGGAGCCGTGACCTCGAGGCGGCCATCTCAGGCCCAGTCCGAGGTCGGCGGGCAGGTGCACACGAGGTTGCGGTCGCCGGCGGCGTTGTCGATCCGCTTCACGTGCGGCCAGAACTTCGCCTCGCGCACCCACGGCAGCGGATACGCGGCGAGCTCGCGCGGGTAGGCGTGCGTCCACTCGCCGGCGATCTCGGCCGCGGTGTGCGGCGCGTTCTTCAAGGGGTTGTCGAGCCGGTCCCACTCGCCCGAGCGCACCCGGGCGATCTCGCCGGCGATCGCGATCATCGCGTCGCAGAAGCGGTCGAGCTCGGCCTTCGACTCGCTCTCGGTCGGCTCGACCATCAGCGTGTCGGCGACCGGGAACGACAGCGTCGGCGCGTGGAAGCCGTAGTCCATCAGCCGCTTGGCGATGTCCTCGGCGGTGACGCCGCACTCGGCCTTCAGGTGCCGCACGTCCAGGATGCACTCGTGGGCGACGCGGCCGTTCGCGCCGGTGTAGAGGATCGGGTAGTGCGACTTCAGCCGCGCGGCGACGTAGTTGGCGTTGAGGATCGCCGCCTCGGTCGCCTTGCGGATGCCCGCGCCGCCCATCATGCGCACGTACATCCACGAGATCGTGGTGATCAGCGCGCTGCCCCAGGGCGCCGACGACACGCTGTCGGCGGCGTCGGGCTCGGCGTACGGATCGCGCGGCAGGAACGGCGCGAGGTGCGCCGCCACCGCGATCGGGCCCATGCCGGGCCCGCCGCCGCCGTGCGGGATGCAGAAGGTCTTGTGCAGGTTCATGTGGCAGACGTCGGCGCCGACGTCGCCCGGCCGGCACAGCCCGGCCTGCGCGTTCAGGTTCGCGCCGTCCATGTACACCTGTCCGCCGGCGGCGTGCACCGCGGCGCAGACGTCGGTGATGGTCGCCTCGAACACGCCGTGCGTCGACGGATAGGTGACCATCAGCGCGGCGAGCGCGTCGCGGTGGGCGTCGATCTTCGCGTGCAGGTCGGCCAGGTCGACGTTGCCGTCGGCGTCGCAGGCGACGACGACGATGCGCATGCCCATCATCTGCGCGCTCGCCGGGTTCGTGCCGTGCGCGGACGAGGGGATCAGGCAGACGTCGCGACCGCCCTCGCCGCGCGAGGCGTGCCAGTTGCGGATCGCGAGCAGGCCGGCGTACTCCCCCTGCGCGCCCGAGTTCGGCTGGAACGACACCGCCGCGAAGCCGGTGATCTCGGCGAGCCAGCCGCCGAGCTGGCGCAGCATCTCGGCGTAGCCCTCGCGCTGCGCGGCCGGCGCGAACGGGTGGATCGCCGCGAACTGCGGCCAGCTGACCGGCGCCATCTCGGCGGCCGCGTTCAGCTTCATCGTGCACGAGCCGAGCGGGATCATCGAGTGCACGAGCGAGATGTCGCGGTTCTCGAGCCGCTTCACGTAGCGCAGGAACTCGGTCTCGCTGTGGTACCGGTTGAACACCGGGTGCGCGAGCACCGCCGCGTCGCGCCGCAGCGCCGGCGGGATCGCCGCCGGCTCCACGCCGACCGCGCCGCCGTCGGCGAGCGCGGCGACGTCGGCCGCGCGGCCGGTCAGCACCCACGCGACGTCGGCGACGTCGGCGAGCCCGACGGTCTCGTCGAACGCGACGCAGATCCGGCCGTCGGCGAAGCGGCGCAGGTTGATCCGGCGCTCGGCGGCGCGCGCGTCGATCGCCGCGGCGTCGAGCCCGGCCGCGCGCGGATCGACGAGGACGGTGTCGAAGAACGCGTCGTGCACCGGCGCGATGCCGGTGGCCGCGAGCAGCAGCCGCGCCATCGCGTGCGTGCGCAGCGCGATCCGCAGCAGCCCCTGCGGGCCGTGGTAGACCGCGTAGAACGCGGCCATGTTCGCGAGCAGCGCCTGCGCGGTGCAGATGTTGCTCGTCGCCTTGTCGCGCCGGATGTGCTGCTCGCGGGTCTGCAGCGCCATCCGGTAGGCCGGCGCGCCGAGCGCGTCCTTCGACACGCCGATGATCCGGCCGGGCATCGTGCGCAGCAGGTCCTCGCGCACCGCCATGAACGCGGCGTGCGGGCCGCCGCAGCCGAGCGGCACGCCGAAGCGCTGCGCCGAGCCGATCGCGACGTCGGCGCCCATCGCGCCGGCGGACTTCACCAGCATCGCGGCGAGCGGGTCGACGCCGATCGACAGCCGCCCGCCGGCGGCGTGCAGCGCGTCGGCGAGCGGCGCGAAGTCGCGCAGCCGCCCGGTCGTGTCGGGGCACTGGACGTGGGCGCCGAAGCAGCCCGCGGCGTCGTCGAGCGCCTCGAGCGCGTCGGCGACGACCACCTCGACGCCCATCCAGCGCGCGCGGGTGCGGATCACCGCGAGCACCTGCGGATGCACGGCGGCGTCGACGAGGAAGCGCCGCGAGGCGTGCCGCGACGCGCGGCGGATCACGCCGAGCGCCTCGGCGGCGGCGGTCGCCTCGTCGAGCAGCGACGCGTTGGCCACCGGCAGGCCGGTCAGGTCGACGACCATCTGCTGGAAGTTCAGCAGCGACTCGAGCCGGCCCTGCGCGACCTCCGCCTGGTACGGCGTGTACGCGGTGTACCAGCCCGGGTTCTCGAGCACGTTGCGCCGGATCGGCTCGGGGGTGATCGTGCCGTGGTAGCCGGCGCCGACGTAGCTGCGCCAGACCTGGTTGCGCGCGGCGAGCGCGGCGAGCTCGGCGAGCGCCGCCGCCTCGGTGACCGGGGGCGCGATGTCGAGCGGCGCCTCGCGCAGGATGTTCGCCGGCACGGTGTCGCGCACCAGCGCCTGGCGCGACGCGTAGCCGATCTCGGCCAGCATCGCCGCCTCCTGGGCGCCGCCGGGCCCGATGTGGCGCGCGTGGAACTCGTCGTCGCCGAACAGGCCGCGCAGGTCGCGACCGACGCCTTCGTGGATCATGCCGTTCCCCTCAGGCGCCCGGGCCGGCGTCGTACGCGTCGGCGGTCATCAGCGCGGCGAGCGCGGCCGGGTCGGCGGGACGGATCCGGAACAGCCAGCCGGCGCCGAACGGCGCCTCGTTGACCGTCTGGGGCGCGTCGGCGAGCGCCTCGTTGACCGCGACCACCTCGCCGTCGAGCGGCGCGTAGACGTCGGACGCCGCCTTCGTCGACTCGACCACCGCGCAGGCCTCGCCCCTCGAGAGCCGGCGGCCGGCCTGCGGCAGCTCGGCGTAGACCAGCTCGCCGAGCGCCTCCTGGGCGTGGGCGGTGATGCCGACGGTGAACGCGCCGTCGCCGTCGTCGCGGACCCACTCGTGGGACTCGGTGTAGCGCAGGTCGGAAGGGCTGGGCAAGGCGGGACTCCGGGAGGTGAGGTCGGGCTCGGCGGGCGTGGCCCGCGCGACGCGCGAGCGAAGGCGCAGCCGCGCCACCCGCGTGACGCGCTGCGCCCCCTCTGTCCGTTTGCCTGAGAGATTGACCTTCGGCGAGACGACCGCGACGGGCTGCGGCGCCTACTCTCCAGAGAGTCCGATCCGATGCGGTCCTTTTGCCTGAGAGTTTCCGGGGCGATACACCTTCGGCGCCGGCGCCTGGCCGGACGCGCGCGTCCGGGGGCCGGTCTCTCCCGCATCGGCGATGAGACTGGCCGGGACGGTAGCCGCGGGTCGTTGAGGTGTCAAGCGACGCCCGCCGGCGCCGAACCAGTCGCGTCGGGTCGTCTCGAGCACGCGGGCGGCCGGCGGGCGGCACGGCGGGAGGGACGGGTCCGGGGAGGGGCGCATCGGAACGGGCGGACGACGGGGATCCCGGATAATGGCCGGGGGCGATGTCCGCCCGATGACAGGGGAGCCGACGATGAGCGAGAGCCGCATCCTCCACCGCCAGGCCCGCGGGACCTACCCGCGCATCGTGTCCGGACAGGGACCCTGGCTCGAGGACGACGCCGGGCGCCGCTGGCTCGACGCCTGCGGCGGCGCCGCGGTCTCCTGCCTCGGCCACGGGCACCCGGCGGTGATCGCCGCGATCGAGACGCAGGCGCGGCGCATCGCGTACGCGCACACCTCGTTCTTCACGACCGACGTGGCCGAGGCGCTCGCCGACGCGCTGGTGCGCGCCGCGCCCGAGGGCATCAGCCACGCGTACTTCGTCTCGGGCGGCTCCGAGGCGATGGAGGCGGCGCTGAAGATGGCGCGGCAGTACTTCATCGAGCGCGGCGAGCCGCAGCGCACGCTGTTCGTCGCGCGCCGCCAGAGCTACCACGGCAACACGCTCGGCGCGCTGTCGGTCGGCGGCAACGCGTGGCGCCGCGAGCCGTTCGCGCCGCTGCTCGCGCCCGCGCTGCACGTCTCGCCCTGCTACGAGTACCGGGACCGGCGCGCCGACGAGACGCCCGAGGCCTACGGCGAGCGCCTCGCCGCCGAGCTCGAGGCGGCGATCGTCGAGGCCGGCCCGCAGCGCGTGATCGGCTTCGTCGCCGAGCCGGTGGTCGGCGCCACGCTGGGCGCCGTCCCGCCGGTGCCCGGCTACTTCCGCCGCGTGCGCGAGGTCTGCGACCGCCACGGCGTGCTACTCATCCTGGACGAAGTGATGTGCGGCGTGGGGCGCTGCGGCACCCGCTGGGCCTTCGAGCCGGAAGGCATCGTCCCGGACATGGTCACGATCGCCAAGGGCCTCGGCGCGGGGTACCAGCCGATCGGGGCGGTCGTTGCCTCGAAAGGAGTGTTCGACACCATCGTCCATGGAAGCGGCTTCTTCCAGCACGGCTATACCTACGTAGGGCATGCCGCCGCCTGCGCCGGCGCGCTGGCGGTACAGGAGCGTCTCAAGGACGGTGTCCTCGCCAGGGTGCAGCCCATGGGGGCGCAGCTCGAGAAAGCCCTGCGCCGGGCCTTCGGCGAGCACCCCCACGTGGGCGATATCCGGGGCCGGGGCCTTTTCTGGGCGCTCGAGCTGGTCGAAGATCGCAGCTCCAAGAAGCCGTTCGACCCCGGCCGCCGCCTGCACGCGCGGGTCAAGCAGGCCGCCCTCGAGGCGGGGCTGCTCTGCTACCCGATGGGGGGCACGATCGACGGGCGCCTGGGCGACCATGTCCTGCTCGCGCCGCCGTTCATCGTCGAGCCTGTCCACGTGGAGGAGTTGGTGGAAAAGCTCGACCTCGCCCTGCGACAAGCACTAATTAACAGGTAAGGCCCCGATTTCAGGCGTATCTTTTGTCCCGGGGGTAAGGGGACTGGGATGCACACCACGCTGGTGATCAACCCGAAGGGCGGATCCGGCAAGACGACGGTAGCGACGAATCTCGCCAGCTACTTCGCTTCCAGCGGCCTGCGCACCACGCTCGTCGACTACGACCCGCAGGGCTCGAGCCTCAACTGGGTGAAGCTGCGCGGCGCCACGCAGCCGCGCATCCACGCGGCGGACGCGACGCCCACCAAGACCGGCCTTCGCACCATGCGCATGCACGTGCCCGCGGACACGCAGCAGCTGGTGATGGACGCGCCGGCCGGCGCCACCGGATTCGTGCTCCAGGAAATGCTCGCCCGCTCGCACTGCGTGCTGCTGCCGGTAGCGCCGTCCGCCATCGACATCCATGCCACCGCCAATTTCATCC
>DASPJX010000374.1:0-25798 GCA_035628395.1 Burkholderiaceae bacterium | reverse complement strand
CGCCGCCAGCGACTCGACCGGGCGCGTCGTGCCCCCCAGGTCGTCGGCAGACACCGGCCCGTCGCGGCGCACGATCCAGCGCCGGACCTTCGGCAGGTCGCCGGCGATCGCGGCCACGCGATCGAGCCACTGCTCGTCGACGACGACGCAGCCCGCCTCCGACTGGTCGACGAAGTAGCGCAGCATGTCGCCGCGCGCCGCGGTGTTGACCGGCACCGCGACCGCGCCGAGCTTGCCGAGGCCCCAGAACGTCCACAGGAACTCGGGGCAGTTGGGCAGCAGCACCGCGACGTGGTCGCCGTGCCCGACGCCGCGCGCGGCGAAGCCGTTGGCGTAGCGGTTGGTCATCCGCTCGACGTCGGCGTAGGTGTGGCGACGCCCCTGCCACAGCAGGAACGGCCGGTCGGGCACCCGCTCGGCCTTGTCGGCGAGCACCCGGCCGATCGTCCGCTCCTCGAGCCCGTAGTCGCGCTGCATGTGTCTCCCCGCCCGTCGCGCACGCGACGTCCGTCGCATCATGGACGAGGCCGGATTGTCTGACAATCCGTTGCCGACCCGCGCGCGGCGGGCGTAGACTGGCGCGAGACGGGCACCGGCCCGCGGGGAGGAGACGATGCACGCGTACGGGGTCCGGTCAGACGAGGCCGCGGCGCGACCCGGGCTCGATGACGCGACCATCGCGCGCTGGAAGGCGCGGGTGGAGGCGGAGCGCGCGAGGCGCGGCCCGCCGGAGGGCTTTCCCGCGCTGCCGCCGCTGCCGGCGGGGCGCTATTCGGATCCGGCGTTCTTCGAGCTCGAGCGCGAGGCGCTGCTCCGCCGCGCCTGGACCTGGGCGGCGCACGTCGACGAGCTGCCCGCGGTCGGCAGCTGGGTGGTGAGCCGCCGCACCGGCGTGCCGATCCTCGTGATCCGCGGCGAGGACGGCACGATCCGGGCGTTCTACGACACCTGCCGGCACCGCGGCGCGCCGGTGGCGCGGGGGGACTCCGGCACCGCGAACGGCGCGCTCGTCTGCGGCTACCACGGCTGGACCTACCGGCTCGACGGCACGCTGCGCTCGGTGACCGACGCGCGCGACTTCGTCGGGCTCGACACCGCGGCGCTCGGCCTGGTGCCGGTGCGCTGCGACCGCTTCGGTCCGTTCGTCTTCGTCTGCGAGGACCCGGACGCCGAGCCGCTCGCGACGTTCCTCGAGCCCGCGGCCCGCTGGCTGCGGCACCTCGCGCTCGACGAGCTGCGGCTCGTGCACCGCGGCCGCGTCGAGGTGCCGGGCAACCACAAGGTCGTGCTCGAGAACTTCCTCGAGGCCTACCACTTCCGGCTGCTGCACCGGCAGACCACCCACCGTATCTTCGACCACCTGGGCACGAACGTGCACCTGTGGCGCAACGGGCATTCGATGATGCTGTCGCCGCACCGGCGCGCCGGCTGGATCGACCCGGGCGCGAAGGGCATGCCGGAGATCCGCGGCTCCACCGAGATCGACCGCGACTACAACGCGAGCCACGTCGTCTTCCCGAACATCGTCTTCCCGGTCTCGTCGACCGGCGTGCCCGCCGTGCTGGTGTGGCCGCTCGCCGTCGACCGCACGCTGATGGAGGTGATGTGGTTCGCGCCGCTCGCGGAGGGCGAGCGCGATCCGCTCTGGGCCCGGCGGATCGCGAACTTCGACCGCATCGTCGAGGAGGACGTCGAGTTCGTCGGGCCGATCCAGGAGTCGATCGCGTCGCCGGGCTTCCGCGGCGTGCCGCTCGGCTACCAGGAGCGGCGGATCTACCACTGGCACGTCGAGCTCGACCGCCGCATCGGCGTCGACCGCATCCCGCCCGGGCTGCGCGTCGCGCCGGTGCTCGACGCCTGGATCGAGGACTGATCCGGACCGACCGAAACCCCGAGAGGACGACTCGATGCACAGGCATGCCTCCGTTCCACGTCCGGCCGCGCACGCGCGCGCCGCACGCCCGTTCCCGCTCGTCCCGAGCGACCGCCCGCCGCTGCGCCCGTGAGCGCCGACGGGGGCGGGACGGCCGAGGCGATCGCCCGCGCGGGCACGCTGACGGTCGGGGAGCTGCTGACGGACGTCGCGCGGCGCGTGCCCGAGCGCACCGCGCTCGACGACGGCGCGCGCTCGCTGCGCTTCGCCGAGCTCGAGGCGCGCTCGAACCGGCTCGCGCACGCGCTCGCCGCGCTCGGCGTCGGTCGCGGCGACCGCGTGGCGATCCTGTCGGAGAACCGTTTGGAGTACGTCGAGGCGACGTTCGCCGCGGCCAAGCTGGGCGCGATCCTGTGCGCGCTCAACTGGCGGCTGGCGCGCGCCGAGCTCGCGCACTGCGTGGGGCTCGTCGGCCCGAAGGCGGTGCTGCGATCGCCGCGCTTCGACGACGCGTGGGCCGCGCTCGGCGAGGTGCCGGCCGTCGTCGTCGCCTTCGGCGAGCCGTACGAGCGGATGCTCGCGCACGCCTCGTCCGCTCCGCCGCCGGTGGTCGCCCGGCCCGAGGACGGGCTGCTGATCCTCTACACGAGCGGCACGACGGGGCTGCCGAAGGGCGCGCTGATCAGCCACCGCGCCGAGCTCGCGCGGATGGACTCGAGCCGCATCGACTTCGGGCTGCGCGAGGGCGACGGCTTCGTCGCCTGGGCGCCGATGTTCCACATGGTCTCGCTCGAGCACGCGCTGCACACGCTCGCGCTCGGCGGCACGGTCCACGTCGTCGACGGCGCCGACGTGCCGCGGATCGTCGAGCTGGTGCGCCGGGTGCGGCAGTGGTGGCTGGTGCTGATCCCGGGGATGATCGAGCCGCTGATCGAGGCGCTGCGCGCCGAGCCCGTCGAGCCCGCCGGGCTCGGGCTGGTGGGCGCGCTCGCCGACCTGGTCCCCCCGCAGACCCTCGCCGAGGTGTCGCGGCGGCTGCGCGCGCCGTACCTGAACACCTTCGGCTCGACCGAGACCGGCATGCTGCCCTGCGCGGGCGGGCGCTTCCCGCCCGGCGAGGCGCCGCGCTCGATGGCCAAGACGCACAACTCGCTGTACCGCTGGCGGCTCGTCGACGCCGAGGACCGGGACGTGCCGCGCGGCACGCCGGGCGAGATCGCGCTGCGCGGCCCGACGATCTTCAGCGGCTACTGGGCGGCCGAGGCGGTCAACGCCGAGGCCTTCCGCGGCGGCTGGTTCCACATGGGCGACATGTTCGTCGAGGACGAGGCCGGGCGGCTCGACTTCGTCGACCGCGCGAAGTACCTGATCAAGTCGGGCGGCGAGAACATCTACCCGATGGAGATCGAGCGCGTGCTGATGGCCGACCCGCGCGTCGCCGAGGCGGTGGTGGTGCGGCGGCGCGACCGCCGCTGGGGCGAGGTGCCGGTGGCCTTCGTCGCGCGCAACGACCCGACGCTGGACGCGGACACGCTGCTGCAGGCCTGCCGGGCCGGACTGTCGTCCTACAAGCTGCCGCGGGAGATCCGCTTCGTCGCGTCGCAGGACGACTTCCCGCGCAGCACCAGCGGCAAGGTCCAGCGCCAGGCGATCGAGAAGTGGCTCGACGAGCCCGCGGAACCCGGCGCGTCGACCGGCGCGTCGCCGCGTTAGCATGCCCTCGGACCCATCCCCGATCTTCGCCGGCGCGCCGCCGGACGCGCGCGACGACCCCCCCGACACGAGGCAGACCGCATGGCACGCTACGACATCCTGATCCGCGACGGCATGATCGTCGACGGGACCCGCGCACCGCGCTACCGCGCGGACGTCGCGATCGCCGACGGCGTGATCGCGAAGATCGGCCGCATCGATCCGGCCGACGCCGACGAGGTGCTCGACGCGAAGGGGCTCGTCGTCGCCCCCGGCTTCGTCGACCTGCACACCCACTACGACGCCCAGCTCTTCTGGGACCCGTACTGCACGCTGTCGGGCTGGCACGGCATCACCTCGGTGGCGATCGGCAACTGCGGCTTCGGCTTCGCGCCGGTGCGACCCGAGCAGCGCGAGCGCGCGATGCTCTCGATGACGCGCGTCGAGGCGATCCCGCTCGCGTCGATGGCGGCCGGCATGCCCTGGGACTGGGTGACCTTCCCCGAGTTCCTCGACAGCGTCGATCGCACGCCGAAGGCGGTCAACGTGCTGCCCTACGTGCCGGTGGGGCCGCTGCTCGTGTGGGTGCTCGGGCTCGAGGGCGCGAAGGCGGGCCGGCGCCCGACCGACGCCGAGCACGCCGAGCTGCGCCGCCTGCTGAACGAGGCGATGGACGCCGGCGGCTGCGGCTGGTCGGCGCAGCGGATGCTGCCGGACGGCCCCGCCTCGGTGCAGCGCGACTACGACGGCAGCCCGATGCCGACCGACGTGATGCACGACGACACCTGCCGCGAGCTCGCGCGGGTGCTGCGCGAGCGCAACGACGGCTTCATGCAGATGCTGATGATCTCGGGCGACAACAAGCGCGACCAGGCCTTCTACGAGGAGCTGTCGGAGATCTCGGGGCGGCCGATGATCATGAACGTCGTGCAGGCGTTCGACCACCGCCCGGAGATTCACCGCCGCGTGCTCGCCTGGCTCGCGCGCT
Organism: Burkholderiaceae bacterium; assembly: GCA_035628395.1. Lineage (GTDB taxonomy): Bacteria > Pseudomonadota > Gammaproteobacteria > Burkholderiales > Burkholderiaceae_E > UBA4615. The sequence continues at coordinate 21,245 of DASPJX010000374.1, read as the reverse complement.
GCCGCGAGCGCGGCGTGCGCGTGGTCGGCCAGGGCCTCACGACGGACGCCGGCTTCGCGTTCACCTTCGAGGACTGGAACCTGTTCGACGACGCCCCGGCCTGGCGCGAGGCGACCACCGGCACGCTCGAGGAGCGTCGCGCGAAGCTCGGCGACCCCGCCCGGCGCGCGGCGCTGAAGGCGTTGCTGCCCGCGACCGCCACCGGCCCGATCGAGCAGATCGTGATCACCGGCCCGAAGCTCGAGAAGAACCAGCCGTGGCTCGACCACACGCTCGCGCTCGCCGCCGAGAAGATGGGCAAGCATCCGGTCGACGTGATGCTCGACATGGCGGTCGAGGAGAACCTCGAGACCGAGTTCTTCGCGGCGCCGCCGAACGGCAGCGTCGAGCACCTGAAGGAGATCGTCGCCGACCCGTACGTGCTGTTCGGCGTGTCCGACGGCGGCGCGCACACGAAGTTCCTGACCGCCGGACGCTACCCGACCGAGACGATCTGCAAGGTCGTGCGCGAGCACGGGATGATCAGCCTCGAGGAGGCGCACTGGCGGCTGTCGGCGCTGCCCGCGCAGGTCGCGGGCTTCCGCGACCGCGGCACGCTGCGCGAGGGCGCGCCGGCCGACATCGTCGTCTACGACTACGACCGGCTGGAGGTGCTGCCCGCGGAGATCGTCCACGACCTGCCGGGCGGCGAGTGGCGCAGGATCCAGCGCTCGAGCGGCTACCGCTGGACGCTGGTGAACGGGCGGATCACGCTGCGCGACGGCGAGCCGACCGGCACGCACTCGGGCGTGCTGCTGCGGCACGGCAAGGCCGCGACGGCCGCGCCGGCGACCGACGAGGTCGCGCGCGCCGCCTGAGGCCGCGGGGCGGACGGTCCGACCGCGACCGGACTCCGCCCGGTCCCACGCCGCGCCGCCCGCCGGTCCTACGGCCGCGCACACGGCCACGCTTCCATGCTCGACCGTGACGGGTCGGCACGGGCCGGCCCGCATCGGACGGAGGGCGGGGCATGAGGCTGCATCGATGCGCGGTGGGCGCGCTGGTCGCGGGGGCGATCGCGGGCTGCGGGGGCGGGGCGGGATCCGCCGACGCGACGGCGGCCGCGGCGACGACCCCGGGTGCGACCGTGGTGTCGGCCGGCGCGCAGGCGCCCCTCGGTCCGACCGCCTCGGGCGACGCGGTCGCCGCGGTCGCCACGCCCGCGGTCGCGATCGTAGCGCCGGGGACGCCGGCGATCGACCCGACCCGCACGGTGTCGGGGCAGGCCGTCGCCCGGGCGCTGTCGACGCCGCAGCGCCGCCTCCTCGGCACCGAGGCGAAGAGCGACGCGCTGACCCGCCTCGTCGCGACGCCGGGCGTCGCGGCCCCGGGGGCGTTCGTCGCGTCGGCCTGGAGCGCCGATCTGCTCGCCTTCGACGGCACGCCGCTCGCGGGCGCGGCCTGGCGGCTCGAGGCCACGGGCTCGGCGGGCACGCTCGCGTTCACCGGCCGCGGCGAGCTGCGGACCGCGGTGCGCGGCGAGCCCGCGCCGACCGCCGGCGCGCTCGCGGGCGCCCCCTGGTCGGTGCCGGCCGCGGTGCCGCTCGACGAGCGGCTCGCGGAATGGACCGGGCCGGGCGCGCGCGAGGCGCTCGAGCTGGTCGTCGGCGCGGTCCCCGGACGGCCCGAGCGGATGCGGGTGTGCTGGCGGCTGCGGACCGCGCTGCTGCGCCAGTCCGCCTGCTCGCACCATCTGCGCTCGGACGGCTCGCCGGTGGGCGCGGACGTGGTCCACGACGTGGGCGGTGCGGCCCCGACGGTGCGCACCCACGCCGCCGACGACGGCTCGACCTCGTCGCCGCGCGTGCTCGAGTGCGAGCGGGTGCAGTCGGACCGGGGCGTCGAGGTCTCGCGCACGATCGAGTTCGTCGCCGTCCGGCTCGACTACCCGATCCTCGAGCTCGACTGGGAGAACCGCATCGACCTGTCGCGCCACGAGCCGCCGCTGTACACGGCGAGCTCGGAGCCGCTGCCCGACGGCACGACGCGCCATCGGGCGACGAATCCGCGCACGGTCGTCGAGGTCGACGCCCGCGGGGCCGCGGTCGTGCGCCACCGGCAGGCGGGCGGCTTCGCCGGGCTGTCGTCGACGCTCGCCTGCGCGCCCTGACGCGATTCGGGGCGGGCCGCCGCGACGACCGGCGGGCGGGGCGCGAGACCTTCGCGTCCCGCCCCGCGCTCAGCGCAGCGCGCGCCCGAACAGGTCGAAGAGCCGCTCCCAGTGCCGCTCGGCCGAGGCCTTGTGGTACGCGCGGCGCCCGGGGAACGCGAAGCCGTGCTGCGACTCGGGGTAGTACTCGATCGTGCCGCGGATGCCGTGGCGATCGAACCCGGCCTGGATCAGGTCGAGGTCCGCGCGCGTCACGTAGTGGTCGTGCTCGGCGCAGGCGAAGTACATCTCGCCGCGGATCCCGTCGAGCAGCAGGTGCGCCGAGTCGGGCAGCTCGGTGACCAGCCGGGCACCGTAGACCGACGCCGCGGCGGCGACCCGCTCGGGCAGCGCGCCCGCCGCGCGGAACACGAAGCGCCCGCTCAGGCAGTAGCCGACGATGCCGACGCGCTGCGCGCGCGCCTGCGGCTCGCCGTCGAGGAAGGCGAGCATCGCCTCGGTGTCCTGCACCACCATCGTGTTCGACAGCGAGCGGTTCAGCGTCCACATCAGCTCGGTCTTCTCCGCGTACGCCGGATCGCGCAGCCGGTCGGCCTCGAGGTCGACGCTGCGCGCCATCCGGTAGTACAGGTTCGGCATCAGCACGTAGTAGCCGACCGTCGCGAGCCGGCGGGCCATGTCGCACAGCTCCTCGCGGATGCCCACCGAGTCCATGTAGAGGATCACCGTCGGATGCGGCCCGGGCCGATCCGGATGGAAGATCCAGCTGTTCATCGTCCCGTCGCGGGTCGGGACGTCGACGACGCGTTCCTGCATCGCGCTCTCCTGGCGTGTCTAGTTCGTTCGAAGGGGCGGCGGGTCGCTACTGCGGCTCGATCCGCGCGACGGCGACCTGCTCGCGCCACGCCGCGCGCTCCTTGCTCGCCCAGGCGGCGAGCTCGGCGAGGCTCATCGGCTTCGGGTGGAAGCCGAAGTTGATCAGCGCGCTGCGCATCGGGTCGGTGGCGATCGCCTCGTTGCACAGGTCGTTGAGCGTCTGCAGCACCGCGGGCGGCGCACCCGCGGGCACGGCGATGCCGAGCATGCCGGCCGACACCTCGTAGCCCGGGTAGGTCTCGGTGATCAGCGGCACGTCCGGATACTTGGGCAGGCGCTTCGGGCCGGCCGCGGCGATCGCGCGCAGCTGGCCCGACTGCGCGTAGCTGTCGCCGGCGACGCTGTCGACGAAGACCACGTCGATCTGGCCCGAGATCAGGTCGGTCATCGCGTTGGCGATCGCCTTGTACGGGATCGGCGTCAGCCGCGCGCCGGCGACGCGGCCGAGCATCGCGCCCGGGATGTTCGACGACGCGTTGAAGTGCCCGTAGTTGAGCTTGTCGGGCGCCGCCTTCGCCGCCGCGACGAGGTCGGCGAGCGTGCGGAACGGCGACTGCGGCCGCACGAGCACGAGCATCGAGCCGCCGCCGAAATGGCCGACCAGCGTGAAGTCGCGCTCGGGATCGTAGGGCAGCGAGCGGAACAGGCTCGGGTTCGCGAGATGGGTCGAGGTCGTCGCGAGCAGCAGCACCGAGCCGTCGTTCGGCGAGCGCTTGGCGGCCTCCACGCCGATCACGCCGCTCGCGCCCGGCTTGTTCTCGACGACGACCGACGCGCCGGTCTTCTTCGTCAGGAACTCGCCGAACATGCGCGCGGTGATGTCGCCCGAGCCGCCCGGCCCGAACGGCACGACGATGCGGACGCCGCGGCCCGCGGCGGGCTGGGCGGGGGCGAGTCCGGGCAGCGCGAGCAGGGCGCCTGAGGCGAGGCCGGCGATCGTGCGGCGGCGGTTCATGCGGTCTCCTTCGTCGGACTGGATGGGCGCGCGGGCGGGAGCCCGAACGCGGCGTTGTGCTCGCCGAGCGCGGGCGCCCGGTGCCGGACCGGCGGTCGCTCGCCGTCGAACGACAACGGCAGGCCGACCACGCGCAGGTCCTCGCCCGGCACCTCCTGCAGGATGCCGATCGCCTCGGTCTGCGGCTGGTCGAGCACCTGCCGCAGGTCGTGGATCGGCGCGCAGGGCACGCCGATCCGCTCGAGCCGCTCGAGCCATTCGGCGCTCGGTCGCTCGCGCAGGATCGCCGCCATCGGCGGGATCACCTCGGCCTTGTTCGCCACCCTCAGCGCGTTGCTCGCGAAGCGCGGGTCCGCGGCCCACTCGGGACGCCCGAGCTCGCGCACCAGCTTCGCGAACAGCCGGTCGTTCGCGGCGGCGATCACGATCTCGCCGTCGGCGGTGTCGAAGGCCTGGAACACGACCACGCGCGGGTTGCCGCTGCGGTGGCGCGGCGGCTGCACGCGGGTCGCGTCGAAGCCCGCGAGGACGACGCCGAGCCAGCCGAGCGCGGTCTCGAACAGCGAGGCGTCGACGACGCCGCCGCGTCCGGTCGCGTGGCGGCGGTGCAGCGCCGCGAGGCAGCCGAGCGCCGCCCAGACCCCGGTGCCCAGATCGAGCACCTGCATGCCGACGCGGGCCGGGGGGCCGTCCTCGGTGCCGTTGACGCTGAACATGCCGGCGAACGCCTGGATCATCGGCTCGTAGCCGGGCTGCATCCGCATCGGGCCGACGTGGCCGAACGCCCGCAGCGAGCAATACACGAGCCGCGGGTTCGCCTCGAGCAGCGTCGCGGCGTCGAGCCCGAGCGCCTCCATCACGCCGGGGCGCAGGTTCTGCACGAGCACGTCGACCTCGGCGAGGTGCGCCTTCAGCCACGCGATCGCCGCCGGGTCCTTCAGGTCGAGCGTGATGCCGCGCTTGTCGCGGTTCATCGCCTGGAACGAGGTCGCGGTGCCGTTGCGGAAGGGCGGGCCCCAGCCGCGGGCGTCGTCGCCGCCCTCGGGCCGCTCGACCTTCAGCACGTCGGCGCCGAGCGAGGCGAGGATCTGGCTCGCGTACGGGCCGGCGAGGTTCTGGCCGATCTCGACGACGCGCACGCCGGCGAGCGGAAGCGGCGAGGCGTGGGCGGACGGAGACGGCGCGTCGATCACGTCAGCGTCCGGTGAAGTTCGGCGGACGCTTCTCGACGAAGCTCGCCACGCCTTCCCTGAAGTCCTCGGTCTCGCGGCAGCGGGCGGTCTCGGCGTCGGCGAAGCGGGTCGCCTGGGCGAGCGACTCGACGGGCGCGCGCCGCAGCTGCTCCTTGACGATGCGCATCGAGCGCGGCGACGACAGCGCGGCGAACTCGGCGGCGCGCGCCTGCACCGCGGCGAGGAAGCCCTCGGCCGGCAGCTCGCGCACGAGCCCGAGCGCGTGCGCCTCGGCGGCGTCGACCGTGCGGCCCGACAGCAGCAGGTCCGCCGCGTTCATCGGGCCGATCAGGCGGGGCAGCATCCACGCGCTGCCGTGCTCGGCGATCAGGCCGCGGCGCGCGAACGAGGTCGACAGCCGCGCGCCGGCCGCCATGAAGCGCAGGTCGCAGTACAGGGTCACGCACAGCCCGACGCCGGCGACCGCGCCGTTGATCGCCGCGATCGTCGGCTTCGGCACCGCGAGCAGCCAGCTGTAGCGCTGCTCGAAGTCGCCGTCGCCCGACGGCGGCGGGGCGGACGGCGCGCCGCCGGCGGAGGCGTTCTGCAGCCGCCCCATGTCGGCGCCGGCGCAGAACGCGCGGCCCGCGCCGGTGACGACGATCGCGCGCACGCCCTCGTCGTCGGCCGCCGCGCGCATCGCCGCGCGGAACTCGGCCTCCATCGTCGGCGTCCATGCGTTCATCCGCTCCGGACGGTCGAGCGTGATCGTGGCGACCCGCGCCTCGACCGCGTACTTCAGCTCGGTGTAGTCCACCCCGTGTCTCCCCGTGGTATGCCCGGCCCCGGGCGGATCGCCGTCAGTCGAGCGTGATGCCGAGCGAGCGCGCCATCTCGATCCACACCGGCGCCTCGTCGCGGTAGCGGCGGCGCGCCTCCTCGAGCGAGGTGGGCTTCTTCGAGATGCCGAACTGCTCGCGGAACTGCACGCCGCGCGGCGTGTCGGCGAACTCGATCGCGAGGTCCGCGAGCCGCGCGAGGACCGGATCGGGCGTGCCGCCGGGCGCGACCAGCGAGGTCCAGCTGTCGAGGCCGAGCATGCGGTCGGTGAAGCCCTGCTCGACGAGCGTCGGCACGTCGGGCAGCTTGGGCGAGCGCTGCATCGTCGTCACGCCGATCGGGCGCAGCCCGCCCTTGGCGTGCATCGGCGAGAAGGTGGTGTACGTGCCGATCGCGGCCTGCACCTGGCCCGAGACGGCGTCGACCCACATCGGCGCCTCGCCCTTGTAGTGGATCGGCTCGATCTTCACGCCCTGTCCTCGGTTCAGCGTCTCGATGACCAGGTGCGCGCTCGAGGCCGGCGCGAAGGTGCCGATCGCCGTCCGGTTCGTCTTCGCCCAGTCGATCATCTCGCGCATCGTGCGCGCCGGATGCGAGGTCGGCGAGGCGACGATCAGCGGACCGGCGGGCAGCAGCGTGACGACGGCGAGGTCCTTGTCCGGCTCGAACGGCATCTTCTTGTACAGCACGCGCGCCTGCCAGTACGAGCTGGTCGGCGCGAGCCCGATCGTGTAGCCGTCGGGCGGGGCCTTCGCGACCGCGTCGAGCGCGATCAGCGCGCCGGCGCCCGGGCGGTTCTCGACGACGACCGGCTGGCCGAGGCGCGTCGACCAGTGCTCGCCGATCGCCCGCGCGTAGGTGTCGGCGGTGCCGCCCGGCGCGAAGCCGACCAGGATGCGGATCGGCCGGGCGGGCCAGGCCTGCGCGCGCGCCGGGCGCGCGAGGCCGAGCGCGCCGAGCGCGAGGCCGGCGCCGGCGGCGAGCCCGCGTCGGCGGGGGGTGTCGATCGTCTCCATCGTTCCGTTCTCCTCGATCGCCGGGTCTCGGGGCGCGGGGCGCGGGGCCCGGCGCCGCCCGACGCGGCCGCCGTCCCGGCTCCGCCTCAGCGGCCCCGGAACACCGGCGCACGCCGCTCGGCCATCGCCGCGACACCCTCTTTGAAGTCCTCGGTCTCGAACTGCACGGCCTGCTGCGCGCTCTCGCGCGCGACCGCCAGCCGGATCCGGTCGGCGAACCCGGCGCGCAGCGTCTCGCGCGTCGACTGCACGGCGAGCGGCGACGACACGGCGATCTCGGTCGCGAGCTCGAGCGCCCGCTCGCGCAGCCGCTCGAGCGGCACGAGCTCGTCGGCGAGGCCGAGCCGCAGCGCCTCCTCGCCGTTCACGCGCCGTCCGGTGTAGAGCAGCATCGCCGCGCGCTGCGCCCCCACGAGGGCGGGCAGCGTCACGCTCAGCCCGAAGCCCGGATGGAAGCCGAGCCGGGCGAAGTTCGCCGAGAACCGCGCCTCGGGCGCGACCACGCGGAAGTCGGGCACGAGCGCGAGGCCCAGGCCGCCGCCGACCGCGGGGCCCTGGATCGCGCCGATCACCGGCTTGCGGCATTCGAACAGCCGGACCGCCTCGTGGTACAGCGGATTCACCCGGCGCGGGCTGCGCGGGGGCGCGGCCGGATCGCGCCGCGAGAAGTCCGCGCCCGCGCAGAACGACGAGCCCTGCGCGCACAGCACGATCGCGCGGCACTCGGGGTCCGCGTCGGCGGCCTCGAACGCGTCGGCGATCGCCGCGATCAGCGGCAGGTCGAAGAAGTTGTGCGGCGGGCGGCGCAGCTCGACCACCGCGACGTGGCCGATGCGCTCGGTGCCGAGCGGGACGTCGGCGCTCATCGGGCGGCCTCCGGCGGGCGTGCGCGGCGGCCCGCGGGCGGGCGGCGATCCGGCGGCCCGGCCGCGGGTCGTCCGGTGCGGCCGCGTCCGGTCGGCGGCGCGGGCCGCCCGGCCGGGTGTTCGTCGAGGCGCCGCGCACGGGCCATCGCTGTCTCCTCGTCTGTCCTGCGAGCACGCATGTTGTGCGCCGGGGGCGGGGACGGCTACAGTTCAATTCCGCTCCACGGAATCCTTCGCCATGCCTGCCGCCCCGGTGCCCGAAGCCTCGTCGCGGCGCCGCACGCGCGAGACCGGGGTGTTCGTCCGCGACTCGCCCGGCAGCCGCTCGCTCGAGCGCGGCCTCGCGCTGCTGCGGGCGTTCCGTCCGGGCACCGTCGCGCTCGGCAACGCCGAGCTCGCGCGGCGCACCGGGCTGCCGCGGGCGACGGTGAGCCGGCTGTCGCGCTCGCTGGTCGAGGCGGGCTTCCTCGAGTACCACGTGCCGTCGTCGAGCTACCGCCTCGGCCCGCCGTTCCTCGCGTTCGGGCAGGCGGTGCGCGAGGGCTCGGTCGTGCTGCGCACCGCGCTGCCGCTGATGCGCGAGATGGCCGACGGGCTGACGATCAACGTCGGGCTGGCGGTGGCCGACGTCGACGAGATGGTCTACCTCGAGTCGGTGCGCAAGAGCCGGCTCGGCCTCTTCCGGCACGTCGCCTCGGGATCGCGGCTGCCGGTCGCCGAGAGCGCGCTCGGCCGCGCCTGGCTCGCCGGCCTCGCGCCCGAGGCGCGCGCCGACGCGCTGCGGCGGCTCGCCCCCCGCCACGGCGAGCGCTGGCCGCAGGTGCTGCGCGACGTCGAGCGCTCGCTCGAGGACGTCGAGCGGCGCGGCTGGTGCGGCATGGCGTGGCGCTCGGGGCTGGTGTCGATCGCGACGCCGCTCGCCGTGCCGGGCCTGCCGGTGCACGCGTTCAACATCAGCTTCCCGGCGGCCGACGGCGAGCGGCGGGCGCGCGACGAGACCCGGTACGCGCCGCTGCTGATGGCGACGCGGGCGCGCATCCTCGAGGCGCTCGCGCGCGTGCTCGACGCCGGCTGAGCCGGCGCCCCGCCGGACGAAGCCCCCGCGGCGGCGGTACGGGGCGCGGGGCCCGGGCCCGATCCGCGCGATCATCGGGCCCCGGCGCCCGGCATCCGCGGGCGCCCGACGCATCGACCGGAGCCTCCCCATGAGCGACACGAACGAGTACGTCCCCCCGAAGGTCTGGACCTGGAACAAGGCGAGCGGCGGGCGCTTCGCCAACATCAACCGCCCGGTCGCCGGCGCGACGCACGAGAAGGCGCTGCCGGTGGGGCGGCATCCGATGCAGCTCTATTCGCTCGGCACGCCGAACGGCCAGAAGGTCACGATCATGCTCGAGGAGCTGCTCGCGCTCGGGCACGCCGGCGCCGAGTACGACGCGTGGCTGATCCGCATCGGCGAGGGCGAGCAGTTCGGCAGCGGCTTCGTCGAGGTGAACCCGAACTCCAAGATCCCGGCGCTGCTCGACCGCAGCGGACCCGAGCCGGTGCGCGTCTTCGAGTCGGGCGCGATCCTGACGCACCTCGCCGAGCGGTTCGGCGCGTTCCTGCCGGCCTCGGGCGCCGCGCGCGCGGAATGCCTGTCGTGGCTGTTCTGGCAGGTGGGCAGCGCGCCGTACCTCGGCGGCGGCTTCGGCCACTTCTACGCGTACGCGCCGACGAAGATCGAGTACGCGATCGACCGCTTCGCGATGGAGGCCAAGCGCCAGCTCGACGTGCTCGACCGGCGGCTCGCCGAGTCCGAGTACCTCGGCGGCGCCGAGTACACGGTGGCCGACATCGCCGTCTGGCCGTGGTACGGCGGGCTCGCGAAGGGGCTGCTCTACGGCGCCGCCGAGTTCCTCGCGGTGCACGAGTACCGGCACGTCAACCGCTGGGCCGACGCGATCGCCGCGCGCCCGGCCGTGCGGCGCGGGCGCATCGTCAACCGGATGCAGGGCGAGCCGTCGTAGCAGCTGCGCGAGCGCCACGACGCGTCCGACTTCGACACGAGGACCCAGGACAAGGTCGGCGAAGGCGGCTGAGCGGCGGGTCCGCGACGCGGACCCCGGAGCGGTCCGCGGCCGCGGGACGGCCGCGAGCCGGGCGCCGCCGGGCGTCGGGCCGTCAGTCGTCGCGGCGCCCGAGCGCCTCGCCGACCTTGTCGGCCGAGCCCTCGAGCCCCGCGAGCAGCGCGCGCTGGTCGCCGGGGATCGTCATGCTGAACTTCGAGTCGACCGAGGTGTACTCGAAGTAGCCCATCCGCGCGATCGGCCGGAGCTTCACGACGTCGACCAGGCCGTCGGCGTCGAGCGCCTCGTCGGCGATGTGGATCGCCACGACGCGGCCGAACACGACGTCCACGCTGCCCATCGGCCCGTTGCCGGGGAAGCGCAGCGTGTTCAGGTAGCGGCACTCGAACTGGATCGGCGAGCGCGCGACCCGCATCGGCTTCACCAGCCGCGACGGCGCCTTCTCGAGGCCGGCGACCTCGAACTCGTCGACGTCGGGCGGCAGCTCCTGCGCGCTCGCGTTGACCGCCTCGCGCAGCGCCCAGGTGGCGAGGTTCCACACGAACTCGCCGCCGCGCTCGGCGTTGCGCACGCTGTCCTTGCGCCGCCCCGAGCTGTTCTGGTTCGCCGAGAACATCACGATCGGCGGGTCGAAGCCGACGTTCTGGAACTGGCTGTACGGCGCGAGGTTGTGCCGCCCGCGCTCGTCGACCGTCGAGATCCAGCCGATCGGCCGCGGCACGACGCAGGACTTGAAGGGATCGTGCTTCAGGCCGTGCGGCGTGCGTCCGGGTTCGTAGTACATCGTGGCCTCGTGGCGGGAGCGGGGCGGCGGCACGCCGCCCGCGCCCGGTGCGTCATTTCACCAGCGGACAGCCGCCGGCGTTCAGCGGGCGGAACGCCGCCTCGGCGGGAATCGTCGCGAGCACCTTCATGTAGTCCCAGCCGCCCTTCGACTCGCCGGGCTGCTTGACCTGCAGCAGGTACATCGGATGCATCTTGCGTCCGTCGGGACGGATCGTGCCCTTGCCGAACAGCGGGTCGTCGGTGGGCATCGCCTTCATCGCCTCGACCACCGCCCGCCCGTCGGTGGCCGAGCCGAGCTTGTCCACCGCCTTCAGGTAGTGCATCGTGGCCGCGTAGACCCCCGCCTGCATGTCGTTGGGCATCGCGCGCTTCGAGTGGCGCGCCTGCCAGCGCTGGGAGAACTCGCGCGTGCCGGCGTTCTGGTCCCAGTAGAACGGCGCCACCGAGATCAGTCCCTTGGCGGCGTCGAGGCCGAGCGCGGGCACGTTGGTCACCCCGAAGATCAGCCCGACGAGCCGCTGGCTGCCGCCGAGGCCGAACTCGGCCGCCTGCTTCAGCGCGTTGGTCAGGTCGCCGCCGGCGTTCGCGAAGGCCACCACGTCGGCGCCCGAGCTGCGCGCCTGCAGCAGGTACGACGAGAAGTCGGGCGCGTTCACCGGATGGCGGACGCTGCCGACCACCTTTCCGCCGCGGGCCGTCACCTCCTCGGTCGCCTGCTTCTCCAGGTCGTGCCCGAACGCGTAGTCGGCGGTGATGAAGAACCAGTTGCGCCCGCCCTGCTCGACGACCGCGCGGCCGAGCGCGTGGCCGTACGCGTAGGTGTCGTAGGTCCAGTGCACGGTGTTCGGCGAGCACTGCGCGCCGGTCAGCACCGCGCTGCCGGCGCCCGAGCCGATCAGCACCTTGTTCTTGTCGCGCACGATCTGGTTGACCGCGAGCGCGACCGCCGAGTTCGGCAGGTCGACGACCATGTCGACGCCCTGCGTGTCGAACCACTGGCGCGCGACGGTGGCGCCGACGTCGGGCTTGTTCTGGTGGTCGGCCGAGACCACCTCGACCTTCATCTTCCCGCCGGCCTTCGCGTAGTCCTCGGCGGCCATCTGCGCGGCGAGCACCGAGCCGGGGCCCTGGAAGTCGGCGTACACGCTCGACATGTCGCTCAGCACGCCGATGCGGACGGTGGTCGGGGCCTGCGCCCACGCGGCCGCGGACGCGCCGAGGCCGAGGGCGGCCGCGAGCGCGGCGGTGGCGATGCGATGGTTCATCGGGTCTCCTCCTGGGGGGACCGCCGCAGCGCGACGGTCAGTTCGTCGATCATGTCGCCGTGCAGGCGCTCCACGTCCGCGGCCCGCCTCGCGAGCACGGCGCGCTGGTTCACGTAGCCCTTGTCGGTGATCTCGCCCGCGTCGCTCGACAGCGGCTCGACGAGCAGCCGCGCGCGGCCCGCGTGCATCGAGGTCGCGCCGCCGCAGCCCGCGTGCAGCCGCCGCAGCCCGGCGGCGACCGCGTCGAGCACCGGCGCGGCGGCGAGCACCGCCTGCGGCGCGGCGTCGGGCGGCGCGCCCGCGAGCGCGCGGCAGGCGGGCAGGTTCGGCACGACGAGCAGCCCGATCCCGTCGCGGTCGTGGCCGCTGACGACCACGTCCTGCGCGACCGGCGCCAGCGCCTCGATCGCCTTCAGCCGCAGTCCGCCGACGTCGACCCAGGTGCCCGAGCTCAGCTTGAAGTCCTCGGCGATGCGCCCGTCGAACAGCAGCCCGTGCTCGGGCCGCTCGGGATCGACGAACCGGACCGCGTCGCCGATCCGGTAGAAGCCCTCGTCGTCGAACGCGGCGCGCGTGACCTCGGGCGCGCGCCAATAGCCGGGCATCACGTTCGGCCCGCGCACGCGGATCTCGAGCTTGTCGCCCGCCGGCACGAGCTTCAGCTCGGTGCCGGGCACCGGCACGCCGATCGTGCCCGCGCGCGCGGCCTGGAAGTGGCAGTCGGTGGCGAGCGGCGCGGTCTCGGTCGAGCCCCAGGCGGCGACCAGCGGGATCGGGCGGCCGACCTCGGCGACCGCCAGCTCGTTCAGCGCGTTCCACAGGTGCTGGGGCAGGGCGGCCGCCGCGTAGAAGATCGCCTGCAGCCGCGCGAAGAAGGTGCGGCGCAGCGCCGGCTCGGCGCGCAGCGCGGCGACCAGCAGGTCGTAGCCGCGCGGCACGTTGAAGTAGATCGTCGGCGACACCTCGCGCAGGTTCGCGAGCGTGCGGTCGAACGGCCCGGGCGCGGCCTTGCCGGCGTCGACGTACAGCGTGCCGCCGTTGCGCAGCACCAGGTTGAAGTTGTGGTTCGCGCCGAAGGTGTGGCTCCAGGGCAGCCAGTCGACGATCACCGGCGGCGTGCGCTCGAGGAACGGCCAGACCTGCGCCTTCGCCTGCTGGTTCGAGCAGAGCATCCGCTGCGTGTTGATCACGCCCTTGGGGCTGCCGGTCGAGCCCGAGGTGAACAGCACCTTGGCGACGGTGTCGGGCCCGACCGACGCGAACGCGCGCTCGACGCGCGCGGCGTCGACGCGTCGCGCCAGCTCGGCGAAGGGCACGACGCGGCCGACGTCCGCCGGCGCGCCGTCGACGTCGCCCGCGACGACGATCGCGTCGTGCAGCGGCGCGATCGCCTTCAGCGCGGGCGCGAACAGGCTCGCCGAGGACACGTGGATCGCGCCGGGGGTGAGCGCGGACACGATCGCGCGCAGCTTCGCGTGGTCGGCCGAGGCGAGCGAGTAGGCGACCGAGATCGGGGCGACGGGCACGCCGACGTGCATCGCGCCGAGCGCGAGCAGCGCGTGGTCGATGCCGTTGTCCGACAGCACCGCCAGCGGCCGGTCCGCGCCGAGGCCCGCCTCGAGGAGCCACGACCCGATCGCGCGCACGCGCGCCGCGGCGCCGCCGTAGTCGACCGTGGTCCAGGTCCCGTCGCGCCCGCGCTCGGCGAGGAAGGGGCGCGCGGGCGCGGTCGCCGCCCAGTGCTCGAGCCAGTCGCCGACGCAGCGCGCCGGCTCGCCCAGCGGCTCCGGCGAGGCGAGCAGCGTCGACCCGTCGGGCCGCACCGTGCGCGTCACCCTCGGCGTCGCGAACAGCCGGAGCGGGTCGCGCTCGACCGCGTCGCCGGCGGCCGCGGAGCCCGCGGCCTGCGCATCCGTTCCCATCGAACGTCTCCTCGTCGGCCCGCGGCCTCGACACCCGCGGTGCACGATACTATAGTAGATATGAAGCGGTATTCGTCGCCGATAGTATATTCACCTCGCGCGGTCGGCAACCACCGCGCGGTCGACTCGAGGAGCGCCATGGCCGAGGATGCGAGCGCCGCGCCGGACGGGCCGGACGCGGAGGGACCCCGCGGCCCGGGAAGCCTCGCCCGGCTGCTGGCCGCCCGGGTGCGGGCGCTGCGGGGGCGGCTCGACCTGACCCGCGCGCAGCTGTCCGCGCGATCGGGCGTGTCGGTCGCCTACCTCGCCCGCCTGGAGGCCGGCACGGCGAACATCTCGCTGCAGGTGCTCGAGCAGCTCGCGGTCGCGCTCGACACCGGCGCGCACGCGCTGATCGACGCGTCGGCGGAGCCGGGCAGCGACCTGCACGCGCTGATCCTCGCGCTCCGCGCGCAGCCCGCGGCGGTGCACGCCGAGCTGCTGCGCTCGCTGGACGAGCGGAGCGCCGACGACCGGGCGCGCCGGGCGCCGCCGGCGCGGATCGCGCTGATCGGCCTGCGCGGGGCCGGCAAGTCGACGCTCGGCCGCGCGCTCGCCGACCGCCTCGGCGTGCCCTTCGTCGAGCTCAACCGGGAGATCGAGCGCGAGGGCGGCATCGCGGTCTCGGAGGTGTTCACGCTGTACGGCGCGGTCGGCTACCGCCGCCTCGAGCGCGGCTGCCTGCGCCAGGTCGTCGACCGCCATCCCGAGGTGGTGCTCGCCACCGGCGGCGGGCTGGTGACCGACCCCGACACCTACCGGTCGCTGCGGGCGTCGTTCCGGACCGTCTGGCTGCGCGCGCGGCCCGAGGACCATTTCGAGCGCGTGCGGCGCCAGCAGGACGCGCGGATCGCCGCGCCGGCGCTCGAGACCGAGGCGATGGCCAACATCCGGGCGATGCTCGCCGCGCGCGAGCCGCTGTACGCGCGGGCCGACCTGTCGCTCGACACCAGCGGGCGCACGGTCGCCGACTGCGTGGCCGCGCTGCAGGCGCTCGTCGCGCCCGCGTCCCGCGATCGCGACGACGGGCACGGTGCCGCGGACGGGCACGGCGTCGTGCCCGCCGTCCGCGAGCCGCTTCAGGCGGCGGTCTCGGGCCGGGTCCGATAGAAGGTCACCGGCTCCGCGCGCAGCTGGCGCAGCACGTTGCGGCGCATCGCGCCGACCACGTGCATCTCGCAGGGCTTGCAGTCGAAGCGCAGCGTCAGCCGGTCCTCGCCGTGCTGCAGCACCAGCGGCTCGGCGCGCACCGTGCCCTGCACGCCCTGCACGCCCTTCGCCTGCTTCGGGCACAGGCTCAGGCTGAAGCGCACGCAGTGCTTGGTGATCATCAGGCTCACCTCGCCGAGCTCCTCGCGGCTCTCGTAGGCCGACCCCACCACCTTCACGCCGTGCCGCGCGTAGAACGCCGCGGCCCGGCCGTTGTGGACGTTGGCGAGGTAGGTGAGGGTGTCCTCGGGGTAGGGGACCGGCGGCTCGACCGGCTGGGCGCGGGGCAGCCGCTCGAGCCCGCGGGCGCGCGCCTCGTCGAGCGCCGCCACCGCGTCGCGGCGCAGCGCGTTCAGCACCGACGCCGGGACGAACGGCGGCGGGTCGAGCGCGATCCGCACGCGCCGCGCCGCGTAGTCGGTCGTGCCGAGGCGCGAGAGGTGCTCGCGCAGCGTCGTGCCCGCGCGCTCGGCGTCGCGCGCCGGCTCGGGCGGGTGCTCGACGCGGGCGATCGCGCGGAAGCCGTCCTCGTCCTTCAGCGACAGCTCGAGCCCGACGACGGCGCCGTCGCGCCGCCACGGGGCGAGCGTCGCGTCGAGCGCGATGCGCCGCTCGGCCGACGGCTTCGCGAGCAGCCGCTCCCAGGCCATGTCGCGGTTGCGGGACACCGCGGTGCCGCGACGCAGGTCCTTCGGCGCCGGCGCGTCGGCTGCCCGGTGCGTCACGACGCGCCAGCGCGTGCCGCCCAGCGGCTCGGCGACGTTCACCTGCGCGCCCTGCAGCTCGCCCTGCAGGTCGAGCCAGGTCAGCGCGTCGCCGTTGTGCAGCCGGACGGCCGGATCGCCGGTGTCGATCTCGACGTGGTCGGGCGCGGTCGCGACGACGTGCCCGACCGGCAGGCCCGCGTGCTTCGGCGTGTCGAACGCGCCGATGTCGATCTTCCGGCCGTTGACGAAGTAGTCGGTGCCGCCGCGGTTGAAGCCCTGCTCGGGCCGGGGCTCGAACGCGTGGCGGCAGCGGCCGCTGCTCGCGCGCGCGAGCTCCGGGCGGCGCTCCAGGATCGCGTCGAGCAGCTGCCGGTAGTGCGCCGTCACGTTCTTGACGGTCGCCATGTCCTTGTACCGGCCCTCGATCTTGAACGAGCGGATGCCGGCGTCGATCAGCGCCTCGAGGTTGGCGCTCTGGTCGTTGTCCTTCAGGCTCAGCACGTGCTTGTCGTGCGCGACGATCCGGCCGGCCGCGTCGGACACCGTGTACGGCAGGCGGCACTCCTGCGAGCAGTTGCCGCGGTTGGCGCTGCGCCCGGTGTGCGCGTGGCTGATGAAGCACTGGCCGCTGTAGGCGACGCAGAGCGCGCCGTGGACGAAGAACTCCAGCACCGCGCGATCGACCCGGTCGGCCACCGCGCGGATCTGCGGCAGGCTCAGCTCGCGGGCGAGCACCATCTGCGAGAAGCCCACGTCCTGCAGGAAGCGCGCCTTCTCGGGCGCGCGGATGTCGGTCTGCGTGCTCGCGTGCAGCTGGATCGGCGGCAGGTCCGTCTCGAGCAGGCCCATGTCCTGCACGATCAGCGCGTCGGCGCCCGCCTCGTACAGCCGCCACGCGAGGCGGCGGGCGGGCTCGAGCTCGTCGTCGCGCAGGATCGTGTTCATCGTCACGAAGACCCGCGCGTGGAAGCGGTGCGCGTGGCGCGCGAGCCGCGCGATGTCCTCGACGTCGTTGGAGGCCTTGTCGCGCGCGCCGAAGCCCGGCCCGCCGATGTAGACGGCGTCGGCCCCGTGGTTGACGGCCTCGATGCCGATGTCGGCGTCGCGGGCGGGGGACAGCAGTTCGAGGTGCGGACGGCTCATCCCGACATTATGAGGGCGGCCGCCCGGGCCTCGGACACCGGCCGCGGGCGGCGCGCCGCGCCGGGGCACGAGCCTTGCCGGTGCCGGGGCGTGCGCCCGCCGCGTCGGCGGGGGTCCCCGACCGCCTTCCCGAGACCGACCATGAACGCGACCGTTCCCGCCTCCCCGTCGCCGATCGACGGCGCCACCGCCGCGATCGTCGACCTCGTCTCGCGCGTGCCCACGACGCGCGAGCCCGCCTCCGACCATCCCGACCGCCGCGCGGCCGAGCTGGCCGCGTCCGCCAAGCGCCGCTCGGCGGTGCTGTCCGCCGCGGCCGCGCTGCCGCCCGGCCCGATCGGCTGGCTGACGCTGCTGCCCGAGGCCGTCGCGATCTGGCGGGTGCAGGCGCAGATGGTCGCCGACATCGCCGGCGCGTACGGCCAGGCCGACGCGCTCACGCCCGAGCTGATGCTGCACTGCCTGTTCCGGCACAGCGCCGGTCGCGCGGTCGGCGGGCTGGCCGCCCGCGCCGGCGAACGCGTGCTGGTGCGGCACGCGTCGTACCGGGCGCTGCAGCCGATCGCGCGCGCGGTGGCCGGCCGGATGGCGCGGCGCACCTTCGCCCGCGGCGTCGCGCGCTGGGTCCCGGGTCTGGGCAGCGCCGCGATCGGCGTCTACGCGTGGCGCGACACGGCCGAGGTCGCCCGGACCGCGATCGAGACCTTCTCGCGGACGATCGTCGACGAGTGAGGCCCGCCGCGGCCCGCGGGCCGCGGCGTTCCGTCAGACGCCGCCGTCGTAGACCGGCGCCGGCAGCAGCGGCACCGGGCGCGGCCGCTCGAGCCGCGCGTCGCGGTCGTGGTCGCGGTCGCCGGCACGGGACCGCGCGAGCGCCACCACCGCCGCGATGCAGCCGAGCGCGACCGCGGCCTTCACCACGGTGCCGGTCCGCGGCAGCTCCGAGCGCAGCCCCATCTCCCGGACGACGTTCGGCAGCCGGCCGTGCGCCAGGTCGTCGACCAGGCCCTCGGCGACGTCGACCCGGTCGGCCGCGAGCAGCATCACCCAGCGCTCCTTGCGGCCCTCGCTGATCCGGTAGGCCGCGTCGCGGATCATCCCGCTCAGGCCGCTCGGCGGGCACGAGGTGCCGAACACCGGGGTCAGCTGCGCGTGCTCGGTCGACTTGTGGATGCGGAAGCGCGGCTGCTGCCGCTCGATCGGCGGGTACAGCGCTTCCGCGCCGAGCTCGGGGTCCTTGTCCCGCGGCACGCCCGCGCGCCGCTCGGGGTCGAGGTCCGAGCCCCAGCCGGCGATCGACTCGGACAGGTCGATCCGGAAGCGCTCGTCGGTGGTCAGGGACCGGCCGCCGACCACCGGCACCGGCAGGCGATCGACCGACGACGAACCGTAGTGCTGTTCCATGTGCGGCTCCTCAGTGCATCGCGCGCGGCGGGATGACCATCGGCTTGATGCAGCCGTCGCGCTTGCTCGCGAAGACGTGGTACCCCTCCGCGATGTCCTCCAGCGGGAACCGGTGCGTGATCACCTCGCTCGGCTTGATGTGGCCGGCGAGGATGTGCTCGAAGCACCGCTCGTGGTAGCGCTTGACCGGCGTCTGGTTCATCCGCAGCGTCAGGCCCTTGTTCACCGCGTCGCCGATCGGCACCGCGTTGAACGTCGGACCGTACGCGCCGATCACCGAGACGACGCCGCCCTTGCGCACCGAGTCGATCGCCCAGTGCAGCGCCGTGGCGGTGCCCCCGAGCAGCTTGAGCGGCCGGATCCCGAGCGCGCGCTGCATCGCGCTGCCGGCCGCCTCGCAGCCCACCGCGTCGATCGCCGCGTCCCAGCCGAGCCAGTCCGCCTCGCGCTTGAGCCACCAGACCGGGTCGCGCACGTCCCGGAAGTTGAGCGTCTCGCACTGCGCGAAGCGCCGCGCGAACTCGAGCCGGTAGTCCTCGCCGTCGACCACCATCACCCGTCCGGCGCCGAAGAACCACGCGCTGCGCGCGGCGAACAGCCCGACCGGGCCCGCGCCGAACACCACCACGGTGTCGCCGCGCTTGATGCCGGCGAGCTCGGCGCCGAAGTACCCGGTGGGGTAGGCGTCGGTGCACAGCGCGGCGTCGTCGTCGTCGATCCCGTCGGGGATCTTCGTCGGCCCGACGTCGGCGAAGGGGACGCGCACGTACTCGGCCTGGCCGCCGTCGTAGCCGCCGGTGGTGTGCGAGTAGCCGTAGATGCCGCCGACCGCCGTCGCGTTCGGGTTCACGTTGTGGCAGTTGCTGAACAGTCCCTTGCGGCAGAAATAGCACTCGCCGCAGAAGACGTTGAACGGCACGCAGACCCGGTCGCCCGCCTTGAGCGTGTGCACCCCGGGGCCCACCTCCTCGACGACGCCGACGAACTCGTGCCCGAAGGTCTGGCCGACCCGGGTGTCCGGCATCAGGCCGTGGAACAGGTGCAGGTCGGAGCCGCAGATGCAGGCCCGGGTGACCCGCACGATCGCGTCGCGCGGGTGCTCGATCCGGGGCATCGGCTTGTCGACGACGCGGACACGGTAGGGGCCGCGGTAGATCATCGCTCGCATGGGCATTCCTTCGTGGGTCTGGGGTCGGCAGCCGAACGAAGCAGATCACGTACCCCGGGCGTCGCCATGACGCCCCGCGGCTCGGCCGGGGCGGCGAAGACGGGGCCCCGGGCCCGGCGGACCGCTCGGGTACGTCCGCTGCTACGACCGGTGCGGAGGGCCGGCCTCCCCGAATCGTCGACGTCCGGCCCGGGAGGCCACCGATGAGTCCGTCCAGTCCCGAGCCCCGCCGGATCGGCGTCACCGCCGCGGTCGCGATCGCGGCCGCGCTCGCGGGCTGCGCCGCCGAGCCGGAGCGTCGCGACGCCGTGCCGCAGAACCCGGCCGTGGTGCGCACGCAGATCGCGTCGCTGATGCCCGCCTCGGCCGCCGACCGGCCGGGCTGGGCGACCGACGTCTACGCCGCGCTCGCCTCGCTCGGCATCCCGGCCACGCTGCCGAACCTGTGCGCGGTGCTGGCGGTCGTCGAGCAGGAGTCGAGCTACCGGGCCGATCCGTCCGTGCCCAACCTCGGGCGGCTCGCGCGCGAGGAGATCGAGCGGCGGGCCGAGCGCGCCGGCGTGCCGCAGCTCGCGGTGAGCGCCGCGCTCGGGCTGTCCTCGCCCACCGGACGCAGCTACGCCGAGCGCATCGAGGCGGCCCGGACCGAGCGCGAGCTGAGCGGGATCTTCGACGACTTCATCGACATGGTGCCGCTCGGCAAGCGCCTGCTGGCCGGCTGGAACCCGGTGCGCACCGGCGGGCCGATGCAGGTGTCGATCGCGTTCGCCGAGGACCACGCGCGCCGCCGGCCGTACCCGTACCCGATGGCCGGCTCGGTCCGCGACGAGGTGTTCTCGCGCCGCGGCGGCCTGTACTTCGGCATCGCGCACCTGCTCGACTATCCGGCCTCGTACGACCGGCCGCTGTACCGCTTCGCCGACTTCAACGCGGGGCGCTACGCGAGCCGCAACGCCGCGTTCCAGAGCGCGCTCGCCGTCGTCTCCGGGATCCCGCTCGATCTCGACGGCGACCTGATCCGCCACGACGCCGACCGCGACGCGAAGCCCGGCGCCACCGAGCTCGCCGCGCGCGTGGTGGGCCGGCGCATCGGCATGGGCGACGCGGAGATCCGGCGCACGCTCGAGCAGGGCGACTCGCGCGAGTTCGAGGGCAGCGCGCTCTACCGCCGGGTGTTCGAGCTCGCCGACGGCATCGAGCGCCGCGCGCTGCCCCGCGCCGTGGTCCCGAAGATCGCATTGAAGAGCCCGAAGATCACGCGCAACCTGACCACCGAGTGGTTCGCGACCCGCGTCGATGAGCGGCACCGCCGCTGCGTCGAGCGCGGCGGGCGGACGGCCGCCGAGGCGCGCTCCTGAGGCACGCTTTTGAGGGGCGCCCCTCAGGGGCGCTCCTCGGGCCGCTCTAGCGACGCGCTCCTGCGGCGCATTCTTCGGGCGTGTTCCTGCGGCGCATTCTTCGGGCGTATTCCCACGGCGCATTCCTCGGGCGTGTTCCTTCAGCGCGTTCCTCGGGCGCGTGCCTCGGACGCATTCCCGAGCCGGACCGCTCGAGCGCGCCGCTCGGGAACGCTGCCGAGCCCAGCCGCTCGGGCGCGCTGCCGAGACGCGCTGCCGACGCGGGCCGCCGGGGCGCGCTGGCGCGCCGGCGCCTTCAGCC
>DASPJX010000373.1:0-8586 GCA_035628395.1 Burkholderiaceae bacterium | reverse complement strand
ACGCGTCGGCGAAGACGCGCGTCGGACGAGGAACGCGTCGGGCGAGGTCCGCGTCGACGGGGTGCACGCCGGGTCGGCCCGCGTCGACTCGAGCCCGCACCGACGCGATCCCGTATCGACTCGCCCTGCGCCGGATCAGGTCCGCGCCGGATCAGGCCCGCGACGGCTAAAGCCCGCGACGGCTAAAAGCTCCGACGGCTAAAAGCTCCGACGGCAAAAAGCTCCGACGGCTGAAGCCTGCGACGGATCAGGCCTGCGTCGCCGCCTCCAGCCCGCCTCGACCGACCCGCCTCGACCGACCCGCGCCGCGCCGCCCCGCTCAGTGGAGCCCGGTCTCGCCCGCGAGCCCGGGCTCGCGCGGCGGCCGCGCCGGCAGCGACTTCGCCTGCGCCGCGGCGGTCGGGCCGCAGGCGCCGGTCGAGAGCCAGCGAAGCGCCTCGGCGAGCCGCGGATCCGTCTCGTCGCCGTACGGCCGCAGCGGCTCGTCGGCGACCGTGCAGGTCGGTGCGAGCCCGTCGAACCAGCCGCCGAAGCCGTCGCGGTTGACGCCCTCGAAGCTGACCGCGCTCAGCACCGTCTCGCCGCGCGTGCGCGGCTCGAAGCCGACCGGCTTGCCGCAGGTCCGCGTGCCGACGATCGCGTCGGCCCGGAACGGACGCAGCCCGGCGATCAGCGACTCGGTCGCCGAGCAGCTCTGCTCCGACACCAGCCAGACCACCCGCTCGAAGACGGCGGTGGTGGGCGTCGCCGGCACCGGGATCCGCAGCGCGTCGCCGGCGCGGCGCGCGTTGAAGCGCAGCTCGGCGAAGGTCTGGCCGACCGCCTCGGCCGGGGCGAGCGAGCCCGCGACCTCGGCCGCCACGAACAGCCGGCCGCCGCCGTTGTCGCGCAGGTCGACGACGAGCCGGCGCGCACCCGCCTCGGCGAGCGTGCGGATCGCCTCCGCCCAGGCGGCGCGGGCCGGCTCGGTGAACGTGTAGAGCGCGACGTAGCCGACGGTCGTGCCGTCGCGCACGATCGTCCGCGCGGCGAGCACCGGCGACACCGCGTACCAGTCCCGCGCCACGGTCGCGCTCGCGCGCGCGCCGTCGCGCTCGGTCTCGATGGTCACCGACGTGCCCGGCTCCGACGGGCCGAAGGCCTGGGCGAGCCGGCCCTCGGCGATCAGCGTCGCGACCGGCGTGCCGCCGACCGCGACCAGCCGGTCGCCGCGGCGCAGCCCGGCGCGTCCGGCGGGCGACTCCGGCTGCACGAAGCGCAGCGCGGCGCGGTCGCCGTCGACGCGCCAGCCGATGCCGAGGCCGAACGCCCGGCCCTCGTCGAAGAAGCCCTCGTAGCGGCTGCGCCGCTCGACGTAGCTGAACCGGTCCGGCGGCTCGACCCGCAGCGCCGCGAGCGCGGCCGCGGCGTCGGCCGCGCCCGACAGGTCGGCGTCGGGCACGCGGTCGGCGTACAGGTAGGAATCCTTCATCACGCCGCGCACCCAGTCGACCTCGGTGGCGGCGGACGCCTCGGCCGCCGGCGCGTCGCCGCCCCCGCCGCCGCAGGAGGCGGCGAGCAGCGCGGCGGCCAGCGCGAGCGCGGCCCGGCCGCGCGCGGAGAGGGGGACGGGGCCCGGGCGGGACGGTCGGACGAGTCGCGGCACGGCGGCGAGCCTACCCCGCGTCGGACGGGGACGAAAGGACCGGCGGTCGGGTCGGACGGGGCGTTCCGGTAAAATCACCGTCCCGTTCCGGCCGCGCCGGGCCGAACCGCCAGGATCACCCGCCTTGAAAGACACCCGTCACGCGCGTCCCGGACGCGATCGCAAGTCCCACCTGTCGGCCGACGCGGAGCGCCTCGTCGCCGCCGCCCTGGGGCTCGCGAACTCCGGCAGCCGCGTGGAGGACCGCTACTGGGAGGCGCAGCTCGCGCAGCGCATCGAGCGGCTGCTCGACACCGGCCATCCGCAGTCGATCCAGGACGCGCTCGACCGGCTGAACCAGACCGACGGCGAGGCCTACGGCGCGCTGATCGAGGCGGTCGAGACCGCGGCGGAGTCGCTGGTCGTCGAGCACGAGGGCGCGCGCTGGGAGGTGATGCTGGTCTGCGCGCCGGTGGTGGCCTGGACGCGCTTCCGGATCCCGTCGGGGTCGATCCCCGCGCCGATCGCGCTCGCGCTCGGCGCGCACTGGCAGGCGCACGTGCTCGCGCGCGACGTCCGGTTCCGGATGACGCCGACGCTCTACAGCATCGACCAGCTGCCGCGCGACTACGGCGACCTGCGCCGGCTCGCGCGCCGGCTCGGCACCGCGGCGATCGTGCAGGGCGCGACCTCGTCGCGCCTCGAGGCGAAGTCGCTGCCCGAGACCGCCGACATGCTCGCCGACAGCCGCTTCCTGCTCGCCGCGATCGCCGCGCCCGAGGGCGCGCCGATGTTCCGCTGGCAGCAGACCGAGCCCGGCGAGCACGCGTCGCGCGTGCAGTGCCTCGAGCAGTGGGTCGCGCAGGCGCGCCCGTCGATCGAGCCCCTGCTGCCCGGCTGCGGCTTCGAGTGCCTGCTGCCCGACGCGTACCACATCAACCTGCGCGAGTCCGACCGCCGCGTGCGCCCGTACGCGATCAAGGCCGGCGTGCACTTCCTCACGCACGCGCTCGGCCTGGAGCCCGACGGGATCAAGGCCACGGTCGCGGCGTTCGGCGACGACCGCGTCGACGAGTACCGGATCGGCCTGCAGGTGGGCGACGGCGAGGAGGTCGCGCAGGGCATCGTCTGGCCGCTGCTCGGCTCGGAGAGCGAGACCGACGACCCGTCGCCGCTCGACCGCATCCGCGAGACGCTGCGCGAGGCCGGCGTCGTCGAGATGCGCACCTGGGCGGAGCTGACCGAGCCCGAGTACTGCGAGGACTGCGGCGTGCCGCTCTATCCGAACCACCTCGGCGAGATCGTCCACGCCGAGATGCCGGAGGACGCGGCGCCGGCCGAGACCGCGCACTTCCACTGACGCGCGGCGCGCCCGCCGCGGCGGGCGTCGCGGCTCAGCGCGCCACCGGCTCGGTGCGCAGCGCGAGCACCACCTGGTTGCGCAGCAGCCGGATCGCGTCGAGCTGCTCGCCGTCCGGCGGCGCGGTGCCGGCCTCGTCGCGGTCGGCGTAGAAGAAGCCCATCGGCTTGCCGTCGACCGTCACCGGCAGCAGCAGGAAGCCGCGCGCCTCGGGGAACACCGTCGGCAGCCACGGCGGCAGGCGGTTGCGCACCGCCTCGACGCCGGTGTCGGCGATGTGCAGGTCGGCGCCGCGCGCGAGCGCGGCGTGGAAGAGGTTCGGCGCGCCCTGCAGCGGCATCGCGATCCGGCCGCGCAGCGCGGCGAGCTCGCAGCCCGCGGCGGCGCGCGGGCGGTACGTGCCGGCGGCGTCGTCGCGCGCGAAGTAGACCGCGTGCATCGCGCCGAGCGACTCGCGCAGCGCGTCGGTCGCGATCTGCACGACGCGCCCGATGCCCTGCGAGCCGGCGAGCGCCTCCGAGATCCGCGACAGCGTCGACAGCAGCTGGCGGCTGGCATCGGCGGACGCGGGCGTCGCGGCGCGCGAGGCGCCGGCCCCGGACGCGCCGCGCCCGTCGACGCGCTCGGAGCGACCTCCCGCGGCCTCGCGCGTCGTCTCCGCGCGGCGTCCCGCGGACGCCGCGGCGACGGGCACGGCCGGCACGTCGTCGGCGATCGCGTCGGTCAGCCCGAGCGCCTGCGCGAGCAGCAGCGTCTCCTGGTCGGCCCGGGCCAGCACCTCGTGGATGCCCTCGGCGTCCATGTCGAGCGCGTCGCCGTAGCGGCGCACCAGGGTCGCGATCGTGCGGTCGCGGCCGGCGAGCCCGTGTCGGCGCGCGAGGTTCGCCGACTCGTCGCCGAACGCCGACGCGAGCCGCACCCATTCCTGCGACGAGCGCGGCGACGACGGGGCCGAGCCGAGCGGCTGCAGCGACTGCTCGATCCGGGCGGGCAGCCCCCAGCCCGACACCACCTCGAGCGTCAGCTCGTCGAAGCTGCGGCCCACCAGCGTCCTCACCGCCTGCGACTCGGGCTGTCCGCCGGCGACCGCGTCGCGGACCGCGGCGACCGCGTCGGGCGCGTGGATCGTCGCGATGAGCCGGCCGATGTTGCGGAACATCGCCGCGATCGCGGCCTCCTCGGCGCACGACGGCCAGCGCCGCTGCAGCGTGCAGCGGGCGACCGACGACGCGCCGAGCGCCTGCCCGAACGCGCGCATCACCGGGCGCGCGCGCGCCGCGGGCACCAGGTGGTCGACCAGCATCATCGACAGCGCGAGCGAGCGCACCTGGTCGAAGCCGAGCAGCATCAGCGCGCGCGACACGGTGGTGACCGGCGCGGCGTCGCGGGTGCGGTAGAGCGGCGAGTTCGCGCAGCGCAGCAGCCGCTGCGTCAGCGACACGTCCGACAGGATCGCCTGCGCGAGCTGGTCGACGGTGTCGGACTCGCCGGCGGCCATCCGGGAGACGTTCGACACCGCCTGCCCGAGCGCGGGCAGGGCGATGTCCTCGCGGAGCGCCTCTCGGATGCGCTGCAGGGCGGGCGGAGTCGGCAAGGCAGCGGGGCGTCGGACGCGTGAGGGGTACGGACCCATTCTGCGTGCCCCCCCGGCGGGCGAGCCGTCGAACACCGCCCCCGCGACCGGGCATCTCTCGCGTTCCCCGGGCTCGGCGCCCGCCGCGGCACGCTCGCGCGCGCCGATCTCCGATCCGCGCGCCTTGCCACGTCGACGCCGCCGGCCGTAATATAAGTGGCGACGAATACAAGGCGCCCACGGCGCGCCGGCCCCCGCGCGGGGCACGGCGGCCGGTCCCGGGAGACGGACATGGAACGACCCAGCGCCCCCCCGGGGCGGCTGCTGAAGGCTCCGGAGAACTTCATCGACGCCCCCGGCGTGCGCCGGGTGTTCGAGGAGGCCCGCGAGGGGCGCCGCGACTTCATCCGGCGCGCGTTCGCCGCGGCCGGCGCCGCCGGCGGCGCGCTCGCCGCGGGACGCGCCGCCGCGCAGGGTCGGCCGGCGCCGGGCGCGGGCGACGACCCCGCGATCCTCGAGCTGCCCGAGCACTCCCGCGGCCTCGGCCAGCCGGTGGTCACCGACGGCTACGGCCGGCCCTCGAAGCACGAGGCCGCCGTCCAGCGCCGCCAGAGTCCCGGCCTCACGCAGACCAACCAGGCCTCGGTGTCGTTCGCGCCGCTGCAGAGCCTGTTCGGCATCGTCACGCCGAGCGGGCTGCACTTCGAGCGCCATCACCAGGGCTGGTGGGACGTCGACCCCGCGCAGCACCGGCTGATGATCAACGGCTCGGACGAGCGGATCGTGCGCAAGCCGATGGTGTTCACGATGGCCGAGCTGATGCGGCTGCCGTCGGTCAGCCGCTTCCACTTCATCGAGTGCGGCGCCAACACCGGCATGGAGTGGGGCAACGTCGCCGTGCCCACCTGCCAGTACACGCACGGGATGCTGAGCTGCAGCGAGTTCACCGGCGTGCCGCTGAAGCTGCTGCTCGAGATGGCCGGCGCCGACGCGAAGCGCGGCCGCTACCTGCTCGCCGAGGGCGCCGACGGCTCGTCGATGACGCGCACGATCCCGATGGAGCTGGTCGAGCGCGGCGAGGTGCTGGTCGCCTACGGGCAGAACGGCGAGATGCTGCGCCCGGAGAACGGCTATCCGCTGCGGCTGGTGGTGCCGGGCGTGCAGGGCGTGAGCTGGGTCAAGTACCTGCGCCGCATCGAGGTCGGCGACCAGCCGTACGGCACGAAGGACGAGGTGCTGCACTACGTCGACCTGATGCCCGACGGCCGGCACCGGCAGTACACGAGCATCCAGGAGTGCAAGAGCGTCGTGACGATGCCCTCGGGCGGGCAGGTGCTGCTCGATCGCGGCTTCTACACGATCTCGGGCCTCGCCTGGTCGGGCCGCGGCCGGATCCGCGGCGTCGACGTCTCGGTCGACGGCGGGCGCAACTGGCGTCCGGCGCGGCTCGAGACCCCGGTGATGTCGAAGTGCCTGACGCGCTTCTCGCTCGACTGGACCTGGGACGGCCGGCCCGCGCTGATCCAGAGCCGCGCCGTCGACGAGACCGGCTACGTGCAGCCGACCGGACGGCAGCTGCGCGCGGTCCGCGGCACGCGCTCGATCTACCACAACAACGCGATCCAGACCTGGCAGGTGCAGGAGAACGGCGAGGTGCGCAATGTCCACCTCGCCTGAGCGACGCCTCGCCGCGGGCCTCCTCGCGCTCGGCCTCGCGGCGGGCCTCGCCGCCCACGGCACGGCCCGCGCGCAGCCGTATCCGGGGATCGGGCGGGCCGCGACGCCGGCCGAGCTGAAGGCCTGGGACATCGACGTGCGGCCCGACTTCAGGGGGCTGCCGAAGGGCTCGGGCAGCGTCGCGCGCGGCCAGGACGTCTGGGAGGCGAAGTGCGCCTCGTGCCACGGCATCTTCGGCGAGAGCAACGAGGTGTTCGCGCCGATCGTCGGCGGCACGACGAAGGACGACATCCGCCGCGGCCGCGTCGCGCGGCTCACCGACCCGTCGTTCCCGGGGCGCACGACGCTGATGAAGCTGTCGAACGTGTCGACGCTGTGGGACTACATCAACCGCGCGATGCCCTGGAACCAGCCGAAGTCGCTGTCGGTCGAGGAGGTCTACGCGGTCACCGCGTACATCCTGAACATGGGCGGCATCGTGCCCGACGACTTCACGCTGTCGGACGCCAACATCCGCGAGGTCCAGCGACGGCTGCCGAACCGCGACGGCATGACGACCGACCACGCGATGTGGCCCGGCGCGGGCTTCGGCACGCGCCGCCCGGACGTCGCCGCGACCGCGTGCACGAAGGATTGCGGCCCCGAGCCCGCGGTGGCGTCGTTCCTGCCCGACTTCGCCCGCAACGCCCACGGCAACCTCGCCGAGCAGAACCGCGCGTTCGGGCCGCAGCGCGGCGTCGACACGACCCGCCCGGCGCCGGCCTCGCTCGCCGACGCGGCGGGCGCCGCGCGCACCGGCGCCGCGGCGGCCGCCCCCGCGGCCCGGCCGGCGGCCGAGGTCTCGGCGTACGCGCTCGCGCAGAAGCACGCCTGCACCGCGTGCCACGGCCTCGACAGCAAGCTCGTCGGCCCGAGCTTCGCCGACGTCGCGAAGCGTCACGGCGCGCGCGCCGACGCGGTCGACTACCTGGCGACGCGGATCAAGGCGGGCGGCTCGGGCGTCTGGGGCGCGATACCGATGCCGCCGCAGTCGCTCGGCGACGCGGACGCGAAGGCGATCGCGCAGTGG
The DNA here is from genome assembly GCA_035628395.1 of Burkholderiaceae bacterium. Taxonomy (GTDB): domain Bacteria; phylum Pseudomonadota; class Gammaproteobacteria; order Burkholderiales; family Burkholderiaceae_E; genus UBA4615. The sequence continues at coordinate 1,283 of DASPJX010000373.1, read as the reverse complement.
CTCGCCTCCGGAGCGCGGCGATAGGCCGGCGCGGGGCACGGGCGATGCGTGCACGAGCGGGAATCCCGTCGACCCGACCCGCGAGGGCGGGTCGACGGAATATGGTCACGACGATGGGTCATGACGGCTTGCCGTATCATTCTCACGACTTCGATAGGAGGCTCCGATGAACACGCGCAGGAAGATGCTGGGCACCTCGGCCCGGGTGGCGGCGGCGCTGGCCGCGGCGGGCATGCTGCCGCAGCTCGCCTCGGCCCAGCAGGCCGGCTGGAACAAGGCCGCGTTCGACGCCAAGAACGTCGCCGAGCTGATGAAGGCGCTCGGCGGCTCGGCGCCGACCGAGAGCAAGGACGTCTCGATCACCGCCCCCGACATCGCCGAGAACGGCGCGGTCGTGCCGATCGGCGTGGCGAGCGCGCTGCCCGGCGTGAAGAAGCTGCTGGTGCTCGTCGAGAAGAACCCGAGCGTGCTGTCGGCGGCCTTCGACGTGTCCGACGCGGTCGAGGCGAACTTCAGCACCCGCGTGAAGATGGGCCAGTCGTCCGACGTCTACGCGGTGGCGCTCACCGGCGACGGCAAGGCGCTGTTCGCCCGCAAGGAAGTCAAGGTCACGCTCGGCGGCTGCGGCGGCTGACCGACCCACACATCAGGAGATCGACATGGCAGACCCGATGCGCATCCGCGCCCAGGCGAGCGGCGACAAGGCCACCGTGCGCGTGCTGATGAGCCACGAGATGGAGACCGGCCAGCGCAAGGACGCCTCCGGCAAGATCGTGCCGGCCTGGTTCATCCAGGACGTGACCGCGCAGCACAACGGCAAGACGGTGATGACCGCCCAGTGGGGCCCGGCCGTCTCGAAGAACCCGTTCCTGCAGTTCGTCGTCAAGGGCGCGAAGGCCGGCGACAAGATCAGCGTGACCTGGGTCGACAACAAGGGCGAGAAGCGGACCGACGAGGCGACCGTCAGCTGACGGTCCCGCGGACCGTCGACCGGCGGCCCCCCGGATCGGGCGGGCCGTCGGCGGACGGTCGGACGGGGTTCGGTGGACCGGCGACCCGCCGGGCCCACCCCGATGGGCGGACGGGCGACCCGGCACGACGCCGCGCAGTCGGCGCGCCGCGCGACCCGTGCCCGCGCGAGGAGACGAGACCGACATGAGACGACACATCCCCCCGATCGCGCTGGCGCTGGCCGCCGCGATCGTCGCGCCGCCGCTGGCGGCGCAGGGCCGCTCGACGGCCGACGGCATCGCCGAGTACCGGAAGATGCTCGAGGACGGCAA